>JABFXP010000037.1 GCA_013361685.1 Catenulispora sp.
CCTCCGCTAAACCGCGGCCGACCCCGCCCGCATCGCCGCCGCGTTCAGCTGTCGCGCGTCCCGCACGAAATCGCCGTCGATCGCGGTCTTGACCGTGTACCGCAGCGTCTGCGTCGCGGTGCCCTCCAGCGAATCGGCGGCCTTGCCCGCCGCGCGGCACTCCAGTGTCGCCGCCACCGTCGTCGCGCTCTCGCGGCGGGCCAGGGCTTCCTGCTCCCGGCACAGCAGGCAGGCCGCGTAGAGCACCAGTGCTCCGGGGCGGGTCATCGGGTGCTCCAGCCGGTAGGCGATCTGGTCGGCGACCCGTCCCAGCGGTTCGCCCGGATAGCGGTCGGCCAGATGGCGGCATGTCTTCGCGGCCGCGGCCAGGTCCTCGGCGTCGACCGGCATCGCCGCCGGCACCCGTTCGGCGTCTTCGGCCGGTAGCAGCACGGCCAGTTGGGCGGCGAAGTCGTCGCGATGGATCCGCCGATCGGCATAGCCGTAGCGGCCTGCGGTGAGGAGTTCCGTACCGGACATCTCTCGACCTCCTGTTTTCCTCGCGCCTAAGGAGTCATCTCCATCATGGCGCCGCCGCGCGAGCGCCGCCCCCGCGTGTGTGCGGTCACCTGGAGGTGCACTCCGCCGCAGTGGACGCACCGCCCCTGCGTCAGCGGCGACGGGGTGCGGGATCCGTCGAGGAAGAAGGCGGACTGGATCAGTCCCCGGCTGTCATACACCCGCCGGATCTCGTAGTCGGCGCTCCACGCGTGACCACATCCCCGGCATAAGAACGAGTACGCCTGCTCGATCGGTGAGTCCACGACGTCGACGCCTCCCGTGCTCCGCTTCGCTGTTGCCGCCGCCAACTCTTGCATTATGCAATGGTTCGATCTGCGGAGGCAATCTCACCCCCGATGCGATAGCTTCACACCGTGCAGACCGACAGGCGCTCGGACCGAGGCGCGCGCGGCCTGGTCGCCGACCGCGCCGGCGCCGCTGAGCTGGTCGATGCCGCCGATCACGCGGGCGCCGCTGATTACGTCGGGAGCCCTGATCTCGCTGACGCCGCTGATGCCCACGACACAGCCGCTGCCGCTGCCGCTGCCGACGGCACCGACACCGCCGCGCAAGAAGTCACAGCATCCCTCCTGGCCGCATCCCGCCTGATCGTGGCCCTGTCCGTGCGCGCCCTGACCGACGTCGACGAAACCCTCACCCTGCCCCAGCTCCGCACCCTCGTCGTCCTCGCCGACCGCGCCCCCCTGAAGCTCTCCGACCTGGCCGCCGAGCTCGGCGTGAACCCCTCCACCGCCCTGCGCATGGCCGACCGCCTGGCCGCCGCCGGCCTCCTGGCCCGCCAGCCCAATCCGGACAGCCGCCGCGAGCAGCTCATCACCCTCACCCCCGCGGGCCGCGACCTGGTCCGCACCGTCATGGACCGCCGCCACGCCGAAATCGCGGCCCTGGTGCGCCACCTCCCCGCCCCGGACCGCGCCGGCCTGGTCCGCGCCCTGCGCTCCCTCACCGCCGCCGCCCGCGACACCTACCCGGACTCACCCGACCACCCCGGGTTGCGGCTCGGCTGAGTCGCTTACCGCCGGCGAGCTCGCGGCGCGCATGAGCACCGCCGGTGCCGGTGCTGCACCTTCCGTCAGCCGCGGCGCGAGTTCGGACCGAGTGCCGAAGCGCTGAATAAGACGCGGGAAGTAATGAACACCCACACACCCGCACCGTCACGCGGACCCCCACCGTGACCTGGCCTGCGGAAAACTCCGCGATCATGGCGTGACCGGGCATCTTACTGATCCCGACTGGAAGGAAGAAGGCCGCATTCGAAGTCGTGAAAACCTCATAACGGCGCCTTGATATCAGGCATGGCGCGAAACCTGCGCTGGCCAGGGCGGTGCCCGGGAGCGCCGGCGGGCGCCGTCCAGTCGGGCTCGTCTTCTCCCCAAGATCTGTTCGAGGCTCGTTCGAGTCCCCGCGAGCAGACTGCGGATCAAGTAGTTCCCCGAATTGTTCACGGATGAGCGGTCGGCGGGGCTCGAGGGGAATTGACATGTCTGGATACGGAAACCTTACCGAGGTCATCGCACGTTGGGGAGCGGAGCGAGCAGACCGTTGCGCATTGATCGTAGTCGGCGAGGACGGGGCGCGGCCGGTCCGGTACGGCGAACTGGACCGGGACGCCCGGCGGATGGCCGGGTGGCTGGGGGAGAGATACGGGGTCGGGGAACGGGTTCTGATCCAGCAGCGGGACGCCCGGCTTTTCGCGGTGTCGATGCTGGGCTCCTTGTACGCCGGGATCACCGCGGTGCCGGCGCCGGCGCTGGGCGGCGCGGCGAACGTGGAACGCAGGGTCCTGGCTCTCGGGCGCGACGCCGCGGTGTGCGCCGTGCTCACCGGCGCGCAGGACGCCGGCGAGGCCAGCAAGGTGCTGGCCATGGGCGGCTACGGCCACGTCGACTGCGTCGCCGTCGACACCCTGCTCGACCAGGGCCACACCCCCGACGCCGCGGACTGGCGGACCCCGGCCCTGAGCGGCCACGACACCGCTCTGTTGCAGTACACCTCCGGCTCCACCCAGGTGCCGCGCGGCGTGGTGATCCAGCACCGGCACCTGCTGGCGAACCAGGCGGCGATCCGGCGGGCCCTGAATACGGGCCCTGATTCTGTCTTCGGCGGCTGGCTGCCCATGCACCACGACATGGGACTGGTCGGCCAGCTGCTGCATCCGCTGTATCTGGGCGCCACCGCCGTGGTGATGACGCCGGAGGCGTTCGTCCGCGACCCCGCGCGGTGGCTGCGGATGATCGGCGACTACCAGGTGCAGGTCTCCGGCGCCCCCAACTTCGGCTTCCAGCTGGCCGTGGACCGGATCCGCGACCGCGACGCCGACCAGCTCGACCTGAGCGGCTGGCAGATCGCGGTCAACGGCGGCGAGCCGGTGCGGGCCTCCACGATGCGTGCGTTCCAGGACCGGTTCGCGCGCAACGGCCTGCGCTCCACCGCGCTGCGCTCCGCCTACGGCCTGGCCGAGGCCACCTTGATGGTCTCCTGTACGCAGCCCGGCACCCACGAGACGACGCTGGAGGTGGACCGCGGCGACCTGGAGCGCGGCAAGGTGCGGCCGGCCGTGGCGGGCAAGGCCAAACGCAGCCTGTCCAGCGCCGGCCCGGTCCGCGATCTGGAGGTCCGGATCGTCGACCCGGACAGCTGCGAGCCGCTGGACGCCAGCCGCGTCGGCGAGATCTGGCTGCGCGGCCCCAGCATCGGCGCCGACTACTGGCGCCGCCCGCCCGGCACCACCCACACCTTCCACGGCAGCGTCGAGGCCGGCGCCACCGACTGGCTGCGCACCGGCGACCTCGGGCTGCTGGCCGACGGCGAGCTCTACGTCACCGGGCGGCTCAGTGAGCTGATCATCGTGGCCGGCCGCAACCTGCACCCGCTGGACGTCGAACGCTCCGTGCAGCGGGTCAGCGCCGCCTTCGGCGCCGGGGTGGCCTTCGCCGTGGAACCGGAGGAGGAACCCGAGCAGATCGTGGTGGTGCAGGAGGTGCGCGCCGCCGGGCGCCGCCGCGGCGAGGCCTCGCCGAACTTCGCGCAGCTGGCCGTGGCGGTGCGCGAGCGGGTGGCCGAGGACTTCGCGGTGCGCACCGGCGGCGTGGTGCTGGTGCGGCCCGGGACCGTGCGCCGCACCACCAGCGGCAAGCTCGAGCGGATCGCCGTGCGGAACCTGTTCCTCGGCGGCCGCATCGAGGCGTTGTACGAGCTCGTAGACCCGCCGGTGCAGGCGCTGGTCCGGGCCCGGGCCAGGGGCCCGCGCCGGGGCTCGGCGATGCGGGCGCCGGCCCACCGATCGGAGGACAGCATGCTCACTTCCTCCGTCCCGCGCGAGCGGCGCGAGGCGGCACTGCGCACCTGGCTCGGCACCCGGCTGGCCCGGCACCTGCGGCACCCCGGCATCGCGCACGACGCGGTGCTGTTCGAACTCGGCCTGGACTCGGTGGCCGCGCTCGGACTGTGCGGGGACATCGAGGCCCGGTTCGGCCTGCCGGTGGCGGCCACCGTGGCCTTCGACCACCCCACCATCGGCGACCTGGCCGCGTACCTGGCCGACCGGCTGGAGGCGGCCGGGCCGGCCCCGGACGCGCGCTACCGGGCCGCCGCCGACGACGATCCGGCGTACCACGAAAGGACCCGTCCGTGACCGGTACCCTGCCACCCGGCGTGCCATCCTCGGCCGCCTTCGTCTTCCCGGGACAAGGGGCGCAATACCCCGCGATGACGTCCCGGCTGGTTCTGGAGAGCCAGCGCTACGGCGCGCACCTGCAGGCCGCCTCGGCCGCGCTGCAGCCGCACACCGGCGCCGAACTGCTGGACCTGATCGTCGCCGGCGACGACCGGATCGGCAGCGTCGGGCTGGCCGAGCCGGCGCTGTTCGCCGTCCAGTACGCGCTGGCCCGCACCCTGCAGGAGTTCGGCCTGGCGCCGTGCGCGGTGCTGGGCCACGGCCTGGGCGAGTTCGCGGCCGCGGTGGCCGCCGGCGCGCTGCCGCTGGCGCACGCCGCCCCGCTGGTGGCCGGCTTCGGCACGGTCACCTGCGAGCGGTTCGCCGAGCTGGCCGAGCGGGCCCCCACCGGCGTCCCGCAGACCCCCTTCTACTCCAGCGCCCGGGGCCGCCGCCTGTCCGGCGAGCTGCTGGACGGCGCCTACTGGATCGAGCTGCGCACCGCGCCGGAGCGCTTCGAGGCGGCCCTGGCCGACCTGCTGCTGCTGGAGGAGCCGGACACGGTGGTCGAGATCGGCCCGCGGCCGGTGCTCAGCAGCCTCGTGGAGGCGCTCGGCGACGGCCGCGCGGTGTGCCTGCCGGTGTGCCGGTCGCTGGACGCGCCGGCCGCGGCGCTGTACGAGGTGCTGGAACGGGTCGGGCTGGGCCGCAAGGCCGACGACCCGATCACCCGGATCGTGCTGGACGCGGTGGCCGAGGTGCTGGCCGAACCCGGCGCGCCGATCGGCCTGGACGCCGCGCTGCGCAACGACCTGGGCTTCGACTCGGTCATGCTGATGCGGCTGAAGTTCCGGTTGGAGCAACAGATCCCCGAGGTCGGCAAGATCGCGCTGCGGGACATGCTGGAGTACTTGGTGACGCCGGGCGTCGTCGCCGACTTCCTGCGTCTGCAGCTGGCCGCGGCGCCCGCCGTCCCATGATCGCTCGCGGGACCGCGGCGACCGGCGCACTGGCCGGGCGGCCGGTCGAGGTGCCGGGGCCGGACGGCCCGTGGGACGCGGTGCTCGGAACGCTCGCCGAGCACGGCGCGGTGGTGACCTACGGGCTGCTGCCGGACTGGGAACCCAAGGACATGTCCGACGACCGGCTCAAGGCCCTGATCGGCCACGACTGGGAGCGGTACACCAAGTTCAAGCACGCCATGGCCCGCTCCCGGTTCGTGGCCAGCCGGCTGCTGCTCAAACACGTGGCGGCCGCGGTGATCTCCTCCACCCCGGAGCTGATCGACCTGGCCTACCGGCCCGGCGGCCGGCCCTACCTGCGCGGCTGCGACCAGATCGACATCAGCCTGAGCCACACCGACGACATGCTGGTGGTCGGCGTGACCCGGGCCGGCCGGATCGGGGTGGACGTGGAGACCGCCGACCGGCCGATGCTCGGCCTGGGCATCGAGGCCCAGGTCTGCACCCCGCACGAACTGGCCATGCTGGAGACCATCGCCCAGGCCCGGCGCAACGGCGCCATGGTCCGGCTGTGGACCCTGAAGGAGGCCTACAGCAAGGCCATCGGGCAGGGGCTGCGGTTCCGCTTCACCGAGTTCGGCTTCCGGCTCGGCGACCCCCGGGCCCGGGTGCTGCGGCCCGACGGCTCCCCGGGCACCGGCGACGAATGGCGCTTCGGCACCTGGCTGGTGAACCGGCAGTACACGATCAGCGTCGCGCTGTGCGACTCCGGGTTCGGCCAGACGATGGACATCGCCGCCGACACCATGCTCGACGAGGCGCTGATCGAAGCACTCAGCGGCGCGACATGACGCGACACGGAAGGGGCGGCCCGACCATGACACCAGATTTACAGGACCCTGATATCAAGGGTCACAGACGGCGGGCCGTCGTGCCGGACTCACCCGGCCCGGGTGAGTTCTTCATACGCCAGGTCGTGACCGGGTCACTAGGCGCAGGCGGCCGGGCGGGGCATGCTCGAGCCAAACTCATCCCGGGGTCAGGCGATCGGCGAACGATCGGAAACCGCGAACGTCCGAAAGGGGGAAGACAGTGGAAGTCGGACTGCTCGGCCCGCTGGTAGTCGAGGAACAGGGGATGTCGGTCGTCCCGAGCGCGCACAAGCCACGCAAAGTGCTCGCACTGCTCGCCCTCCATGCCGACCGCATCGTCACCGTTCCCATGCTGATGGAGGAGGTCTGGGGCGACTCGGCTCCGCGCAGCGCGGCCACCACGCTGCAGACCTACATCCTGCAGGTCCGCCGGATGATCGAGGCGGCGCTGCACAACGATCCGGACCGGCAGGCCAAGGACCTGCTGGTCACCCACCACGGCGGCTACCTGCTGGAGGTCCAGCCCGGCTGGAGCGACGTCATGGAGTTCAACCGCCTGGTCGAGGCCGGCCGCCGTGCCTTCGAACTCGGCGACGACCGCTCCGCCAGCCACCTGATGGGCCGCGCGCTGGAGCTGTGGCGCGGCGCGGCGCTGGTCGACATCCAGCTCGGCCGGCTGCTCGAACTCGAGGTCCTGGGCCTGGAGGAGACCCGCATGAGCGCGCTGGAGCTGCGCATCGAGGCGGATCTGCGCCTGGGCCGGCACAGCGAGCTGATCGGCGAACTGCGGGTGCTGACCGCACGCCATCCCATGCAGGAGAACCTGTGCATGCAGCTGATGCTGGCGCTCTACCGCTCCGGCAACGGCTCGCGCGCGCTGGAGGTGTTCCACACCCTGCGCAAGACCCTGACCGAGGAACTGGGCATCGAGCCGTCGGCCCGCGTCCAGCGCCTGCAACAGGCGATCCTGTGCGGCGATCCGGGGCTGGACGTCGCTCCTGAGGCGCTGGCGAAGCGGCTGCCGGTCTGAGCCGGCTGACCTGAGTCCGGGCTTCGCTCCGGCGGGCGCGCGACGCGGGAGCACGGAGCACGGAGCACGGAGCACGACGCGTGACGGACGAGCAGGGGCGCGCGAGCACCAGGCGCGAGTGCCGCGCGAGGGCACTGCATCAGGGCACTGTGCCGCATCGGGGCACTGCCCCGCATCAGGGCCCTGCGCCGCACGAAAGCACCGCACCGCACAGGAGCACCGCACCGCACGAGGTGGCGCACCGCACGAGAGCGCCGCACCCGGCGCGCGACCACCACGCGCGAGCACGACCCCCGGCCGCGATCCCCCACGGCGTCCCGGGCCCCCGCCAGCCGGCGCCTTCGGTCGAAGGAGCCGGCTGGCGTCTCGCTGTCGGCGCCGGCGTCCGCGCCACCCCCGCGCCGGTACCCCGATCTGCACGATCAACCACGCCTCCACCGCCCCTCGACCACCGGTCCAGGGCGCGTCAACCCGCTGCGCCGAGCATGCCCCCAATCCGGACAGCACAACGCCTCGAGCCCGCTTGCGCGAAGGGGATGACACCCGTGACCAACCACCTGACATCCGGCGGCCCCCAGCCGCCCGCCCCGCCCCGGGGCCGGCCGTGAACCGCGGAGTGGCCATCACCGGGATCGGTGCCGTCGCCCCCGGCGGAGTGGGCGTCAAGGCCTACTGGAACATGCTCATCGCGGGCCGCTCCGCCACCCGCACCATCACCCACTTCGACGCCGCGCCCTTCCGCTCCCGCGTCGCCGCCGAGGTCGACTTCGACCCCGCCCACTGCGGCCTGAGCCAGCAGGAGATCCGCCGCATGGACCGCGCGACCCAGTTCGCCGTGGTCAGCGCCCGCGAGGCCTGGCAGGACAGCGGCCTGGACCCGGCCGCCCTGGACCCCACCCGGATCGGCACCTCCATCGCCACCGCCGTGGGCTGCACCACCAGCCTGGAGCGCGAATACGTGGTCTGCAGCGACGCCGGCCGCAAATGGGACCTGGACCACGAATACGTCGTCCCGGAGCTCTACCGCCACTTCGTGCCCTCCTCCATGGCCGCCGAGGTCGCCGGCGACCTCGGCGCCGAAGGCCCGGCCGCCGTCGTCTCCACCGGCTGCACCTCCGGCCTGGACGCCATCGGCTACGCCGTCGACCTGATCCGCGAGGGCAGCGCCGACCTGATGATCGCCGGCGGCACCGAGGCCCCGATCGCGCCGATCACCGCCGCCTGCTTCGACGCCATCCACGCCACCACCCCGCGCAACGACGACCCCGAGCACGCCAGCCGCCCCTTCGACCGCGGCCGCAACGGCTTCGTGCTCGGCGAGGGCGCCGCCGTGCTGATCCTGGAGGAGACCGAGGCCGCCCGCCGCCGCGGCGCCCGCGTCTACGCCGAGATCAAGGGCTACGGCGCGCGCTGCAACGGCTACCACATGACCGGCCTGAAGCCCGACGGCCGGGAGATGGCCGAGGCGATCCGCGCCGCGCTGCGCGAAGCCCGCCTGGACCGCACGGCCGTGGACTACGTCAACGCGCACGGCTCGGCCACCCAGATGAACGACCGGCACGAGACCGCCGCGTTCAAGACCGCGCTCGGGTCGCACGCGTATCGCACCCCGGTCAGCTCCATCAAGTCGATGATCGGCCACTCGCTGGGAGCGGTCGGCGCGCTGGAGATCGCCGCGTGCGCCCTGGCCATCGAATACGACGTGCTGCCGCCCACGGCGAACCTGTTCGACCCGGACCCGGAACTGGACCTCGACTACATCCCGATGACCGCGCGCGACCAGCGGACCGACGTGGTCCTCAGCGTCGGCAGCGGGTTCGGCGGGTTCCAGAGCGCCATGGTGCTGGCCGCCGCGACCGCCAGGAGCCGGTCATGACGCGCGTCGTGGGTGTGAATGCGGGTGCGTATATGGGTGGAGCTGCGGGTGCGGGTGCGCGTGCGGGCGTGGATGCGGACGTGGACCGGGGGCTGGAGCTGAACGGCGCCCCGCTGCCGGGCGGCGTCGCGCTGGAGGACTTCGACACCGGCGTGCTCGACGAGCCGGACGCCCTGGCCTTCCCCGCGGACTTCGCCGACGAGTTCGACGTGGCGCGCGCCGTCATCTCCGGACTCGGCATCGCCGCGCCCACCGGCCTGGGTGTCGAAGAGTACTGGCAGGCCACCCTGGAGGGCCGCAGCGCCATCGGCCTGCCGACCCGCTTCGACGTCTCCGCCTACCCGGCCAAACTCGCCGCCGAGATCCCCGAGTTCGTGGCCCGCGAACGCGTCCCGGGCCGGCTGATCCGGCAGACCGACCGCGCCACCCAGCTCGGCCTGGTCGCCACCGGCGAGGCGCTGGCCGACGCCGGCCTGGACCTGGACCGGCTCCCGGAGTTCGACGTCGGCGTGGTCACCGCCGCCTCGGCCGGCGGCATCGAGTTCGGCCAGCGGGAGCTGGGCCACCTGTGGAGCAAGGGCAAGCAGTTCGTCAGCGCCTACCAGTCCTTCGCCTGGTTCTTCGCCGCCACCGCCGGCCAGATCTCGATCCGGCACGCCACCCGCGGCCCGTCCGGAGTCCTGGTGACCGAGCAGTCCGGCGGCATCGACGCCCTGGGCCAGGCCCGGCGCGTGGTGCGCAAGGGCACGCCGGTGGTGATCTCCGGCAGCGTGGACGGGGGACTGTGCCCGTGGGGCTGGATGGGGCAGCTGGCCACCGGCCGGCTGTCCACCTCCGTCGATCCGGCCCGCGCCTTCCGGCCGTTCGCCGCCGATGCCGATGGTTATGTGCCCGGCGAGGGCGGGGCCATCGTCGTGGTCGAGGACGCCGAGTCGGCTCAGGCACGCGGCCTGGGCCGGGGCTACGGGGAGATCGTCGGCTACGCCGCGACGTTCGACCCGGGGCCGAAGTCGCTGGAGCGGGCCCGGCTGGCCGGCCGCCCGGCGCCGCTGCCTGGCCTGCGCCGTGCCGCCGAGCTCGCGCTCTGCGATGCCGGACTGCGCCCGGAGCAGGTCGACGTGGTGTTCGCGGACGCCGCCGGGGTGCCGGAACTGGACCGGATCGAGGCCTTCATGCTGCGGGATCTGTTCGGCCCGTACGGAGTGCCCGTGACCGCGCCGAAGACCATGACCGGCCGGCTGATCGGCGGCGGAGCTTCGCTCGATGTGGCCACGGCGTTGCTGGCGTTGCGCGACGGGGTCATCCCGCCGACGGTCAACGTCGGCGAGCCGGCGAGCGAGTACGAGCTCGATCTAGTGACCGAAGCACGGCATCGCTCGTTGCACACTGCGCTGGTCCTGGCTCGTGGTTACGGCGGGTTCAATTCGGCGCTGGTGGTGCGGTCCTGAGCCTGCCGGCGCCTTGGGAAGGGCTGGGGCTGGCGCGCCCTGGCGAAAGCAACCTCGGTTCGCAGCGCTTCGTCGAATCCCGCATAGCGCTGTACCGCTGCACCAATGCACTGCTGCACCAATGAAGAAGAAAAAGAAGAAGAAGAAAAAGAAGAAGAACTGCCGCACCGCCGCAATCCCTCACCCCCAGGAGGAACCATGCCCGCCGTACCGGCCCGAAGCATAGACCGCGGAACGCTGACCACCCTGTTGCTCGAGGCCATAGGCCTGGAGGAGGACGCCGACCTGGAAGGCGACGACTCCGACACCCCGCTGCTGGAGTTGGGTTACGACTCGCTGGCGCTGTTGCAGGTGGTGGGACGCATCGAGGCCGAGTACGGCCTGTTGGTCCCGGACACCGCCATCAATGATTCCGCGACTCTGGGCTCGCTGCTGGCCAGCTTGCAGAGCGCGCGGCAGGCGGAGGGCATGGTCTGGTGAGGATCGTCGACTTGTCCACCGCGGTGGACGCCACTTTGTGGGAACCCGAGCCGGTTCAGCATGTTCCGATGTCGCCGCGTCAGGGTGCTGAGCATATGACGTCGGCCATGCGTGAGCACTTCGGGCTCGAGCTGTCTCCGGATGAGTTGCCGGACGGCGAGTTTCTGAACAACGACACGTTCACTTTGACTGCGCATACCGGTACGCACGTGGATGCGCCTGCGCACTATGGCACGAAGACGGAGTACGGGGTCCCGCGCACGATCGATCAGTTGCCGTTGGACTGGTTTTACCGTCCTGGGTTCGTGCTCGATCTCACCGGCCTGGACTCGCCGGTGGCGCGGCGGGAGGACCTGGAGAAGGCGCTGACGGAGATTGATTATCAGCCGCGGCCCTTCGATATCGCGATGTTGAACACGGGTTCGTGGGTTCGGGCTGGTACGCCGGAGTACTTCACGCAGTTCGTCGGGCTTGATGGTCCTGCTACGGACTTTCTGCTTGATCTTGGGGTGAAGGTGATCGGTACGGATGCGTTCAGTCTTGACGCGCCGTTCTCTCACATCATTGCCGAGTATCGCGCTACTGGTGATCGTTCGTTGTTGTGGCCGGCGCACTTTGCCGGGCGGCGGCGGGAGTATTGCCAGATTGAGCGGCTGGCGAATCTTGGTGCGTTGCCGCGTTCTTATGGGTTCACCGTTAGTTGTCTGCCGGTGAAGCTCACTGGTGCCGGGGCTGGGTGGACGCGGGCGGTGGCGATTTTTGAGGATGAGGGTGTTGGTG
>JABFXP010000906.1 GCA_013361685.1 Catenulispora sp.
CCCGCGGTCGCCCGCTCGATCTGCGCGCTGATCGTGGGATCCGTGATCCGATCGTCGGCGGCGAGTAGCAGCACCTTGCTGAGAATGACGCTCGTCATCACGTCCTCGTCGGCGAACGGCAGGAACACCTGCTGCTCGGGCCCCGCGGCGACCGAATCCGGGACCACGCACAGGTAGCCTGCGGGCTCGATGTGGATCGAGCCGCTGCCGAGATGGACGCGGTAGGCGGCCCGCTTGCCCTGGACCCGCGCGAAGGAGCCCTCGACGGTGACCCCGGTCAGGCCGAGGTCGTCGGCGAGTGCCGTCAGCAAGTCCCCGCGCGCCGCCGCGGTCGCCGTCGAGTAAGGCCGGTCAGCCGTGCCGACGGCCGCCACCGACACGATCAGATCCACGTCCCGCATGGCCTCGGACAGCACCAGCGGCGGCACGTCGGCCAGGGCTACCGTCCCGACTCCCTTGCGGAACGAGACCGTGCCGGTCACCGGGTCGTTCTCGCTGAGGTAGTGCCCCATCTCGTCGAAGCCGAGCCGCGCCTCGTACTCGCCGAACCGGCGGGTCGCCGTCCCCTCGTCCTCGCTGCCCTCCAACCGCCACGAGCGAGCGGTCAGTAGACGGCTCGCCCGCGCGCCGCCAACCCGGTGCCCGGCGAAACGCGCCGAAGACGTGCCGGCTTCGACCTCCGCCGGCGTGAGGAGGTAGAGCTCACGGAACGCCTGCCGCACCGGCTGCACGATCCGGCGGCTCACCACGAACTGCTGCCACCTGCCGAGAGTCCCGGCACTGAACAGATCCCACGGGTGTGCCGCGAACAACGCGCCGGTCACCGGAATCTTGGCGCCGTCTAGATCAGACAGCAGCAGGCTGTCAGAGCCGTCGGCTCCGCCCGCCTCCACCAACCCGGTCACGCCCTCGGCGGTGCGCCAGATCATGGCCGAGATCATCTCCCGGCAGGTCGGCAGCCGGAGCAGCGCGATCAGGTCGTCGGCGGAGATCGGCCTGCCTTCGGTCAGCAACGGTTCAAGAAGGCCCGACCGCAGACGCCGGACTTGCGCGCGCAGTCGTTCTTGCAGCTCACGCGCCTCACCGTAGGCCGGGTCGGACCGCACCGCCTTCGGGATGCTTTTCAGCCGCTTGCCGTCACGCTCCACGACCAGACCCGCGTCACCGCCCTCGACCGCCAGCCTCAGGCAGTAATCCGCAACCGTCCACTGCTTGTCCGGGTCCATGGCGTCGGCCGCGATCTCGGCCTCGAGCGCGAACTCCATGCGCACCACGTCGGGGTAGCCACCGACCTGAGCCAGGTGCGCCATCGCGGCCCGAACACAGGTGAGATGGTTGGCCCGACGCTCGGCCCCGAACTTCGCGGACTGTTTCGCGCTCCACTGAAGCTGCTGGTACCGGTCCCCGAGGCTCTCGTCGGCAGCGAGCGGCAACGCGCCGAGCGCACGGATCGCGGCCTGCGCGTGGTTCCGGAACCGCTTGGTGATCCGGCTCCGCTCTCGGCCCATGACAGCCAACACCGTCTCGGCATGTGCGCGGTAGGACTCCTTTGTATCCCACGAGTACATGCCGAGCATCCGGACGAAGTCCTCGGCGACGTGATCGAGGAACGCGGCCCCGCTCTCGCCCAAGCCCTCCACGCCCGCCTTCAGCGCGGCCAGATCCATCGCTCCGGACTCGGGATCCGGCGAGGTGAGGTGGCCGCGGGTCAGTACCGTCGTCAGTTGCTGCGAGGCCTGGCGGATACCTTGAGCCTGCTCGTACTGCCCGCTCATGTCAGCCTCCTGCCAACGCCGTCAGCCGCACGAAGACCACGCGGTCCCCGTCTCGGAGCGCAAGATTGTCATCGAGCCCTGAAACCTGAGTCGTTCCGACGAACATCACGAACCGCCTGCGCTCGAAAGACTTCAGAGCACGCTCGACCGCGAGGTCCACGCTGGGGCGAGGCGGCCGGTTCCTGGGCAGGACGCGAACCACGCCCTCGGCAGCCATAGCCGTGATCTCCTGGTCGGTCAGATACAGCCGCGCGTAGTCCGTCCAGTCCTGGCCTTCGTCGGAGAGCTGAGTAGCGACCGCCGAAGCGATGAGATCCCGGGCCGTCAGGCCTGGTGCGACGTCCAGCTGTATCTCGCCAAGCCCTTCGCGGCCCGGTATTCGGCCCCGCACCACCACCGTGACCACGTGCGCTCCTCTCGCGCCCCGCTGCTTTCGCAGCTGACTGCGGCTGAGCGTAGAGAACCCCTATGACAAGGATCAGCCGACAGTCCGAAGTGTCGACCTAGGTCCATCGCCCGATGTCCATCCCGCCCGCATCGGCGACCATGAGGGCTACGCAGCCGAGCGGTGAGGAGCACCTAAACATGCAGCAGGCGGATCTGGTGGACTGGGTCGAGATCCCGGCCGGAGTGCTGCTCCGGGGCACGCCGCTCGACGAAGTGGCCGACGTGGCCGACCGTTATGCCGACACCGGCGTGCCGGTGCAGTGGTACCTGAAAGAAACCCCGCGTGCGGCGGTGCACGTTCCGGCCTTCCGGATCGCCCGCACGCCGGTCACGGTCGGCCAGTGGAGGCTGTTCGCGCAGGCCACCGGGCGGCCGGTGCCGTCGAGGCCGGCGGACCATCCGGTCATCGGAGTCACCTGGGAGTCGGCGACGGCCTACTGCCACTGGCTCGACGCACGCCTCGGCGGCCTGGGGGTGCGGCTGCCCACGGAGGATGAATGGGAGCGTGCCGCGCGCGGCGACGACGACCGTGAGTTCCCCTGGGGCGCGCAGTATCGGACCGGCCTGGCCAACCTGATGGATCTCGGAATCGGCAGCACCACGCCGGTCGGTTCCTTCCCCGAAGGGGCCAGCCCGTTCGGCGTGCTGGACATGGTGGGCAACGCCGATGAGTGGACCTCCACCCGCTACGCCCCCTACCCGGGCGCCCCCGCCGAAGTCCCGCATACGGAGGACTGGGCCTTCGACCCGCACATCACCCGAGGCGGCGCCTTCCGGCACGACCGTGACCTGGCCCGGTGCGCGCGCCGGCATGGCGTCTACGAAGCAGACTTCGAGGCGATCGGCGTGGGCTTCCGCCTGGCCGCACCCGCAGCCGATTAAACAGAACCCGGAAAACAGAACACTGACAAAAGCGTCAGTGAGGCGGACCCCCGTCCTCGGAGGGGTCCGCCCCACCCACTAGATCTGCATATCAGCAGGCTCCAGCGTCACTCCACACAGCCCACGACTGCGGGTCGCTCGGCACGGCGCCCGTCGAGTACCAGGTGGAGTTGTACAGGTGGCCGCCATAGGTCACCTTGTCCCCGGGAACATACGGCGTGGTCGCGCTCCAAGCAGCCACACCCGAGCAGTTGCCGCCCCCGCCGCCGGACACCGTCAATGTGAACGTGGCGGTGTGCGTCGCCGAGCCGGTGCCGGTGACGGTCAGCGTGTACGTCCCGGCGGCGGCTGTCGCGGCGACCGCCACGCTCAGCGTCGCCGACCCGCCCGAGGTCACCGACGTCGGGCTGACCGACGCCGTGACGCCGGAGGGCGCTCCGGAGACCGAGAGGTTCACCGTCTGCGCGGTGCCGGAGACCGTCGCCGTGCTGACGGACGCCGTCGTGGACGCCCCGGGCGCCACCGTCGCAGAACTCGGCGACACGCTGACGGAGAAGTCGTTCCCGGGGTTGGTGGAGGTGACGGTCGCGGTGTAGGTGGCGGTGTGCGTGCCGGAAGCCGCGGAGCCGGTGATGGTGACCGCCTTGGAGCCGGTGGTGGCGCTCGCGGAGGCGGTCAGGGTCAGGGTGCTGCTTTGGCCCGCCGTGACCGTGGCCGGGTTGAACGCCGCGGTGACGCCGCTGGGCAGGCCGGACGCGGACAGCGTGACCTGCTGCGCGCTGCCGGCGGTGACCGCGGTCGAGACCGTGGTGCTCACCGTGCCGCCCTGGACCACCGAGCCCGAGCTCGGGTTGACGCTGACCGAGAAGTCGTTCGTCGGCGTCGAGGTGCAGCTCGGCTCACCGGACTGGGCCGGGACGCTGACCGCGGTCCAAGCCGCCTTGACCGTGTTGTACTCGGCGCAGCTCGGGTCCAGGTTCTTGGCCGCTTGCAGCGTCCAGACACGGTAGTTCTGGTAAGAACTGGCCGAGGTCTTCATCAGCATGGCGTTGTACATGACCTTCTCGGCGTTCTGGACGCCGATGCCGGTCACGGTGGAGCTGTTGCAGGTGGGGCTGGTCGGCTGGCCGTTGGTCGGATTCGAGCCCTCCGCCACCAAGTAGAACCAGTGGTTGCCGGGGCCTGCCGACTTGTGGACCTCACCGCCCGGGATCGAGCTGGAGTAGCAGTTCGGGTCGCCGAGCGCCGACGGGTTGTACATGTTGCGGATCGGGCCGCTGCCGGTGAGGTTGATCTGCTCGCCGACGGTGAAGTCCGGCACGTCATACGGCGCCGGCTCGTTGGCGAACCACTCGGTGGAGGCGCCGAAGGTGTCGGCGACGAATTCCTGGGTGCCGTTGCCCGATATGCCGCCGGGGGTGTGGTCGTCGACGCCGTGGCCCATTTCGTGGGCGATCACGTCGATGGCCCCGATCCACTGCTGCTGGGAGTTGTAGCCGATCTGGACCTGGGAGCCGTCGTAGTAGGCGTTCTCCTCCTGGTCGCCGACGCGGATCGGCCAGGCGCCGCCATTGCCGTCCATGCCGTTGCGGCCGTCCCACTGCGCGAGCATCTTGAACTCGGTCTGGGCGCCGAACAGCGCATCGACGCAACCGGTCTCGCGGCTGGTCTTACTGCTGCTGCCCCACGTGTCCGTGGACTTGGTGAACGTGGTGTTGTTCGCCGCGTCCTGGCAGGGCATGTTGTTGATGTTCGGCGTGTTCATCGAATACGAACCGGCCGAACCGGACGTGTCGATGTGGACCGGGTTCGGGCCGTTCCACGCACTCGTGCCACTGCCACGTTCGACGTGTTCCTGAGTGTGCAGCACGACACCGGTCTTGGCGTCGACGTCCACGCTCAGGCGGCTGACGCCGTCGCCGCCGGTGCCGTCGACGGTGGTCTCCCAGGCCAGAGTGGCCGGGCCGGAGCCGAGGGCGTACACGACCAGGTTGGTGCCCTCGACCTTGGACACCGACTTCAGCTGGCCCGACGCCACGGCGACGGCCTTGTCGCTGCTGATGGCGGGGGTGGTGGACAGGGAGCCGATGGCGTGGTCCTGCGCCACGGAGTTGAACACGACCTTGCCGCCGCTGTCGGTGACCACGACGAAGTCGCCGCCGACCACCGGCAGGCCGGAGTACGTGCGCAGATACGGCACGTACTGCGTGCCGCTGGAGGAGATGACCTGCTGCCGCTGGAACTGGTCGTTCGCGCTGGCGTGCAGGAACGCCGGCCGACTGCCGACGAGCGCGTCGGCACTGGCCGCGGCCAGGCTCTGCGCACTCGGAGCGACCTGCGGGGGAGGGGCCGCCGTGGCGGGCGCGGCGGCCAGCGCGGTGATGCTTGCCGCGACCGCGGTGCCGGCGGCCAGGCCGACGGCGAGCAGTCTCGGCGCACGACGGCGCTCAGTGGGGAGATGTGGCGATCTCACGTGTTTCCTTTCGCGGGAGTGGTGCGGAAGGGTGTGCGAGAGCGCCGGTGCCGATGCATGGTGGCATGGCCCAGCGCACGGATCGCCGGGGCGGGGCCCAGTGCCGGATGGGGGTTCTGAAGAACCCTGACGTCCGCTGGGGAAGGTATTCGCGGACACGGCGGACGTCAATGAGTAACCCGGGATGAAATTTTCAGACGCTGCGGACCGGCCGCTCGCGCGAGAGCGCTACCTGCGATGACAACTGCTGAAGCAGTGCCTTGTTTTCATGTGCGCAGCTGCCGGCTCAGCAGTGGCAGAGCAGCCGGACGACGACACAATCGGCGTCGAGCTTTTCGAGGTAGGCCGTCGACTGCTCGAAGTAGGCGTCTCTGGCCGCGGAGCTGTCGTGGCCCGCGGCGTTGCTGTAGGGCTTCAGTCCCAGCCACTCTCCGTCGAGAGTGAGCAGTGCGGAACAGGCGATGGTGTCGCGGTGGGGCGCGCCGAAGTCGAGCAGCCCTCGGGGACCGCCGTCGCAGCGCAGTGTTTCCCGCTCGTACTCCGGATCGCCGTAAATGAGCCGCGGGTCGCCGTCGTGCTCGGGCTTGACGGCGAACCGCACTCCCTCGCCGGCGTCGATGCGCCACCAGTCCCAGGTGGCGTCCGGATTGAAGTCCTCGTTCAGGTTCATGTCGAACGGCGCCATCGCCGCGGTCAGCGCGGCGGCCACGCTGTCGCTGTCGTAGGCGTCGGCCGGCGGGTACAGACAGACGTTGACTCGGAATTTGCTCATCGTCCCGCTCTCTCCCGGCCGCTCGGATCTTCGGCGCGAGCATAGCCGGGTTCGGGGCAGCTGCGGGCCCGGTGACGTGGTAGACGTACTTCATGCCGAGCTACGACAGCCTCACCTTCGGACCACGCGAACGTGAAGCCTGCGCGGCGATGGCTGCGGAGTTGGATATGGACGCTGTTCGACGAACCGCCTCCACGTTGGTGGACCTGGTACTCACCGACGATTACGTCTACCTGGACGCCCTGACCGATGATGTGCAAAGCGAACTGCTCACGCCGCTTGCGATGCTCAGCGAAGCGTTGGACGACCGAGTGGACGATGCACTTGTCATAGCGGCGATTCGCGCGGTCAAGAGCTCCTCACAGGGCGTGCTGGCGCAGTGTCCGCCGCAAATGAGGGCTCTGATTGAGTCCCTCCCGTAGCACTGAAACGCAAAGGGGTCCGGGGCAGGCAACGCCTGTCCCGGACCCCGGCCCCGGCTCCCGGCCGCGACCTTCGTGCTCTTACAACCCGCGCAGGGTCACGGCACCTGCTGGTAGAGCGCCGTCACCTGACTCGGCGTCAGCGTGTAGTTCCAGCTCTGTACGTTGCTGATCGATCCTCCGAAGAAGTCGCCGATGTTCCCGTTGTACTTCGCGCGCCCGACCGTGAAGCTGCCGGTCGCGTTCCACGACGTCACTCCGCCGGTGGTGGCGACCAGGGCGCCGTTGACGTAGAGCTGCGCGGTGTGGGTCGCCGCGTTGTAGGTGCCGACCAGGTGCGTCCACGTGTTCGCGGTCGCGCCCTGGCTGTAGGCGACGGCGAACGGCGGGCTGGTCGTGTCGCTGGCGGGGAAGGTCATCGCCCAACCGGGGGTGTTGCTGTTGTACCAGTTGTACTGCAGGTAGAAGGGGCTCTGCTGGACGCCGTCCTGGGCGGCGACGGTCTGGTTGGCGGTGGGCAGTGCGGAGAGCTTGGCCCACGCCGACACCGAGTAGCTGCCGGCGGTGTTCAGCGCCGGCCCGCTGCTGGCGGCGTAGCCGGTGCTGCCGTCGAACGCCAGGACGCCGCCCCGCGTGGCGTCACTCGTCCAGGTCGTGCCGGTGAGTGTCAGAGGGCTGCTGCCGACCGTGGGGTCGGTGAGGGCGAACGGCGTGTTGTTCGGGGCGGTGTCCGCGGCCGTGGTGGCACCCGTGCCGTCGTTCAGGGCCCAGGTGTCGTGCGGCGTGAGGATGTCCGTGACCTCGGCGCCGAAGCCGGTGGCGGTCAGGTTGACGTGGTCGCCGGGATCGACCTTGCCGCTGAGCTTCTCCTCGCCGTTCGTGGTGTCCGGCACCGCGGTGGCGGCGTCGAAGTCGGCGAAGTAGACCGGCGGGGTGGACCAGGGGCCGCCCAGGTTGTCGCCGCCGAGCCAGGCGTTGGCGCTGGTGCGGTAGCCGTCGACGGCGGCGGTGCACGGATCGATCCCGCCGCCTGCGCCGGTGTAGCCGTCGCAGGCGGTCAGCGAGGTCAGCGTGGTGCTGATGCCCCAGGCTTGCAGTTGCTGGACCAACGGGGTGTAGCCGTTGGCTTCCAGGTTCGCGTCGGTGGCGCCGTGCAGCAGGTCTTCGAGCCCTTCGTCGATCAGGACGTTGCCGATCCCCGGCTGGGACAGGATGTCGCGGTCGAGGCGGGCCAGGGCGGACGCGCCGCCGTTGCTGCCGCCGCTGGTGGCCTCCCCGAAGTCCTTCAGGATCTGGTTGGCCTCGATGCCCTCGCCGATCGTGCCGTACGCGCTCGGCGCGGTCGGCTCGGCGGCGCTGAGGATGTCGGCGATCCGCAGGGCGCCGGCCGAGGTCGTCGTGCCGGACTCCCACGGGTCGATCAGCCCGTCGCCCAGCACCGCCTGGGTCGGCACGTGCGCGGTGGTGACGTCGAGGTCGGTCACCAGGTCGGTGAACCAGCCCTGCTGGGTGCCGGTGCCGCTGAACGGCGTCCCGGTGGTGTCGGCGGTCTTGTCGCCCGCGCCGACGGCCGAGAGGTACTCGTACGCGTCGTTGGCGAAGGTGTGCTCGACCAGGTAGGGCACTGAATTAGCCAGCTGATACGAGACCAGCACGTACTGGCCCGCCGTCACCGGGAACGAGATCGGGTCGCTGTAGACCATGCCGCCGGCCGGGATCGTGACCGCCTGGGCGCCGCCGAACGTCAGCGTGGTCGGCGTGCCGGACGGGACCGCCGACGGCGAGCCGCCCCCGGACGCCGGCGCGATCGTGACGTGCCCGATCGACAGTTTGCTGCTGGAGCTGGTGCCCAAACCGTTGTCCAGCTTGATCCGCACCGTGCCGCCGGACAGCGAGGGCTTCACCGCGACCCGCACGGTCATGTTGGACCAGGCCGAGCTTCCGAGGCTGTAGTGCCCTTCGAGCGGGTCGGCCCAGTCGCCGGTCCAGGTCTGCCCGGCCGGCGCGGCGGCGGTGGTGCCGTCGGCCTGCGGGGTCCCGGCCGTGGTGTCGCGGGTGGCCATGCCGAAGATGTGCAGCGACTGCGCCTGGTTCCCGACATGGTTGCCGACGTCCGGCAGCGTCACCGAGACGATGGTCTTGGACGCGTCGATCGGGACGGAGAACGCGTAGAGCTGGTGCGCCGAGGCCGCCTGACCGGCCGGATCGTTGCGGTGCGGCAGGGACACCGCGGGGAACTGGCTGCCGAACCACCAGTTCGGCACCGTCAGGTCGTAGGTGCCGGAGCTCCCGTCGGAGTAGTTGACGGTCCCGGTGGCCGGACAGAACGCCTGCGGATCGGAGCTGGAGAAGCAGTACGAGCCCGAGACGAGGGTGCCCTGCGGGACCGAGGGCGCGGTGGTGTCCCCGGCGATGGCGCCCGGGGTGGTGAACTTGGCGTAGGTGGCCGTGGCCAGGAACTCCAGCGCGTTGCCGGAGCCGCTGAAGCCGACCGTCTGGTTCGCGGCGAGGACGTTGTCCTTCTGTCCGGCTCCGAAGGCCGGCAGAGTGAACGTCGCCCCGTTCACCGTGACCTTGCCGCCGCTGTTCCAGCCGGCGTTCGCCAGGTCGGTGGCGGAGAAGCTGTCGCCCTGGCCGTCGATGTCGGCCTGGGCCATGGCGGTGTCGGAGCTGATGCCGGTGTTGTTGAAGCACGCTGCCAGGCTGGCGCAGGTGCTGCCCGGGTCGCCCGCCGCCAGGAACGGATAGCCGTAGGTGCTGGAGTCGTTCCCCGCCGCGTCGACCGCGTAGACCCACAAGGTGTGCGGCCCCGGCGCGTACGGGGTGACGGTCACCTGCGCCGCGTTGTTCGTCGCCGTGACCACCTCGGAGGCGGGCGGGCTGGCGGTGGCCGGGGCGACGTCCAGGTTGTAGACGAACTTCGCGGCCGTGGACCCGCCGCTGGAGACCAGGCTGAACGTCCCCGCGGTCCCGGCCGGCGCGCCGACCCCGCCGCTCTGGTCGGTGTTCGGGTAGGCGTTGTTCACCGACGACACCGAGGGCGCGTCCGGAGCGGTGGTCAGCACGGTGAAGTGACAGGTGGGCGAGGAACTGTAGGCGGTCGTGGCCTCGCCGTCGGTGACCTTGACCTGCCAGTCGACCACCTGCCCGTTCGTCAGCGAACTGATGAACGTCCCCGGCAGGCTGAACGTGGCGTTGGTGCCGCTGGCGAGGTTGTCGGCGCTGGTCCCGGTGTAGACCGTCGTCGTGCCGTCGACCCAGTACTGGTACGTGGCCTGCAGCTTGTCACCGTCGGCGTCGGAGACCTTGGCCGTGAGCACCGGCGGCGCCGTGAAGACCGTCTTGCCCATGATCGGGTACGGCGAGCTGGTGGCGCAGCCCACGGTGTCGGCGCCGGAGACCGCGGACATCGTCGACGCGGTCGGAGCCTGCGGGATGATGTTGTAGAAGATCTGCAGGGCCGGGTTGTGGGAGAACCGGGAGAAGCCGTTTCCGGACTTGGTGGACTCGGCCGAGTCCTCGCTCAGGGTCACCGCGAAGGACGAGGCGTGGCCCGCCGCGTCGCTGACGATCGGCGTCAGCACGTTGAGTCCGTGGCTCACGGAACCGTTGCTGGGGCAGTAGGTGGCGTTGTACGACCGCGCGTAGCTCGCCGAGGTGGAGTAGCTGTTGTAGGCGGGCCGGTTGTTCCAGTCGGTCCCCGAACCGATGCCGCCGGACCAGTGCAGGTTGACCGTGTAGGTGCCGGAGCAGGCCGCGGTGTAGACCTCGGTGGCGTTCACCGTGGCGCTGTTGATCTGCGCGCCCCAGATCGTCGAGGACAAGGACCACTGGTAGAGCGCGTGCTCCCGGCCGGTGCAGCCGCCCCAGCTGTTGTAGCCGACGCCGAGCTGCCCGTAGTCGCCCTGGGAGTTGGTCAGGTTGTAGAAGGATGTGCTGGGGCAACCCTCCTTGACCTCGTCGAACGCCGGCGCGGCCGGGTTGTACGGATGCCAGCTGAACGTCGGGTCGATGTAGATCGGCAGCACGCTGGACGCGGACGTCAGCATCCGCAGATCAGGGCTCAGCGACAGCTCCGCATCCGACACCGTCGTGGACACCGGCGCCACGCGCGCGGCCATACCCGGATGCGCGTGGTCCGACGCGTCCGCCGCCACCCGGGCCGTGGTGGACGGCGGCAGCGCGGTGTTGGAGTCCCACATCAAGGGGCTCGCGGCGTCCATCACGTCCCGCCCGGCGGCGTCTCGCACCGAGAGCGCGCCGTCGGCGGAGCGCGCCAACCGCCCACCGTCCACCTTCGTGCCCAGGTGCAGCGTGCGCAGCGCCGGATCGTTCGCAGCGGCCTGCGACTTGACGACCAGCGTGTCGGTGAAGCCGCCGCCCGCCGTGGCCGAGACCACCAGATCCACCGACGGCAGGACGGACGCGTACGTCGCGGTGGCCCCGTCGACGACCGGAACCGGCAGCGTCCCGGGCCAGCTCACCGTCATGGTGACCGCCCCGGACCGCGTGGTGACCAGCGGATCCCGGCCCCCGCCGGAGAAGGAGACCGTGCCGTAGGCCGTCGCCGCCGGGGACAGCCGGCCTCCGCTGCCGCGGTGCAGCGTCAGATCCACGGGCACCCAGGAGCCCGCGACCTGCGTGCGCACCGGCTCCGGCGTCACCGAGAGTTCGAACCCGCCGCTCGGGACCGCGCTGACCTCCTGCACCGGAGACGTCAGGGAGCTGACTTGGACCGGCTTGCCGCTGCGGCGGGCGTCGGCACCCGCGGCGAGCATCGCCGAGCGCTGCGCGTCGGTGGGTCCGTAGCCGTCGGTCAGCGACGGCGCGCTCGGATCGGCGGCTGTCGGGCGGCCGGTCACCGGCGCGGGCCGGCCGACGGAGTGCGC
>JABFXP010000516.1 GCA_013361685.1 Catenulispora sp.
GTCATCAGGAAGACGAAGAATGCGTCGGTGGCCAGGTATTTGGGGAGGATGATCGGCCAGAAGGAGTCGACCAGGTGTGCTTTCTGGAACACGATGTACTGCGGGATCAGCACGACGTGCTGCGGCAGCATGATGGTGCCGAGCATGAACGCGAACAGCGGGCCGCGCAGCCGGAACCGCAGGCGGGCGAAGGCGTAGGCGGCCAGCGAGCAGGACAGCACGTTGCCGACGACGGCGCCGATCGAGACCAGCAGCGAGTTGCCGAGGAAGCGCCAGACGCTGTATCCGGCGATGCCGGAGAACACCTGGCTGTAGTTGGAGCCGGTGGCGTGGTGGGGGAGCAGCCCGATGTTGGAGATCACCTCATCGGCCGGCTTGAACGAGGTCGCGATCAGCCAGCCGATCGGATAGAGCAGGACCGCGACGGCGGCGATCACGAGGGCGTGCCAGAGCACTGATCTGGGAACCGGTCTGCGTGCTGAGCTCCGTGCCGAGTTGCTTGCCGAGTCGTATGCCGGGCCGCGTTCGGTGTTGTCAGCGATGGTCATCGGGACTCTCCGGCGTAGAACACCCAGCCGCGCGCGGTGCGGAACAGGATCGCGGTGACGGCGGCGATGGCCAGCAGCAGTACCCAGGCCATGGCTGAGGCGTAGCCCATCCGGAAGTCGACGAACCCGCGTTGGTAGAGGTAGAGGGTGTAGAGCAGCGTCGAGTCGCTCGGGCCGCCGCGGCCGTTGCTGATGACGAACGCGCCGGTGAAGGACTGGAACGCGTGGATCATGTCCAGGACGAGGTTGAACAGGATCACCGGCGACAGCATCGGGACGGTGACGGCGGTGAACCGGCGGATCGGTCCGGCGCCGTCGAGGTCGGCGGCCTCGTAGAGGTCGGCCGGGATCTGCTTGAGCCCGGCCAGGAAGATCACCATCGGTGCGCCGAACTGCCACACGGCCAGGGCCACCAGCGAGTAGAGCGCGTACTGTGGTTGGTCGATCCAGGAGCCGGTGTGGATGCCGAACCAGCCCAGGACGCGGACGAAGGCGCCGCCGCCGCCGAACATCGCCCGCCACGCCAGCGCCACCGAGACGCTGGCGCCCAGCAGCGAGGGGGCGTAGAACGCCGACCGGTAGAATCCCAGGCCCCGGCGCGGCCGGGACTTCCTGGTCCCGCCGGCCAGCAGCAGGGCGACCCCGAGGGCCAGGGCGAGCTGGATCGGCACCGCGATCGCCACGAAGCGCACTGTCGTGCCCAGCGCGTTCCAGAAGTGGTCGTCGTCGGTGAACATGGTGCGGTAGTTGCGCAGGCCCACCCACTTGGGTGCGTCGAAGAGGTCGTAGTCGGTGAACGACAGCCATAGTGAGGCGATCATCGGCCCGATGGTGAGCAGACCGGCGCCCAGCAGCCACGGCGACAAGAACAGGTATGCCGAGCGCTGGGGTTTGCCGGGGCCGGCCGGGCGGAGCTTCACGGGTGCGGCCCTCACTGTCCGATGGACTGTTTGGCGTCGCTGATGACCCGGGCTGCCGCGTCGGCGACGCTGGAGCGCCCGAAGATGACGTCGTCGTAGACCTTCTGGAAGTTTGTCTTGACCTCCGCGGAGCCCTTCGGCCACATCCAGCCGGCCGAGGTGCCGATCCGGCCGGCCACCGCGCTCTCGTAGTCGCAGACCGCCTTGTTGCCGCCGGTCGCGGCCCCGCAGACCTGGGTGCGGATCTGCTGGTTGGCCGGGATGCCGCGGGTGGCGCCCAGGGTGGTGCCGGCCGTCGGGTCGTTGGCGAGGAAGTCCAGCAGCTCGACCGCGGCGGCCTGGTGCGAGGACGTCTTCGGGACCGCGAAGTACACCGGCGGCAGCGCCGCCATCCCGGTGTTCGACGGGTCGTCGCCGGGCAGCGGAGCGGCGGCCACCGGCGAGCCGTAGGAGGAGGTGTACGAGGTCAGATTCGAGTCGTAGTTGAACTCCGACGCCGCGGCCTTGTGAACGAACGCAGAGTTCTGCGTCGTGCCGTCCATCTTCGTCGTGTCCTGCGCGCCGCTCACGCCCTTGTTCGCCCGCATCGCGCCGGTCAGGTTCCAGAACTGGGTGAGGTCCTCGGCGGTGAAGCCGAGCTTGCCGTCGGTGGTGTACAGCTGCTTGCCGTGCTGGTGCAGCCAGGCCTCGAACCAGTCGACCGCCCAGCCGAAGTCGGTGGTGCCGGTGGTGCCGTCGGCCGCGGCGACCTTGGCCATGTCGTCAGAGAACTGCGACCAGGTCCACCCCGCGGCCGGAACGGTCACGCCCGCCTTGGCGAACAGCGCGCTGTCGTAGACGACCATCTGCGTGGTCTGTCCGGCCGGCACGGCGTACTGGTCGCCGTTGTACTGCACCCCGCCGAGCAGGTTCTGGGATATCTGGCTCAGGTCCAGCTTCTTGTCCTTGACGTACGGCGTCAGGTCGGCCAGCACGTGACGGCCGAGGTAGTCGCTGTAGGTGGAGCGGTCGACCTGGATCAGGTCCGGGGCGGCGCCGCCGGCGATCTGCGTCGACAGCTTCTGGAAGTAGGCGGCGTAGCCGGCGAACTCGGTCTGCACCGTGATGTTCGGATGCTTGTCCATGAACAGCTTGACCGCCTGCTGGGTGGCGGTGGCCCGGTCCTGGTTGCCCCACCACACGAACCGGATCGTCTGCTTGGCGTCAGCCGGGCTTCCCTTGGAGCCTGAACCGGATCCGCAGGCCGCGACGGTCGCGGCGGTGGCCAAAGCGAGAGCGAGCGCCATGGCCCGTCGGATGCTCAACCGTCGTGGTGCCATGGTGATCCCTTTCGCCGTGCGCTGGAACTTTCGCAGAACAGGAAGTCGTGCCAGCAGGACCTTGAATCGGTTCATCACCGTAATGGGAGCGTTCTCACAGCGTCAAGGTCCGGGAAGGGCGGCGACCCCTTGACAGCTCGTCAAGGTTCTGAATTGAATCGGTTCACATCCGAGCACGATCCCACCGGACATCGTTGGAGGCACGGATGACCACCCCTGCGCAGCGAGCAGTCACCCGCCGGACCCTGCTCGCCGGGGGCTCGGCGGCGGTCGCGCTGGCCGCGGGCTTGCCGGCCCCCGCGGCGGGGGGGG
>JABFXP010000929.1 GCA_013361685.1 Catenulispora sp.
GCTGGCCGCCGCGCTGCCCGCCGCCGGGATCGAGGTGGTGCTCGCCGAGCAGCCGTGGGTGGTCGCGGGCAAGAAGATCGCTCCGGCGCCGAAGACTTTGGACACCGGGTGGCTGCCGGTCGCCGAGGCGGTGCGCGAAGCCGCGCGCCGGACGCCGTTCCTGGTCGGCGGACGCAGCGCCGGGGCGCGCGTGGCCTGCCGGACCGGCGCCGGCAGCGGCGCGGTCGGGGTGGTGGCGCTGGCGTTCCCGCTGCATCCCCCGGGCCGTCCGGAGAAGTCCCGGGTCGAGGAACTCGTCGGCAGCGGGCTGCCGACCCTGGTGGTGCAGGGCGGCACCGACCCGTTCGGGACGCCGGGCGAGTTCCCCGAGCTGCCGCCGACGCACCGGCTGGTCGGGCTGCCCGCCGGAGACCACGGCTTCAAGGTGGCGAAGACCGCCGAGCCCGTGCTCGACGCCCTGGTCGCGGCGGTCGCGGAGTGGATCGACGGACTGCTGCGGTAAGGAGTCCTCTACAGTCGAGCCATGGACCGTCCCCGCGCAATGCTCTTCGATTACTCCGGCACCCTGATGCGCATCGAACCGGCGGAGCGGTGGGTCCGCGCCGTCACCGAGACCGCCGGGCTGGCCCTGGACGACGCCGACGTCGCGCGGCGCGCGCAGGCCCTGATCGAGGCCGGGGCCTGGTACGGCAGCTACCCGACGCACATCCCCGCGCACCTGGCCGAGACCTACGCGACCCGCGACCTGGACGAGCCGCACCACCGGGCCTGCTACACCGGGCTGATCCGGGAGTCGGGGTGGCCGTGGGAGGACCTGGTCGAGCCGCTGTACGAGCGCAGCAACGCCGCCGAGGCGTGGCTGCCGTACCCGGACGCGCTGGAGACGCTGCGCGAGGCCAAGGACCGGGGCCTGGCGACCGCGGTGATCAGCAACATCTCCTTCGACATCCGGCCGCACCTGAAGCTCGCCGGGCTGCTGGAGCTGCTGGACGCGGTGGTGCTCAGCTACGAGGTCGGGCTGATCAAGCCCGACCCCGCGATCTTCCAGCTGGCCTGCGACGAGCTGGGCGTGGACCCGGCGTCGGCCGTCATGGTCGGCGACCACGCGGCCGACGGCGGCGGGACCGCGCTGGGCATCCGCACCTACTTCGTCGACCTGGTGCCGGTCGAGGAGCGGCCGGACGCGCTGATCAGCGTGCTGCGGGAGGTCACGGCTTCGTAGCCGTTCCCGGGGATTCGGAGGTGCCCGAGTCCGGGGCGCCCGCGTCAGGGGCGGCCGCGTCGGAGGCGCGTGCGTCGGCATCGGATGCGGCCGGGGTGTCGGTTCCGGCGGCCTGGGCCGGCACGGCAGCCGCCTCCGGCTTGCGCACCGACCGCAGCAGCACCTCGGACACGTCCGCGACCCGCACCGCCTCGTCCGCCTTCCCCTGCTGCTTGCGGGTGGCGACGCCGTCGGTCAGCATCACGATGCAGTAGGGGCAGGCCGCCGTCACCAGGTCCGGCGACGTGCCCAGCGCCTCGTCGGTGCGGGTCTCGTTGATCCGCGTGCCGATCGTCTCCTCCATCCACATCCGCGCGCCGCCGGCCCCGCAGCAGAACGACTTCTCGCGGTTGCGCGGCATCTCGGTCAGCTTCACGCCGGGCACCGCGCCGAGGATGTCGCGCGGGGCGTCGAAGACCCGGTTGTGGCGGCCCAGGTAGCAGGGGTCGTGGTAGGTGACGGCGACGTCCACCTCGCCGGCCGGCTTGATCCGGCCGTCCTTGATCAGCCGGGCCAGCAGCTCGGTGTGGTGCACGACCTCGAAATGCCCGCCGAGCTGCGGGTACTCGTTGGCGATGGTGTTGAAGCAGTGCGCGCAGGTGACCACGATCTTCTTGGCCCCGGCGGCGTTCAGCGTCTCCACGTTCTGTGTCGCCAGCTCGTGGAACAGGAACTCCTGGCCCAGGCGGCGGGCGGCATCGCCGGTGCAGGTCTCCCCCGAGCCCAGGATCATGAACTCGACCCCGGCCTCGTGCAGCAGCTCGGCGACGTTGCGGGAGGTCTTCTTCGCGTTGTCGTCCAGCGAGCCGGCGCAGCCGACCCAGAACAGGTACTCCACGTCGTCCGGGAGCCGGTCCTCCCCGTTCGCGCCCAGCACCCGGACCTCGAACGGCAGGCCGGCGGTCCACTCCAGCCGGGCCTTGGCGCCGCGGCCCCACGGGTCGCCGTTCTTCTCCAGGTTGCGCAGCATCGTGCCGGCCTCGCGCGGGAACTCGGCCTCGATCAGCACCTGGTAGCGGCGCATGTCGACGATGTGGTCGACGTGCTCGATGTCGACCGGGCACTGCTCGACGCAGGCGCCGCAGGTCACGCAGGACCACAGCACGTCGGGGTCGATGACGCCGTCGACGTCGGCGCCGCCGACCAGCGGCCGCTGCGCCTCCTTGAAGACGTCGACGGCGCCGGCCGCTGAGCTGTCGGGGGCGGCGCGGCCTGCGTTTTCGGCGAGCGCGGCCTTGGCCTCGTCGCCGGCCAGCAGATACGGCGCCTTGGCCAGGGCGTGGTCGCGCAGCGCCATGATCAGCAGCTTCGGGCTCAGCGGTTTCTCGGTGTTCCAGGCCGGACACTGCGACTGGCAGCGTCCGCACTCGGTACAGGTGGCGAAGTCCAGCAGCCCCTTCCAGGTGAAGTCCTCGATCGCGCCGCGGCCGATCTTGTCGTCCTCGCCCGGGTCCTCGAAGTCGACCTTCTGGCCGCCGGAGTAGACCGGCAGCAGCGGGCCGAGGGCGCGCGGGCGGCGGGAGAAGGCGACGTTGAACGGCGCGAGGAAGATGTGCAGGTGCTTGGAGTGCACGACCAGCACCAGGAAGGCCAGCACCACGCCCAGCGAGCCGAGGACGCCGACGGTCTCCAGGACGTCGTTGCCGGTCTTGCCGGCGCCGTGCAGCAGGTGGCCGGCGGCCTGGCTGGCGAACGCGCCGTGCGGGAAGGGGAAGTTGCCGGTGTTGATCTGCGCGCCGCGGTAGAGCAGCAGCGTCCACATCACGTTGAAGATCATGAACAGCACGACCCACGCGGCGGTGGTGTGCGAGCCGAAGAACCGCGACCCGCGGCCCCGCTTGTCAGGGTCCTGCCGCAGCCGGATCACCGCGAAGGCGGCCAGGCCGGCCAGCACCGCGCAGATGAAGAAGTCCTCCAGGAAGCCCAGCCATGTCTGGGTCCCGATGACGGGTATGTGGAAGTCGCGGTCGAACAGGGCGCCGAAGCCTTCGACGATGGTGGCGCCGAGGATCACGAAGCCCCAGAACACGGCGAAGTGCGCCAGGCCCGGGCCGGACCAGCGCAACAGCTTGCGCTGGCCGAAGACCTCGGTGATCACGGCCCACAGCCGCACCCCCGGTCGGTCGGCGCGCCCCGGCTCCACCGGCTGCATCGAGCGGCCCAGGCGATAGAGCATCAGCACCCGGCGTCCGGCCAGTGCGAACGCCGTGAGCGTGATCGCCGCGCCGATGATGAGTCGTACAGCCACGGGGGCCTCCGTTCGCGAGGGGACAATCGGGGCTAGCTGTCGGTGCTGTGGGTTTGGTCGGATTCGGTGGATTCGGCGGGTCCGCCGTCTGGCGTCTTGCGGGACCGGATCTCGGCCAGCAGCGCGGGCAGGATCGCCCGCACGTCGCCGACCACGCCGAGATCGGCCAGCTTGAAGATCGGGGCCTGCGGATCGTCGCCGATCGCCACCACGGTCTTCGCGCCCTGCATCCCGGCCCGGTGCCGCACCGACCCTGAGACCCCGCAGGCGAGGTACAGGCGTGGCTGCACCGTCTTGCCGGTGAGGCCGACGCGCGCCTCCCGGGGCACCCACCCCAGTTCGGCGGCGGTGTGCGAGCCGGCCACCGCGGCCCCGAGCGCGTCGGCGACCTCGGCGAGGACGGCGAACGCCGCGCGCGAGCCGATGCCCCGGCCGCCGGCCACGACGATGTCGGCGTGGTCGAGCCCGGGGCGGTCGGCGACGATCTCGGGGCTGGCGACGATACGGGCCCGGGGTATCTTGGCGGGCTCGACCCCGGCGGTGCGGACGACCGGCGTGACCGGACGCGGCTCGGGGACGGCGGCCTCGGGCCGGACGGTGATGACCGGGGTGCCGCGCACCACGCTCGACTCGACGAGGTAGGAGCCGGCCAGGCAGCGCTGGATCGCGACCGGGCCGCCGTCCGGGCCGGGCAGGACGTCGACGGCGTTGGTGATGATGCCGGAGTCGAGGCGCACGGCCAGGCGGGCGGCGGTCTCCTGGCCGCGGTGGGTGGCCGGGATCAGGATCGCGGCGGGGTGGAGGCGGGCGGCGAGGTGGTGGAGGAGGTCGGTGTCGGTCGCCGGGTCCGGATCGGGTTCGGAGCCGAGCGCGGGCGCAGGCGCAGCCGGCTGATCGGCGGGCCCGGACCCGAGAGCCGCCCCGGCCTCGGCCAGGCACCACACCTCGACGGCGCCGAAGCGGCCCAGGGTCCTGATCGCCTCGGCGTCGGGGCGGTCGCCGCCGACCACCGCGACCGGTTCGCCGAACCGGCGTGCCAGGGTCAGCAGCGCGCATGCTGAGCGGAGCACCGTACCGTCGCGCGGGTCGCGGTCGACGAGCGCCAACACTTTCGCCATCGGGTCTCCTCGCCACGATGTCGGTGGTGCGTCAGAGGAACTGTCGTTCGGTCAGGAAGTCGGCGATGCGGGTGGCGGCTTCGGCCGGGTCGGTGCCGGGGACGGTGGCGGTCCTCGGGGCGGGGCGGGTGACGCGGTGGACGGCGGTGGCGGCCGCGGTGAGGCCGACGCGGCGGGTGTCGATGCCGAGGTCGGCCAGGGTCCAGGTGCGGACCAGCTTGTGGCGGGCTTCGGCGATGGCTTCGAAGCGGGGGTAGCGGGGTTCGCCGCTGCGGTCGGTGACCGACAGGACGGCCGGCATGGTGGCGGTGAGGTCTTCGGCGGTGCCGCCGGCGTCGCGGTGGGCGTGGACGCGGTCCTCGTCGGTGTGCAGGCGGTCGCACTGGCACAGCGCGGGGACGGCCAGGCGTTCGGCGAGCATCGCCGGCACCACGGACATGGCGCCGTCGGCCGAGGCGGTGCCGCAGAGCACCAGGTCGAAGCCGAGGCGGCGGCAGGCGGCGGCGAGCACCAGGGAGGTGGCCGGGGCGTCGCAGCCGTGCAGGGCGTCGTCCAGGACGTGCACGCCCTCGTCGGCGCCCAGCGCCAGCGCCGAGCGCAACGCGGCCACCGCGCCGGCCGGGCCCATGGTCAGGGCCGTCACCTGGACGTCGAGCCGCCGCGCGGCGATCCGCAGGGCCTGCTCGACGGCGTACTCGTCGCCGTCCTGCAGGCGGCAGCGCACCGCCGACCGGTCCACGGTCAGGTCGTCCGCGTATGTCACCTCCCCCATCGCCTGCGGGACGTGCTTGGTCAAAACGACGATCTTCATCCCACACCTCGCAACTGAGGCGGGAGTGTAGAGGCCTGATGACCAGAGGAGAAGAGGCCGTGACATGACTGAGGCCCTCCCCGCCGAGGCGGGAAGGGCTGTAAGAGGCTGTCAGGGCTTGTAGCAAGCCCGGAGTGTCAGCTCACGAGCGTGTAACCGGCCTCGTCGACGGCGGCCTTCACGGCGGCGTCGGCCAGCGGCGCGGTGCTGGTGACGGTGACCTTGCCGGTGGCGAGTTCCACGTCGACGGCGGTGACGCCGTCGATCGCGCCGACCTCCTCGGTCACCGACTTGACGCAGTGGCCGCAGGTCATCCCGGAGACGGTGTAGACGGCGGTGGTCGCGTTCTCGGACACGGTGGTCTCCTTCGGCTCAGCGGTGGCGGACGGCGTGGCGCAGCAGGAACAGGAAGCGGCGGACGCCGTCTCGGTCTCGATGACAGTCAGCTCGGTCATGAGACCAACTATACCCCCCTGGGGTATCTATGCCGGCGGGCCGGGACTGTGATCTCGCTCACAGCCCCGGTCCGCCTCGGCACGGAACAGCCGGTCAGCCCGCCGGCTGCGTCAGCCAGCCGGCCTGGCCGGTCCGGCCGGCCCGGCCGCTCCGCTCAGCTGACGTCCAGCGTCACCGCCGCCGTGTGCAGCACCCCGCCGGTCTGGAACTGCAGGAACATCCGCCACTGCCCGGCCCTCGGCAGCGTCGCCTCGAAGTCCAGCTCCGGGCCGCCGGTCGGGGTGGTCGCGGCCCCGCCCTCGGGGTGCAGGTGCGCCATCGCCATGTCGCCGGCGTGGAAGCCCGTCAAGTGAGCATACGTCTCGAGGTACGGCTCCAAGTCCGTCACCGGCTTGCCGTCCTTGGCCACGGACACCTTCAGCGGCATCGCCATGCCGGCCATCAGCTTCGAGGCGTCGACCGTCACGGTGTACCCGTCGGCCTCGGCGGTGGCCGAGGCGTCCGGCAGCGGCTGGTCGGCAGCCGTGCCGGGCGAGCCGACCTCCTTGGACAGGGTCAGCGCCACCGGCTCGCCGTCGGCGCCCTTGGCGATGAACGACGCGTAGGCCCGGTACGTCCCCGGACCGGCCGCCTTGATCGGCGCGGTCCACGTCCCGTCCGCCGCCATCGTCGGGTGCACGTGCTGGAACCCGGTGAGGTCCGACCGCACCAGGTAGAAGTGCATGAGCTTGGTCTGCTCGGGCTCGTAGGCGGTGACCGGTCGGCCGTCCGGGCCGACGATCCGGAAGGTGAAGCCGTCGGCGGCGACCGAGTCGGCGGTCGGCGCGAAGGTGTAGCCCTGGTCGGTGGTGGCCAGGCCGTCGCCCATGTACATGGGCTCGTCGTCGTGGCCCATGCTGTGGCCCGCGCTGGGATCGGTGCTGTGGCCCATACCGGGCATCGAGGTGGAGTGGTCGGAGGACATCGGAGACTCCTGAGTGGTCGGGGACGAGGCCGAGGACGCCATGTCCATGCCGGCCATGGACGAGTGGCCCTTCGAGGAGGAGCCGGAGCCGCATGCGGTGAGCAGCAGAACACCGGCGACCGCCGGGACGAGCGTCAGGGCATGGACACGCTTGAGAGAACGCATGGTTGAACGGACCTTCCGGAAGTGAAGTGATCAGTCGGCTGAGAGCAGCCGTCTGTCACGTCCGGGAGATGCTCAGCGTGTGCAGGACCTGGACGCCGGTCCGTGGCGGGCCGTTGGGCCAGTGGGCGCGGATCGGGCGCGCGTCGAAGGGCAGGCGCGGCCGCCACACCGTTATGACGATCAAGAACAGCGCCAGGAACAGGCCGGACAGACCTTCGGGCCGCAGCGGGACGCAGGTCTCCCCGATCTGTGGGTGACCGGGAAAGGGATCCGGGCCGCTCACCATGGCCGGTGCCGCGGCCGGCGTCCCGGCCGGCGCTCCGCCCGATGCCGATGCCGATACCGATGCCGACTTCGACGCCGCTACCGGCACCGCGCTCATACGATGCATGGCTGCGACAGGGCGTGTAGCCATCGCCTGCGCGGGCACACCGTGTCCCGGCGCCATGGCCATCGGCATCGGCGGCATACCGTGGCAGCTGTCACCGCCGAGACCGCCGCCGGTGAGCCCGTGCATCAGGAAGAGGCCCGCCAGCACCGAGAACAGCAGCAGCATCCGCCGCTTCCCGGTCGCCTCGGCCACGATTCTCCCCATGCTCGATACGGACTACCGGTATAGGGTAGCGCCGATTGATCATCAATGACACGGGGCGGGGAGGCGGTCGCGGTGGGTGCGGTCATGCACGCTTTGAAGATCACGGGCTCGATGACATGGGAGATCACCTGGGCCCTGATCTTGGGATTCGCTTTGTCGGCGGTCATCCAGGCGGTGGTGCGCAAGTCCACCGTGGCGCGGCTGCTCGGCGACGACCGGCCGCGCACGCTGACGGTGGCCTCGCTGCTGGGCGCGGCGTCCTCGTCGTGTTCCTACGCCGCCGTGGCGCTGGCCCGCTCGTTGTTCCGCAAGGGAGCGAACTTCACCTCGGCCATGGCGTTCCAGATCGGCTCCACCAACCTGGTGCTGGAACTCGGCGTGATCCTGTGGCTGCTTCTGGGCTGGCAGTTCACCCTGGCGGAGTTCATCGGCGGCCCGATCATGATCGCGATCCTGGCGCTGCTGTTCCGCTACTTCCTCAAGCCGCACCTGCTCCACGAGGCCCGTGAACAGGCCGACCGCGGCGTGGCGGGCTCGATGGAGGGCCACGCCGCGATGGACATGTCAGTGGCCGGAGAAGGCTCGTTCCTCAAGCGCCTGCTGTCCCGCGCCGGGTTCACGTCGGTGTCGCACGTGTTCGTGATGGAGTGGGCGGCGATCCTGCGCGACCTGGTGATCGGCCTGTTCATCGCGGGCGCGATCGCGGCCTGGGTGCCGGACTCGTTCTGGGAGCACTTCTTCCTGACCGGCCACCCGGTCCTGGCCGGCATCTGGGGGCCGCTGATCGGACCCCTGGTCGCGGTGCTGAGCTTCGTCTGCTCGATCGGCAACGTCCCGCTGGCCCTGGTGCTGTGGCAGGGCGGCATCAGCTTCGGCGGCGTGACGTCGTTCATCTTCGCGGACCTGATCATCCTGCCGATCCTGAGCATCTACAAGAAGTACTACGGCAAGCGCGCCGCATGGTTCCTGCTGTGGACGTTCTTCATCGCGATGGCCGGCGCCGGCTATGCGATCGAGCTGCTGTTCACCGCCTTCGGCTGGGTGCCGGACCGCGACGGGATGAAGGTGATGAGCGAAGGCGTGTCGTGGAACTACACGACGTTCCTGAACATCGCGTTCCTGCTGCTGGCTGCCGTGCTGACGCTGCGCTTCCTGCGCACCGGCGGCATGGCGATGATGCGGATGATGGGCGGTGGACCGGACGACATGACCGGACACGACCATGCGGCGATGGGCCACGGCGAGATGGACCATTCAGCGATGGGCCACGGGGAAATGGATCATTCGACGATGCACCACGGCGAACACAGCGATGACGGCGAGCACGGTGAACACGGCGAGCACGGAGGTCAGGCAAACTCCGGCCACGAACAGCACGGCGGCCACGAGCACCACGGCCACCACTAGCCGTTCCGGGCACCTCGGCCGAGCCGGGCCTCGTCGTTTGGGCGAGAATACCGACCATGGTCGACTCTGCGAACACGTATCTTCTGGTCGGCGGCTACGGCGCGGGCGTGCACTGCCTGCGCTACGACGCCGCCGGGACCCTGGCCCCGGTGTCCGTGGTGGACATCGCCGACCCCTCCTTCGTCGCCTACGACGGCGCGCGCGGCGTGCTGACGGCGGTGGTGGAGCAGGAACCGCACGGGCGGGTCGCGTCGGCGCTGTTCACAGTCGCCGACGGCGGGAGCGACGTGCGCGACGGGATCGCCAGCGGCGGGTCGGCGCCGTGTCACGTGGCGCCGCACCCGGACGGGAAGGCGCTGTTCGTCGCGAACTACACCTCCGGGACCGTGTCGGTGTTCCCGACCGACGAGCGGGGCCGGATCGCCGGCTCCGAGCCGGCGCAGGTGATCCAGCACACCGGTGCCGGGCCGCGCGCCGATCGCCAGGAGGGTCCGCACGCCCACCAGGTCGTGGTGTCGCCGTCGGGCCGGTGGGTGCTGGCCGTCGATCTGGGCACGGATTCGGTGTACGTGTACGAGTACGACGCGGCCGCCGGGAGCCTGTCCAAGCAGGGCGTGGTGGCGCTGCCGGGCGGCACGGGCCCGCGGCACCTGGCGTTCCACGGTTCGGGCCGGTACTTCTACCTGCTCAACGAGCTCGCCTGGACGGTCACGGTGTGCTCGTGGGATGAGGACGCGGGGGCCGGCCGGCCCGGGATGTCCGTGGACAGCCGGTCCGCCGCGGACCGCGAACGGTCCGACCACTGCTGGTGCGCCGCGATCCGGGTGTCGGCGGACGACCGCTTCGTCTACACCTCCAACCGGGTGGACGACACGATCGCGGTGTTCTCGGTGCTGGAGGACGGCGCGGGGCTGGAGCCGGTCGAGGTGGTCCCGGCCCGGGGGGCGTGGCCCCGGGACATCGTGCTGTCCCCGGACGGCACGCTGCTGTTCAGTGCCAACCACCACTCGGACTCGATCACGGTGTTCCGGGTGGACGGGGACAGCGGGCGGCTGACGCCGGTCGGGGAGCCGTACGCGATCCCGGCGCCGTCGTCGGTGCTGCCGATCTCCGGCTGAGGCTTCTCGTGCGGAGGGACCGTGGCGGTGGAGGTGCCGCCACCGTCACGGTGCTCCGCCCGCTTCTCCGTTCGGCGGTCTCGGCCGCCCACGCGCCGGTCAGTGCCCGAGGTCGATCGCGGCCTGGGTGTCCATGACGCCGCCGCGGAACTCCAGCTTCAGGCCCTTGGCCGTCTTCGGGACCTCGAACGCCACCTCGCCGCGCTTGGCGTCGCCCGCGGCGATGGAGCCCTCGGGGACCGCCGGCAGGCCGTCCTCGGCCAGGATGGTCTCCTCGTAGGTCTGGTTCGCGCCGTCCTTGAGTTCGAACCCGATCATGCTGGAGAAGTCCTGGGCCGAGCTGTCGGTGTTCTTCACCTCGACGTCCAGCACCACCAGCATGTCGCCGTCCTTCGCCTTGTCGAAGTCGTTCTTCGGCGTGTAGGGGATGTCGGCCTTGTGCACGGCCACTATCCACTTGCCGTTCTGCACCTGGTCGCCGACCTTGAAGGTCTTCGCCGCCGGGGAACCGCTCTGTGCCGAGGACTTGCCGGCGGCCGCGGCCGAGGAAGCCGTCGTGGCCGCGGCGGACGCGGTGTTCTGCGCGTCGGAGCCGACCTTGGCGGCCTGCGTGCTGCTCTGGCACGCCGCCGTCCCGGCCGCCAGGAGGGCCGCTGCCGCCGTCAGGCCGATGGTGCCGAACTTGCGAGACATCTGTGTACTCCTTTTCGAGCGCCACCCTGTGTGGCCATAGAAAGCTAAGCAGTTCACTGTGAACACTGTCAACAGCAAAGTTCGCGACGCATGCTCTCGCATCTGTGAACGCCAGCCGCTAGGCTCGGCGCATGACCGACCACGTCCCGAGCACGACCGTGACCGCCGCGCAGATCGCCCGGCTGGCCGGCGTCGGCCGCGCGGCCGTGAGCAACTGGCGCAAGCGGCACCCGACGTTCCCCGAACCGGTCGGCGGCACCGAGACCAGCCCGACCTTCGCGCTGGCCGCCGTCGAGGCGTGGCTGCGGGACGAGGGCAAGCTCGCCGCGCTGCCCGACGGCGAGGTGCTGTGGCGGGCGGTCGACGTGCCGGGGGACCCGGTCCGCACCGCCCGGGCCGTCGCCGACCTGGCCGAGGCCCTGCTCGGCGGCGGCGCGGCGGACCGGCCGGACTCCGAGACGCTGGCGGCGGCGAAGCGGGCCGCGGACGCCGACGCGGGCGGACCGCGAGCCGTCATCGAGGCCTTGGCCGCGCGGTTCACGGACGCCCACGGTCGCGAGGTCGACACCGGCGGGGCGACCGAAGCGCTGTCGGCCCTGGTCGCACGGATCGCGCTGAGCGGTGTCGCGGCGCCCTCGGGCCGGCACGGGCTCACGATCTACGACCCCTTTTGCGGAGCGGGCAACCTGCTGGTCGCCGCGGCGAGGGAAGCGCCCGACAGCACACTGATCGGAGCGGCGCCGGAGCGGGCGGCGGTGCCGCTGGCCGGCGCGCGCCTGCGGGCCGCCGGGG
>JABFXP010000731.1 GCA_013361685.1 Catenulispora sp.
GGCGCCGGGACCGGCTCCCGAAGCCCCGACCCCGCGCCCGGTCGCCACCTCCCGCCGGAACCGCGCCCGGAACCGCGGATCCGCCGCGAACTCCGGCCGCGCCACCTTCAGCGCCACCGCCCGCCGGTCCGCGTCCAGCGCCAGGTACACCCGGCCCATGCCCCCGACCGCCAGCAGCGCCAGCACCCGGAAACCGCCGAGCGACCTGGGGTCGTCTTCCCGCAGCGGTTCCATACCGCACAAGCTAGGAGCGATGTGGATCGCGGGGAAGACCGTGACCGTTCGGGTTCTGCTTCGTTGGGGGTTACGACCCATCCTCCCGACACCGGCTATCCGGGACAGGCACCTTGATCTTCCCCACCGTCCAGTTCGCGTTCTTCTTCGCCGTCGTGCTCCCGCTTTCCTGGGCGCTGATGCCCAGGCAGCGCCTGTGGCGGCCGTTCATCCTCGTCGCGTCGTACTACTTCTACGCGGCGGCGGGCTGGCAGTACGCGTTCCTCCTGGCCGGTTCGACTGTCGTCAACCAGACGGCGGCCACCGTCATCACCCGTCAGGACTCCGAAAAGGTTCGCAAGGTGGTGCTGGTCGCGGGCATCGGGGTGAATCTCGGCGCGCTCGGCTTCTTCAAGTACCTCGACTTTTTCAGCGACACCGTCAGCAGTTCCCTGGGACTCTCGCTGGGGCTGCTGCACCTTGTGCTGCCTATCGGTGTGTCCTTCTACACCTTCCAGGGCATCTCGTACCTCGTCGATGTGCACCGGCGGCGCACGCCGCTGGCCCGGCCGCTCGACTACGCCATCTACGCGTGCTTCTTTCCGCACCTGGTGGCCGGGCCGATCGTCCGCGCCTCGGAGTTCGTCCCGCAGCTCGCCGGTCCGCGTGACCCGGACCGGATCCCGGCCGCGCGCGCCTTCGCGCTGATCGCTGGCGGCCTGGTGAAGAAGATGGTCGTCGCTGATGTGATCGGTACGCGGCTCGTGGACCCGGTGTTCGGTACGCCGCAGGCGCACAACGGCATCGAGACGTTGATGGCCGTCTACGGGTACGCCGTGCAGATTTACTGCGACTTCTCCGCCTACACCGACATGGCGATCGGATTGGCGCTGCTGCTGGGCTTCCGATTTCCCGATAACTTCGACCGGCCGTACACGGCTCGTTCGCTTCAGGACTTCTGGCGCCGCTGGCACATGACGCTGTCTCGGTGGCTGCGGGACTACCTCTACATCCCTCTCGGCGGGAATCGTGGCGGCGGGCTGAAGACGTACCGCAACCTGATGCTGACCATGGTGTTGGGTGGTTTGTGGCATGGGGCCGCGTGGACGTTCGTGGTGTGGGGCGGTATTCACGGTGTCGGGCTGGCTGTCGAGCGTGCCTGGGCGGCGGTCGCTGCCGCGGCGCGTATAAGTAGCCCGGTTCCTGAGGCGGTCAGGGCGGCTGGTGCGCGGATTCTCACGTTCCACGTCGTCTGCCTTGCGTGGGTCTTCTTCCGTGCTCCGGATGTGAGTACCGCGTCCGCGGTCCTCGGACGGCTGTTCGCCGGCGGTCCGGCCACCGGCGTCCTGAGTCCGACCGTTGTCCTGCTCATTGGCGTTGTGCTGGCCGTGCAGTGGCTGCCTCGGGGCGTCGGCGCGCGGCTGCGCACCGCCTTCGTCACTCTTCCGGTCTATGCGCAGGGTGTCTCGCTGGGCGTTCTGATCTTGGTGATCGCTGCGGCGAGCGGGGGTCGCGGGGTGGCTCCGTTCATCTACTTCCGGTTCTAGGAGCGAGCAGTGTCTGAGAAGGAACCCGTCACCACGGCGCGCCAGGCCGGCCGGGTCATTCGGATCGCCCTTCTGACGGCGCTGCTGCTCAACACCGCCGGGGTGGTGCGGGCCGGGCTCGGCATGGATCCCGGCCCGACTCGTGATGTGTTGCTGGACGTGGCACGGCCGCTGAACTTCGTGGCGCATGCGCTGGACTTGGACCGTCCGCGGACTTCGCTGGACGCCATGCTCGGCCATCCGGACCTCGGCACGGGGGAGGGTGGGCGGACTCGGCTGGAGCAGGATGCGGATCGGCAGCAGGCGATCGCTGAGGGGGCTCCGCAGGGAGGATCGGGTGCGGTCTCGGGATCGGGTCCGGTCGCGGGGTCGGGTGCGGTCGCGGGGCCGGGCTCGGGTCCGGTCTCGTCTGGTGGCTCCGGTGCCGCTGGAGACCCGTCCCAGCCCGAACCCCGCCTCGCGCCGGTCGCTGCCGCCGTGCGCCGCGCCACCGCCGCCGACCCGCTGCGGATCCTGGTCACCGGCGACTCGCTGTCCGACTTCGACGGCCAGCAACTGGCCCGGATGGTGGCGACGCAGCACCTGCCGGCGAAGGTGCGGGTCGAGCCGCGCAACGGCACCGGCCTGACCCAGCCGAACGTCTTCGACTGGGCCGAGGAGGCCGGGCAGGACGCCGTCAGCTACGACCCGGACGTGGTGGTCATGGTCCTGGGCGCCAACGACGGCTGGCCGCTGGCCGGCGCGGACGCCGGCTCGGCCCGCTGGGTGGCGGAGTACTCCCGCCGGGTGGCCGCCGTGACCCGCGACTTCCTGGCCGGCGACCCGCAGCGCCGGGTCTACTGGGTCGGCCCGCCGGTGCCGCGTTCGGCGCCCTGGATCCACATCTTCGACCGGATCAACGCCGCGGTCCGCGCCGCCGTCCCGACCGTTTCCGGCCTGCGCTACGTGGACGTCGCCGGACCCACGTCCGACAACGGCCACTACACCGACTACCTCACCGATCCCGACGGCCACCGGGTCCTGGCCCGCCAGCACGACGGCATCCACTACAGCTTCCCGGGCTCGGTGTTCCCGGCCAGGATCATCCTCACCGCGCTGCGGGGGGAATACACGCTGAGCTGACGTCCTTGGCTCCTGAGGGCGGCGGTAACCGGCGTCCCCGTTCCGCGTGCCCGCCACCGCCGCCACCTCAGGCGCGGCGGCGGGAACCGGGCCGCGCACCGCCACAGTCCCGCCAGCCCTTAGAATCGCAGCTAATCATGGCCGTATATCTGGATCACGCCGCGACGACCCCCATGCTCCCGGCCGCCGTCGACGCGATGACGGC
>JABFXP010000484.1 GCA_013361685.1 Catenulispora sp.
GACTAGCACTGACTAGCTCTCATACACCGTAGGGATCGCCGGCTCGCCGCGCGACAGCTGCGTCGACCACGGCGGCAGCTCGGCGCGCGAGGCCTGGTGCCGGTCGCGGATCTCCGCCAGCGTCGGCCGGGCCACCACCTCGCCCTTGGCCACGTACTGCATCAGCAGGTCGCGGCCGTCGGCGCGGACCGAGTCCGGGGCCGTGCCGGTGCCGATGACCTCCTCCTGCGCCACCCCGTCGGAGCCGATGCGCCGGAAGGCGTACTTGCGGCCGCCGCGGGTGGCCTTCTCAGAGGACTTCTTCGCCACCGGCACCATCGGCGCGTCCGGCTCGGCCGTCGCGCTGCGCGCCACCAGCTTGTAGACCAGGCCCGCGGTCGGGGCGCCGGAGCCGGTGACCAGCGAGGTGCCCACGCCGTAGGAGTCCACCGGGGCCGCGGCCAGCGCGGCGATCTGGTACTCGTCCAGGTCGGAGGTGACGACGATCTTGGTCCGCGGGGCGCCGAGCTCGTCGAGCTGGCGGCGGACCCGGTGCGCCATCCACAGCAGGTCGCCGGAGTCCAGGCGCACCGCGCCCAGGTCCGGGCCCGCCACGTCGACCGCGGTCCGGACCGCCTCGGCCACGTCGTAGGTGTCGACCAGCACCGTGGTGCCCTTGCCCAGGCTCTCCACCTGCACGCTGAACGCCTGGCGCTCGCTGTCGTGCAGCAGGACGAAGGCGTGCGCCGAGGTGCCGGTGGTGGGGACGCCGAAGCGGCGGCGGGCCTCCAGGTTGGAGGAGGCGACGAAGCCGGCCAGGTACGCCGCCCGGGCGGCGGCCACCGCCGCCTCCTCGTGCGTGCGGCGCGAGCCCATCTCCAGGACCGGGCGGCCCATCGCGGCCGAGGTCATGCGGGAGGCCGCGGAGGCGATGGCGCTGTCGTGGTTGAGCACCGACAGCACCAGGGTCTCCAGCAGCACCGCCTCGGCGAAGCTGGACTCCACGATCAGCAGCGGCGAGCCGGGGAAGTAGCACTCGCCTTCGGCGTAGCCGTGGACGTCGCCGGTGAACCGGTAGCCGGCCAGCCAGTCCCGGGTGGTCTCGTCGACCACGCCGTTCTCGTGCAGGAAGTCGCAGATCGCGGCGTCGAAGCGGAATTCCTCCAGCGCGGTCAGCAGGCGGCCGACGCCCGCGGCCACCCCGTAGCGGCGGCCGTCGGGCAGCCGCCGGGCGAAGACCTCGAACACCGAGCGGCGGTGGGCGGCCCCGCTGGCCAGGGCGCCCTGCAACATGGTGAGCTCATAGTGGTCGGTGAGGAGCGCGGTGCTGTTCACGATCTATCAGCGTAGTCTGGTGGGATGAGCGTCGCGCCGGTGGAGGTCGATCCGGAGGCTGTGGAGGAAACCCGGTCCGCCCCGTTGCAGGACCCGGTGTGGGTCACGGTGGTGTGGAACGACCCGGTGAACCTGATGAGCTACGTGACGTATGTCTTCATGACCTACTTCGGCTACTCCAAGGGCAAGGCCGAACGCCTGATGCGCGAGGTGCACAACCTCGGCAAGGCGACGGTGTCCAGCGGCGGCCGGGAACAGATGGAGAAGGACGTGGCCGCGATGCACGGCTACGGCCTGTGGGCGACCGTACAGCGCCAAGACGGCTGAGAGAAGATCGGGGAACCTGTGCTCCAGCCCTTCGAGGCCGACCGCACCGGGCGGATCGTCGGCGTGTTCACCGACGGCCAGGCCGGCGTCCTGCGGTTCCTGCTGACCGGGCAGCTGGCGCTGCTCGACGAGGAGGATCCGCTCGGCTCCGACCCGGACCCGCTGGCCGCGGCCCTGGGTATCGCCGACGGCCCGGTGAAGAAGCCGGACAACCCGGCGCTGGCCCGGCTGTTCCCGAACGCCTATGAGGACGCCGACGAGGCCGGCGAGTTCCGCCGGCTGACCGAGCCGGACCTGCGCGAGGGCAAGCGGGCCGCGGCCCGGCAGGTGCTGGCCGTGCTGGAGGGCTACGCCGCCGGCGACGAGGTGTCGCTGGACGCTGAGCAGGCGCGGGTCTGGCTCGGGGCGGTGAACGACATCCGGCTGGTGCTCGCGGTGTGGCTGGAGATCGAGGACGATGACGACGATCCGTTCGAGCGGATCAAGCCCGAGGACGACCGTTACGAGATAGTGGCGATCTACCACTGGCTCGGGGCGCTCGTGGAGTGGCTGGTCGAAGCCCTGATGGGCTGACACCGCCGGGCCGTCGTCTCAGAGCCCGGACACCCCTGGCGAGCCGGGGGCGCCACCCCGCCCCGGGTGAATGATTCCAGTGAGTATTGAGACGATTACCGACATGTGCCAGCATCCTGGCTCATGACAGAGGCGCAGAGGGCGGTCGCGTACACCCCGCGGCGGGTACGGTCGCTCGGCGTGCTCCTGATCGACGACTGGCGGGTCAAGCTGCACGCGCTGTCCGCCGCGCCCGAGACCGAGGCGGACCCGGCGGCCGGGCAGGGGGCGTATCAGGCGGCTGCCGAGGCGCTGCCCCGGCCCGGCGTGGGCGGCGGCCGGTACGGGGTCGGATTCGTGATCGCGCACCGCACCCCCGCCAACTACTCGTACGTGGTCGGCTGGTGGTCCTACGGCTGCCTGCTCTCCACGGCCGCCTACTCGGCACCGTTCTCGGAACCGGCCGACATCGCCCGCTGCCCGTCGCGGCAGGCCGGGTGCGTGTGGGAGCTGGCCGTGATCGACCACGAGCGGCGGGCGTGGACGCGGACCATGCTGCGGGCCCGGGCGCGCGGGGGTGTGGACGCCTACTTGGAGGCGGTGCTGACCGGGAAGGTCTAGAGAACTAGAGAACTAGAGATCTGTCTGGAGATCCAGAAGATCGCCGGTGAGCCGAAACGGAGCGTGGCCCCTGGAACGAGTCCAGGGGCCACGCTCTTCGTGTTCTTCCTCGATCGGCGCTGTCGCTAGTTGGCCGAACCCGACTTGCGGCGGGTGGCCACCACGGCGCCCGCGCCGACCAGCAGCGCGCCCGCGCCGATGCCGGCCAGGCCGAGGACGTCGGCTCCGGTGTGCGGCAGCTGCGGCGCCACGTGGTGCGGCGGCGTC
>JABFXP010000322.1 GCA_013361685.1 Catenulispora sp.
GGCGTCGGCCGGTATGCGGTCCAGCTCGCGCTGCAAGACGTCGGCGGCCTGCCGGGGCCGTCCGAGGTCGAACAGGCACCAGCCGGTGGCGACGGCGACCTGGTCCGGGACGTAGCCCGAGCCGATCGTGGGCGCGGCGGAGCTGTTATGGACGGCGGCGTCGGCGATGCGGACGGCGCCGTTCGCGACCGTCGCCACGGTGCCCGCCTGGCCGCCCGGTCCGGTGGTCCCGGCCTCCTGCGCGGCCTGCGCCAGCAGCCGGGCCGCGCGGTCCAGCGCGCGCAGGCAGTCGTCGTACTCGCCGATGACCGCCAGCCCCTGCGCCTCCCGCTGCGCTGCCAGGCCCCTGATCCGCGGGTCGCCGGTGCCGGCCTGGGCCTGCCGGGCCAGCTCCACGGTCAGCCGGCCGTCGTGCCGGTACAGCGCGATCAGCCCGCGCCGCACCAGCGCGTAGGCGGCCATGTCCCGGTCGCCGCCGGCCTCGGCGAAGTCGACGGCGCGGTCGGTCCACCAGGCGGCGAGGGCGTCGTCGCCTTGTTCCTGGACCATCCAGCCGGCGTACTCGGCGTAGCGGGCCGCCATGGTCAGCATCTCGGCCCGGTCGCGGCCGGAGGAGCCGGCGGCCAGGGTGCGCAGCGCGTGGGTCTGCGTCACCAGCGTCGGGATCACCAGGCCCGGGGCCCAGCGCTGGCCCTGCCGCCGGAGTTCGTCGAACATCGCCCGGAAGGAGCCCACCGCCTCGCGGCCGCCGAGGCCGGCGGGCACGGCGAAGGCCGCGTTGTCCGTCATCGGGGCGGGGGCCGCGGTCCCGCCGGCCCACGGTCCGGTCCCGCCACCGGGGAACCCGAACCCTGACACGCCCCCTAAGCCGACCACGCCTCCGGCGGCCAGCACTTCCCGCCGTGATACTCGGCGGAAGCCGTTCGTCCCGTTGTCGTCCAGTATCAACACCCACACCTCACCCGCGTCGGTTTCCCTGACCCCCTCCTGCGCGGTCTCCCGCGCCGCCGGGACGGGGACGAGCCCGGCCAGCTCCCCGCCGCAGCCCAGCGCGCTGTCGCAGCGTCGGGCCAAGTCGGGGCTCGGGGCTTTGGCGCCGGTCTCCACCTTGCTCAAGTGGCTTTTGCTGTAGTGGACGCGTGCGGCGAACGCCGCGAGCGACAGCTCCGCGTCCAGGCGTCGGCGGCGCAGCTCCGTACCGAACATTCTGGTGCGGTCCTCCATCTTTCGGCCCTGTCTCCCGTTGTCCGTCAGAAGAGAGCGAGCAGACGCCCGTCCTTTCACCCGGCGAAGACACGCCGGGATCGGCGGGCGGCGATCGCATGCCATCGAGGGGGTCTGACGGACCGTGGGGACACCGCCACCGCCACCGCCGCCGTTGCCGATGCCGATGCCGTCGCCGATGCCGCCGGCCGCGCAGGAGCCCGCCGCGCGGATCTTCGTGAACTTCCGCAACGGCGACGACCCCTACGCGGCCTGGACCGTGCAGCGGGAACTCGGCGCCCGGTTCGGCCGCGACGCGGTGTTCCGCTCCAGCGAGTCGATCCCGCCGGGCGCCGACTGGGCGGCCACCATCTGGCACCACCACCGGGGCAGCGCGGTGCTGGTCGCGGTGATCGGCCCGCGCTGGCTGACCATCGCCGACGAGAACGGGCCGCGGCTGCACCAGCCGGACGACTGGGTGCGGGCGGAGATCGCCGAGGCGCTGCGCAGCGGGAAGCTGGTGATCCCGCTGCTGGTGTCGGGCGCCCCGCGCCCCACCGCCGAAAAGCTGCCGGAGGACCTGGCCGACCTGGTGAAGCTGCAGACGGTGGCGATGGACCACCGGGGCACCACCACCGACCGGGCGATCGAGGCCCTGGTGGAGCGGATCGCACCGGTCGTGGGGCTGGTCCCCGGGCCGGGCGGGACGCCGGCCACGGGACCGGCCGCGGGAGCGCTCGCCGGACCGCACGCGGGGCCGGACCGGGACCGCTCCTGCGGCCCGGTATCGGTCCCGGCGGCGGCCCCGGCATCCGTCCCGGCGCTGACGCCGGCGCCGGCGGTCCGCAACATCCCGCCGGTCGGGCCGCACCACCTGGACCGGCCGGACGCCGTCGCAGAGCTCGACGACGCGGTGCGGGCGGTCCGGTCCTCCGGCCGCCCGGGGCCGGTCGTGGTCTGGGGCGGGATCGGCACCGGCAAGACCCGGCTGGCGATCGAGTACGCGGGGCTGCGCGAGGCCGATCACCCGGTCGCGTGGTGGATCGCGGCGGACCGGCCGGACCTGGTGCCCTCGCAGCTCGCGGTGCTCGCGCAGGCGCTGGGGCTGGGGCTGGGCGACGTGCCGGACGTCACCGCCGTGGTCCCGGCGCTGCTGGGCGCCCTGCGGCGGCGGGGACGCTGGCTGCTGGTGTTCGACGGCGTGCGGGACCCCGCGGAGCTGGCGCCGTACGCGGCGCTGGCCGACGGCGGGGACCTGCTGGTCACGTCCCGCACCGGAGCCTGGGGCGAGCTGGCGGCGGTCGGCTGCCGGGTGGACCGGTTCTCGCGGCAGACGTCGGTACGGCTGCTGGGCGCGCGGCTCGGCCGGGCCTCCGAAGCCGTGCTGGACCAGCTCGCCGCGGCCCTGGACGACCTGCCCGCGGCGGTGGGCCAGGCCGCCGCGTTCCTGGCCGCCGCGCCGCTGGGACCGGCCCGCTACGCCGAGCTGCTGGCCGAACGCGCCGCCGAACTGCTGAACCGGGGCGAGACGTTCAGCTATCCCACGTCCCTGGCCGCGGCGTGGTCGCTGGCGCTGGACCGGCTGGCGGCCGAGGAGCCCGCGACCGCGGACCTGGTGCCGCACCTGGCGGTGCTGGCCGCAGCGCCGGTGCCGTTCGAGTTCTTCGAAACCGGTGCCGCCGACGCCCCGCCGGGACTGGCCGCGGCGTCCGCGGACCCGATCCGGCTGGCGGACCTGGCCGCCGCCGTCGCCCGCAGCGGACTGTTCCCGGTGGACGCCGGCGCCTTCCACCCGTTCCCGCTGTTCCAGGCCTTCGTCCGCGGCCGCACCGCCGACGACCGGCTCACCGCCGCCGCGGCGGCGGCCCGGCGCTGG
>JABFXP010000330.1 GCA_013361685.1 Catenulispora sp.
CCGACCGAGCCGACCGACAAGGACTGACGGAGGCTAACGAAGACTGATGAGCACTGAAGCGGCCGGCACCGGAACCGCCGACAGCGTGCGCGACCGGTCCTGGACCCCGCAGGAGCTGTCCGCCGCGCTCGCCGCCAACGACCGCGCGCCGCACGGCCGGGCCCGCACGGTCCGCGCCGAGGCGCTGCTCGACGCCGCCGACCGCCTCGCGCACCCGGAGTCGCAGCTCGGCGCCCTGCACTCGCTGGTCGACGCCTACCAGGTCGGCGGCGAACGCTTCCGCTCCCCGGTGCCCTTCGCCCGGATACTGCGGCTGTGGGACCGGCACAACGACACCCTGACCGCGCGCGGCCGGTTCGAGCACCTCACGCACTGGAAGTTCAAGTGGGTGACCTCCGACCTGCTGCTGGTCCCGGAGGTGCCGTTGGCGACCGTGCGCGGTTTCGTCGACGAGATGGAGCGCCGCTACCGCCGCGTCGGCTACGGCCTGCGCGCCGTGCACGCGCAGCGTTTCCACATCGCGCAGCACCTGGGCGACGTCGCCGAGGCCGAGGAACACCACGGCCGCTGGCTGGCCGCCGAACGGGACCTGATGAGCGACTGCCAGGCCTGCGAGCACGGCGTGCTCGGCGCCTGGCGCGCGGAGCAGGGTGCTGACGAAGCCGCGCTGGCGCTGTGGGCGCCCACCCTGGAGAACGAGCTCACCTGCCTGTCCGAGCCGGCCGGCACGCTGGCCGAGACGCTGCGCCCGCTGCTGCGGCTGGGCCGGCTGGACACCGCGCGCTCGCACTACCTGCGCGGCTACCGGCTCGTTCGGGGCCGCGTCGAGCTGCGCGCGAGCATCGGCCGGCACCTGGAGTTCTGCGCGCTGTCCGGCAACGAGGGCCGCGGCCTGGAGATCCTGGCCGAGAACCGCGACGTGTTCGACGCCCCGGTCGAGCCGCTGCCGCATCTGGCCTTCCTGGCGCACGCCGGGCTGCTGCTGCGGCGCGTCGTCGCGCTGGGCGCGCCGGACCTGCCGGTCCCCGGCCCGCAGGCGCGGGACTGGCCCGCCGCCGAGTTGCTGACCCACCTGGAAACCGAGATCGTCGCCATCGCCAAGCGGTTCGACGACCGCAACGGCAACGGCACGGTCAGCTCCCGCATCGCCGCGGTGCTCGCGCAGCAGCCGCTGGTCGACCGGCTGCCGCTCGGCGTGCGGTCGGACCGGCCCAAGCCTTCGCCGGGCGTGCTGATCCCGGCGCAGGGGACGTACTCGGGCGCGTTTCAGGACGCTGGTCCGCTGTCCGGTGCGGTGTCCAGCCCGGCCGCGCCCGAGCCCGAAGAGGATCAGGACACGGATTTCGACGCCCTCCTCGCCGAAGCCCGCCGCATGTTCCAGTGCGCCCACCCCGGCGCGACCAAGGTCTGGGAGCGGCTGGCCGCGCTGGCCGAACGGCGCGGCATCGAGCTGGACCTGGAGACCCGCGGGCAGCTCGCCGAGGAACGCGCCGCCGAGGCGCTCGACGAGGAGGACCTGACGCGGGCGATCGAGCTGCTCGGCGCGGCGGTCGAGCGCTACGAGGAGGGCGGTCTGGCCGGGCGGGCGGTCGCGGTCCGGGCCCGGCGGCTCCTGGCCGAGGCGCTGCGCCGGGACACGCGGTCGACCGCCGAGTCCCAGGCGCTGGCCGAGCTGTACGACCTCGCGCGCGAGCTGCACGCGGCCGGCCGCGCCGAGCCCGAGGACGTCCTGACGGTCCGCCGCGCCCAGGCCTTCGAGGCCCGCCGGGTGACCGAGGTCGGCCTCGACGCCGTCGACGACGCCGCGCTGGAGGTCTTCGAGGCGACCGTCGAGGCGCTCCTGGCCGACGCCGAGGAGTTCGACATGCCCGCCCGCGCCGCCGCCGCGCACACGATGCGGGCCGAGATACTGCAACGGCGCGGCGATCCGGACGCCTCGATCCCGGAACTGCTCGCGGCGCTGGCGCTGTACGACCGGGCGGGGCGACCCTGGGCGAAACTGCACCCGAACATGCTCCTGGCGCAGGCCTTCCTCGCTCTGGACCGGGACGCCGACGCCGAGCAGGCGGGCCTGGCCGCGCTGGACACCGCCGCCCGCTGGCCGGAGCAGCGGTTCCCGGCCGGCTACACCCGGCAGGTGCTGGCCAACGCCACCGGCGCGCAGAACCGGTACGGCGACAGCGCGGACCACGCGCTGGAGGCCGTGGTCTGGGCCGACCGCCACGGCGTGCCCGACCTGGCCGCCAGCGCCCGGCACAGCCTGGCCTTCGCCTACGAGCAGCTGGGCCGGGACGCCGACGCGGCCGCGATCCTGGAGGCCGCGCTGCCGGACCTGGTCCGCCACCTCGACGACCCGACAGTGGTCAACGCGCGCTGGGCGCTGGCGCGCTGCCTGGGCCGGCTGGAGGACTACCGCGGCTCGGCCGAGCAGTACCTGCTGGCCGCCGCCGTCGCCGAGCACTTCCCGCAGCAGGGCGGCCACGCGATGCTCGCCGCCTCGGCCGGGCACGCGCTGCGCGCCGCCGGGCTGCCGGAGGAGGCCCGCCGCGCCTTCGAGCGCGCGGTCGGCCTGCTGCGCACGCTGCCGGACCCGATCAACCTGGCCAAGACCCTCCGGGCGCTGGCCTGGGTGACGTTCGGCGAGTCCGACGACATCGCGCACGACAGCGAGCGCGAGGACGTGCTGGACTCGGTCCTGCTGCTGTTCGCCGAGGCGGCGCAGGTCCTGGACGCCGCCGACGGCGCGCCCGAGCACGAGCGCGACGCCCAGGTGATCGCGTACGAGATCGCCGAGACCGACGACCAGCTGGCCCGGCTGCACCTGAACGCCGAACTGGCCGACAAGGCGATGCCCTACGCCGAGCGCGCCGCCGCCGGGTTCAAGGCCCTGTTGCCGCACAGCGGGATGGACTACGACTTCTCCGAGCAGATGGTCGCCTGGCTGCTGGACCGGTTCGGCAGCCGGGACGCCGCGCTGGAGCGGCTGCGCGCGGCGATCGCGGCGTGCGAGGCGGCCGGAGTCGAGGCGGTGCGGTGCGCCGCGTTCCTGGCGCAGCTCTCGGACTGAGCGGGACGGCCGGAGCCGGAAGCCAGGCCCAGGAGCCAGACTCCGAAGCCAGACCGGCGGAAACAGGCTCCTGGCAAAATATCCGCGCGGGCCGTGCAACCATCCGGACCCGGCTTGGTCTTTCTGTGCTGTGGAAGGTGCCGGACGGCATGCCGGGGCAGCACGGAGAGCGGCACGAGGGGGACGGGTGCGCGGTGAGACCGGCTATGACGCCGAGTTCCGCGAGTTCATGGTCGGCCGCTGGGGCGATCTGGTCCGGTTCGCCTACGGGCTGACCGGCGACCGCGGCCACGCCGAGGACCTCGCCCAGACCGCGCTGGCCAAGGCCTACGCGTCCTGGGGCCGGGTGCGCCGGACCGACGACCCGGACGCCTACGTCCGCCGGATCCTGATCAACGCCAACCACCGCAGGTTCCGCAAGCAGCGGGTGCCCGAGCACAGCGGCGCGGCGCCGGTGGAGCCGGCCGTCGCCGACGGGACCGAGCTGTTCGACCAGCGCGAGGCCCTGGTGGCGGCGCTGATGGAGCTGCCGCCGAAGCAGCGCGCCGTGGTGGTGCTGCGGTACTGGGACGGGCTGACCGAGACCCAGGCCGCGGCGATCCTGGGCTGTTCGGTCGGGAACGTGAAAAGCCAGGCCTCCCGGGCGCTGGCCAAACTCCGGGGCAGTGCTCAGCTCACGGATGGGAGCATGGCGCGGTGATCGACGACGACGCGGCGGACGAGGAGATGTTCGCCGACCTGGGCCGGTTCGAGCCGGGGGCGATCCCGGTGGACACCGTGATGCGCCGCGGCCGGGGGATCCGGCTGCGGCGGCGGCTGGTCGGCGGCGGGGCGCTGGTGCTGGCCGCGTGCCTGGTGGTGCTGGCGCCGACGGTTTCCACGACGCTGCAGCACGGGTTCGGGGGGTCGCGGGGCACGCAGTCGCCCGGAAGCGGGGTGACCGATGTGGTGGCAGAAGGGCCCCCGCACCGGATCGAGCTCAGCCCGCCGAGCGTCGACGGGACCGGCAAGGTGAACTTCACCGGGAGCATCGACGGCAAGCAATGGTCCTACACCGCCCCGGCCACCTGCGACGGGCAGACCGGCCGTTGCATGGACCTGATAGGCCTGGTCCTGCCGCCGGTCTCGTTGCTGCTGGCGCCGACCCACGACGGCAACACCGGCGTCGCGGTGGAGTTCGACCGGTACACAGACCACGCGGTGGTGTCCCTGAGCCGCGGCGAGCGGTTCACCGTGACAGCTGTGGGACTCCTGGCCGGGGGCACGCGTCCGATCGGCTCCGGCTACTTCGAGATCCCGCGCGGGGAGACCGTCACGAACATCGCGGCGTACGCGGCGAGCGACGGCAGTCTGATCGGGAACGCCGACCCCCGGCCGCTGGGGAACTTCATCCCCACCGTCGTGCCGTGGCACCGGCCGGATGGCAGGGTCGTCGAACTGAACGCGCCGGAGCTCCGGCTGGCGCAGGGCGGCTCGGGCAGCGGCGCATGGACCTTGGATGTCCAGGTCGGCTCTTGGGACAACTACTTCGTCTACTACGACGGCCGAGGTTCCGGCACCGTCCAATCGGACGCTGGACCCCTGGAGGCCACCACGATCCACCGCCGGTCGAGTGGTGTGCTGTCGGCCGCGTACGGGCTGGTCGACGGCCGGGCGAAGCGGGTCGACATCGACTTCTCCGACGGCACGAGTGCCCACCTCGTCCCCGTCGTCTCGGGCGACCGTGCGTTCGCCGGGACTGTGGCTCCCCCCGGCGCGACCGTGACCGGCGTGGCCGAGTTCGACGCGTCGGGCACGCTGATCCCCCGGGATACCACGCGGGTCGCGCCCTTCCCGGCCTGGCTCCACCTGCGTGCCACTCCCCTGACCGGCACAAACAGCTAACGAACGACCGACCGGAATGGCCTTCGCCGGACACGGCGCGGTAAACTCTTGCCGCAAGAGCCCCTGTCGCCGCTTGCGACCAGGGGCTTCGGTTGTTTCTATTCAAAAGACGCGCGCCCTAGAGGGACCTACTGGCAGCTAGTAGGCGTCTAGCGTTGGAAAGGCACTTCCTATGCCCGCTCTCGTGCTCGTCGGCGCCCAGTGGGGCGACGAAGGCAAGGGTAAGGCCACGGACCTGCTCGGCGGCTCTGTCGACTACGTCGTCCGCTACCAGGGCGGCAACAACGCCGGCCACACCGTCGTCATCGGCGACCAGAAGTACGCGCTGCACCTTCTGCCCTCCGGGATCCTGTCGCCGGGCTGCGTGCCGGTGATCGGCAACGGCGTGGTGATCGACCCGGCGGTGCTGTTCGCCGAGCTCGACGGCCTCGACCAGCGCGGGGTGGACACCTCGCGGCTGCTGATCTCGGCCAACGCGCACCTGATCACGCCCTACCACCGCACCGTCGACAAGGTCACGGAGCGGTTCTTGGGCAAGAACAAGATCGGCACCACCGGCCGGGGCATCGGCCCGGCCTACGCGGACAAGATCAACCGGATCGGGATCCGGGTCCAGGACCTGTTCGACCCCTCGATCCTGCGGCAGAAGGTGGACAGCGCGCTGCGGGACCGGAACCAGATGCTGGTGAAGGTCTTCAACCGGCGGGCCATGTCCGCCGAGGCGGTCGTGGAGGAGTACCTCGGCTTCGCCGAGCGGCTGCGGCCGATGGTCGCCGACACCTCGCTGGTCGTGAACCGGGCCCTGGACGAGGGCAAGGTGGTGCTGCTGGAGGGCGGCCAGGGCACGCTGCTGGACGTGGACCACGGCACCTATCCGTTCGTCACCTCCTCGAACCCGACCACCGGCGGCGCCTGCACCGGCTCCGGCGTCGGCCCGACCCGGATCACCCGGACCATCGGCATCCTGAAGGCCTACGCCACGCGCGTGGGCTCCGGCCCGTTCCCGACCGAGCTGTTCGACGAGAACGGGGCGGCGCTGCGGCGCATCGGCCACGAGTTCGGCGTCACCACCGGCCGCGACCGGCGCTGCGGCTGGTTCGACGCGCCGGTGGCCCGGTACGCCTCCCGGGTGAACGGCCTGACCGACTTCTTCCTCACCAAGCTGGACGTGCTGACCGGCTTCGAGCGGATCCCGGTCTGCGTGGCGTACGACGTCGACGGGGTCCGGCACGACGAGATCCCGATGACCCAGACCGACTTCCACCACGCGACGCCGGTCTACGAGGAGTTCCCGGGCTGGACCGAGGACATCTCCGGCTGCAAGAGCTTCGAGGACCTGCCGAAGAACGCGCAGTCCTATGTGAAGGCGCTGGAGGAGATGTCCGGCGCGCCGATCTCGGCGATCGGCGTCGGGCCGGAGCGCAACGCCACCATCCAGGTGCGCTCGTTCCTGTGATCCGGCACGGCCCAGCCCGGCCCGGCGCGGACCGGCTGGGCCGGATCGGACCTTGAGTAGCCCTGAGCCGATCCCGCCCGGCACGGCGTAAGGCCATTCAGGCGATTCGTTGACATGTTGCGGCCTCCCGGACGGGGGGCCGCGACCTGTACGTTTCAGGTATGACTGACATCTCCTCCGACGAGCTGAAGGCGATCGGCGCCGAGGTGCTCGCCAACGACCGCGCCCACGTGTTCCACTCCTGGTCGGCGCAGGGGGCCATCAGTCCGCTCCCGGTGGCGGGGGCCGAGGGCTCCTGGTTCTGGGACTACGAGGGCAACCGCTACCTGGACTTCTCGTCCCAGCTGGTGAACACCAACATCGGGCACCAGCACCCCAAGGTCGTGGCCGCCATCCAGGAGCAGGCCGGCAAGCTGTGCACCATCGCGCCGAGCTTCGCCAACGACGTCCGCGGCGAGGCCGCGCGGCTGATCACCGAGCTGGCCCCGGGCGATCTGAACTACGTGTTCTTCACCAACGGCGGAGCCGAGGCCAACGAGAACGCGGTCCGCATGGCCCGCCTGCACACCGGCCGCAGCAAGGTGCTCTCCGCCTACCGCAGCTACCACGGGTCCACCTCCACCGCGATCGCCCTCACCGGCGACCCGCGGCGCTGGGCGAACGACGCCGCCGGCCAGTCCACCGGCGGGGCGGTCCACTTCTTCGGGCCCCACCTGTACCGCTCCCACTTCCACTCGACCACCGAGGCCGAGGAGAGCGAGCGCGCCCTGCTGCACCTGGAGCAGGTCATCCAGTTCGAGGGCCCGAACACCATCGCCGCGATCGTGCTGGAGACCATCGTCGGCACCGCCGGCGTGCTGCTCCCGCCGCCGGGCTACCTCGCGGGGGTCCGCGCGCTGTGCGATAAGTACGGCATCATCTACATCGCCGACGAGGTGATGGCCGGGTTCGCACGGGCCGGTGCCTGGTTCGCCGTGGACCACTGGGACGTCACCCCGGACCTGATCACCTTCGCCAAGGGCTCCAACTCCGGCTACATCCCGGTCGGCGGCGTGATCATCTCCCAGCGCATCCGCGACACCTTCGACCAGCGCGTCTACCCCGGCGGCCTGACTTACTCGGGACACCCGCTGGCCTGCGCCTCGATCGTCGCCACCATCAACGCCATGCGCGAGGAGGGCATCATCGAGCACGCGGCCCGCCTCGGCGAGGAGGTCTTCGGCCCGGAGCTGCGCGCGATGGCGGCGAAGCACCCCAGCGTCGGCGAGGTGCGCGGCGTCGGCGCGTTCTGGGCGCTGGACCTGGTCCGCTCGCAGGAGACGCGCGAGATGCTGGTGCCGTACAACGCGGCCGGCGCGGACGCGGCCCCGATGAACGAGCTCGGCGCGGCGCTGAAGGCCCGCGGCGTGTGGCCGTTCATCAACTTCAACCGGCTGCACGTGGTGCCGCCGTGCAACATCTCCGAGGCGGACGCCCGCAAGGGACTGGAGGCGCTCGACGAAGCGCTCGAGGTCACCGACCGGTACGCGAGCTGATATCTGATCTAAGGCTTACAACGCTTCCGCCGCGACCCGGCGAGGGGCCGGTCCGCCGCACGGTATTCGAGCACTGTGCGTTCGCGTCCTGAGATCGATCTTGGAAGGGACACCACTAAAGTTGGCCTATGAGCCACGAGGTGGTGTTCCTTCCGCACATCCTGGGCCAGACGTGGGCCCAGGCCCTGGCGGCCGCCCGCACGGCGGCCGGCGAGGAGGACCCGAGAATAGTGGCCGCGCGCCTGGAGCCGTGGCCTGACCTCGTCCTGCACGCCGCGCAGATCCTCGGTCAGATCGAGGAGTACCGCGGCCGGGGGCAGCGGGAACTGGTGCACCCGGTGACCCGCCTGCGGTTCACCTTCTTCGGCGAGGACGGTGTCATCGCCCTGCCGTACTGGTACGACGGCCCGGTGGCGCGGATGGCCGCGACCATGGCCTTCCGCTTCGCCCGCGCGGTGGAGGAGGACACCGGCCTGGCGGCCTACGACCCGCAGCAGCGGACCCCGTTGGCCGAGATGGGCTTGGAGAAGTTCATCGGCGGCTACCTGCGAGGCCGCGACAAGGCACTGGCGCAGGCTCAGGCCCGCGGCCCGGTGCCGGTCGGCCGCGAGCTGCCGACGGCGCGGAGCTCGACGCGCCGGGAGCTGCCGCCGGGGCCGAGCGGTGGGGCGAGGGCCGGTGGCGAGCCGGGGACGCGGCGGCAGGTGGGTTCGGGCTCGGGGTCAGGGTCGGGCTCTGGCTCGGGTTCGGGGTCGAAGCCCCGGAAGGAGCTCGGCGGCGGCGCGCCCAGGTCCGGGTCGAAGGCGGACCCCGGATCGCGGAAGGGCCGCAGCCCGGAACCGGAGACGAAGGGTCTCCAGCCGCCGAGGCGTCCGCGGGAGCTGCCGAAGGGCCGCCGCTGACCGCCGGGTCCCGCCGGGCCTAAAATCAGGTCTGATGATCTCGCGTTCGGAGTTCCAGTTGGTGCTGCTCCGCAGGATGGCCGATTACCAGCCGGCCATGGTGGAGCGCGCCCGGCTTGGGCTCGGCTTCTCTATAACGGAGTCACGTGAGGCGAACGCATGGTGGCAACGCTATGTGCGTTCGCGCTCCGCACCGCGCGGTGTCGAACGCTATAGAGCGGTCTTAGGCCCGCCGGAGGCGACGCTCGACCAGCGCACCGGGGACCTCGTGTGCCAGCTGCACCACTGGACGCTGCCCTTGTGGCCCGAGCTGCGGTTCGAGATCGTGGCCGGTCCGGGCGGGCAAACCTGGCAGGAGTGGCTGGTGCGGGCGCCGGGGACGGAACCTCCCGCGGCTGGCGCCGATCAGGCGCTGGAGCCGTGGCAGTACGTCGTCGGTGACCTGGAGCGGATGTATACGCGGGTGCGCCATCTGCCGGAAGACGCTCCTACGCGATGGGCCAGTGAGTACGGCTACGAAGATGAGCACGGCACCGTGGTGCGGCGCCGTGCCCGGTTCGTCTATGGCCTTCTCCAGGAAGTGTCCGAGCCTACTGAGAACCCTCTTTAGCGAGCAGCTCCAGTACTTCACCCGTGGTGGAGCGCTCGCCGATCTGCGGGAAGACCCGCTCGATCGCATGCTCGTGGTCGACCAGTTCCCGGTCCGCCATGGCGTCGGTGACGAAGGCGACGCTGTAGTTGTGCGCGTACGCCTCGCGGGCGGTGGTGTCGACGCCCCGGCTGGTGGTGATGCCGGCCAGCACGATCTGGGTGACGCCGCGGCGGCGGAGCTGGGTGTCCAGGTCGGTGCCGTGGAAAGCGCCCCACTGGTGCTTGGTCACGCGCAGGTCGGTGTCCTGCGCGCCGAACTCCTCGACGATGACGTCGTAGCCGGCGGGCGGGAGGCTGTCTTCGTCGTCCGGCTCGGCGAGGGATTCCTCGTCCCGGCCCTTCGGCAGGTCGGCGAAGTCGGCGGCGAAGGAGACGTTCACCAGCACCACCGGCAGCCCCCGGGCGCGGAAGGCGGCGGCGAGTTCTTTGCAGCGCGCCACCACTTCGGGGCCGCTGTAGGGGACCGAGGGCGGGGTGACGATGCCGCGCTGCAAGTCGATGAGGACGAGCGCGGGCTTGGCGTCGAGGGGGGACAGGGGCATGGCTGCGAGGCTATCGCGGCCCGCGGTCACTGTTCACTGAGTCGTTCCAGCAGCGTGAGCGCCGCCGTCACCGTCGCCAGCTCCTGTTCGGTGAACCGCTCCCGCAGCGCCCGCTCCAGCCATTCGTCGCGGGCCCGCCGGGAGCCGCGGACCACCTCGTCCGCGGCCGGCGTCAGCTCGATCAGCTGCCGGCGGCCGTCGTCCGGATCGGGACGGCGGGCGACGAGCCCCCGCTCCTCCAGCACGGCGACCGTCGCGGCCATCGACTGCGGCCGGACGCGCTCGGCCTTGGCCAGGTCGCTCGTGGACGCCGGGCCGTCGCGGTCCAGCCGGCCGAGCGCCGCCAGCTGGGAGGCGGTGAGCTCCTGGACGTCGTCCACCTCGCGCAGCCGGCGGCGCAGACGGCCGACCAGGACGCGCAGGTGGCGCGCGGCCAGCGCGGGGTCGGGGGAGGGACTCATCTTTACAGCTTGAACTGCGCAGATCGGGCTGTCCATCCGCGCGCCGGTACCCTAACGACCATGAAGGTCCTCGTCATCGGCAACGGCGGCCGCGAGCACGCCATCGCCCGCGCGCTCAGCACCGACCCCGCAGTCACCTCCCTCTACTGCGCCCCGGGCAACCCGGGCATCGCGGAGGTGGCCGAACTGCGCGCGGTGGACGCGCTGGACCCGGCGGCGGTGCGCGACCTGGCCGTGGAGCTCGGCGCCGACCTCGTCGTGGTCGGGCCGGAGGCGCCGCTGGTGGCCGGGGTCGCCGATCCGGTGCGGGCGGCCGGGATCCCGGTCTTCGGGCCCTCCAAGGCCGCCGCGCTGCTCGAGGGGTCCAAGGCCTTCTCCAAGGAGGTCATGGCCGCGGCCGGCATCCCCACCGCCAAGTCCTACGTCTGCCAGACCGAAGACGAGTACAACAAGGCGCTCGACGAGTTCGCGGGCTTCCCCTACGTGGTCAAGGACGACGCGCTCGCGGCCGGCAAGGGCGTCGTCGTCACCGAGGACCGCCAGGCCGCGCTGGACCACGCCCGCGCCTGCGGCCGCGTCGTCATCGAGGAGTACCTCGACGGCCCCGAGGTCTCGCTGTTCGGCATCACCGACGGCCGGACCGTCGTGCCGATGATGCCCTCGCAGGACTTCAAGCGGATCGGCGACGGCGACACCGGCCCCAACACCGGCGGCATGGGCTCCTACTGCCCGCTGCCCTGGGCGCCGGAAGGTCTCACCGAAGAGGTCGTCGACACCGTCATCCAGCCGCTGGTGGACGAGATGGCCCGGCGCGGCACCCCCTTCGCCGGACTGGTGTACGCCGGCCTCGCCCTGACCGCCAAGGGGCTGCGGGTCGTGGAGTTCAACGCCCGCTTCGGCGACCCCGAGACGCAGAGCGTGCTGGCGATGCTGGAGTCCCCGCTGTCGGCGCTGCTGTCCGCCGCCGCCACCGGCACCCTCGCCGACGTGCCCGCGCCGCGCTGGCGCACCGGCGCCGCCGTGACCGTCGTGCAGGCCGCCGCCGGCTACCCCGGCCCG
>JABFXP010000233.1 GCA_013361685.1 Catenulispora sp.
GGGGCGTACGACGTCGCCTACGACATCTGGTTCAACTCCACGCCGACCACCACCGGCCAGCCGGACGGCACGGAGATGATGATCTGGCTCAACAGCCGCGGCGGCGTGCAGCCCTTCGGCAGCCAGACCGGCACCGTGAACCTGGACGGCAGGAGCTGGAACGTCTGGACCGGGAACCAGACGTCCTGGAAGATCATCTCCTACGTGCTGAACCCGGGCGCCACCTCGATCACCGACCTGGACATCAAGAAGCTGATCAACGACTCGGTGTCCCGCGGTTCCCTGAACCCCGCGCACTACCTGCTCGACGCCGAGGCCGGCTTCGAGATCTGGCAGGGCGGCCAGGGCCTGGCCACGAACAGCTTCTCGTTCAACGCCACCGCGGGCAGCACCGGCGGTGACACCACGCCGCCCTCGACGCCCACGAATGTCACCGCGACCGGCGTGACCAGCAGCAGCGTCTCGCTGTCCTGGTCGCCGTCCACGGACGACGTCGGCGTCGCCGGGTACCGCGTGTACCGCGGGAGCACGCTCGCCGGGACCACGACCTCCCCGTCGTTCACCGACACCGGCCTGAGCGCCTCGACGCAGTATTCGTACACGGTCGTCGCGTACGACGCGGCGGGCAACGCCTCCCCGGCCTCCGCCGCGACCACCGCGACGACCTCGGGCGGCAGCACCGGCTCCGGCTGCACGGCCACGTACCAGATCGGCAGCGACTGGGGCACCGCCTTCACCGCCAACGTGACCGTCACCAACACCGGGAGCGCGGCGACGAAGGGGTGGAAGGTCACCTGGACCTGGCCGGGCAACCAGCAGGTCACCAACATGTGGAACGCCACCAACCAGCAGAGCGGCCAGAGCGAGACCGCCACCAACATGAGCTACAACGGCGTCATCGCGCCCGGGGCGAACACCAGCTTCGGGTTCCAGGCCAACTACAGCGGCAGCAACGCCAAGCCGACACTCACCTGCACCGCCAGCTGACGGCAGGGAACTTAGTTTCCACGGCTGACAGACACACCTGACAGAACTGAATACCGAATCCGAGCCGGCCCGGTGTGCAGCGAACTGCTGACACCGGGCCGGTTTGTGTCGGCGATCGGTCCGACGCCGATCACAACGCCGGGCTCGGCGGGTTCGGCGCGCCGCTCGCGTGCGGGGCCGTGCGCGGCTTCTCGCCGGTCTCCTGAGGCAGGTCGATGGTGATGCCGAGGCCGCCGCCGGGCTGGGCGGTGACAGTGATCTGTCCGTTGTGGGCGAGGGTGACCGCGCGCACTATGGACAGGCCCAGCCCCAGGCTGTTGCTGCGGACGCGGGTTCCGTCGCCGCGGACGAACGGCTCCAGAAGCGCCGGTGCTTGTTCGGGCGGGATCTGCCGGCCGGTGTTGGAGATCCGCAGGACGGCGTGGCCGTCGGCGCTGCCGGTGCCGACCGTCAGATGCCCGCTCGGCCGGTTGTGGCGGATGGCGTTGTCGACCAGGTTCTCGAGCATGCGTTCCAGCAGGACTGGCTCGCCGCTGACCGGTGCCGGCCGGAGCTCGGAGCGGACGGCGACGTCGGCGGCGGCGGCCGGTCCGGCGGCGGCGTCCAGGGCGCCGGCCGCGAGGGCGGCCAAGTCGACGGTCTCCCGCCGGACCAGGCCGGCTTGGCTGCGGGCCAGCAGCAGCAGCCCGTCCAGCACCCGCTGCGTGTGCTCGACGGCGCCTCGGACGTCCTCGGCCATCACGAGCAGCTCGGCGCGGGTCGGGCTGCCGTCCAACGTGACGTCGATCGCGGTGCGCGCGGTGGTCAACGGCGTGCGCAGTTCGTGGGCGGCGTTGGCGGTGAACAGCCGTTGGCTGTCCAGGATCCGGTCCCGTTCGGCGACGCCGCGCTCGACCCGGTCCAGCATCCCGTTGACCGTCTCGGCGAGGGCGGAGAGCTCGTCGGCCGGCGCGGTGACGGGCACCCGCTCGGAGAGGTTCTCCAGGGACAGGCGCGCGGCGGCGGCCGAGATCGAGCGGATCGGCCGGAGGATCTTGCCGGCCACCAGCCAGCCCAGTACGGCGGCCAGTGCGGTCACCAGCATCAATGCCACGGCGGCCTGGCGGAGCAGGGTCGACAGGATGTCGGTCTGCACTTGATGGGTGAGGTCCCGCACCGCGTCAGGGGGCGGTGACCGCACGGTGTCCGCCGACGCCGTGCCGGACGGGCCCATGCCGACGGCGATGATCGTGCGGCGCCGTACCAGCACATAAGTCAGCCCGGCCAGCGCCGTCCCGGCTGCCACCACCAAGCCCGTCAACAGCACGGTGAGCCGGACCCGGGCGGTCAGGCGGACCATCGTCATCCGCTGATCCGGTAGCCGGCGCCGGTCACGGTCTCGATCAGCGGCGGGTCGCCGAGCTTGCGGCGCAGCGTGCCGACGGTGATCCGGACCGCGTTGGTGAACGGGTCCGCGTGCTCGTCCCACACTTTGTCCAACAGCGTCTCCGCGCTGACCACGGCCCCGGCGGCGGACAGCAGCAGCTCCAGCACGCCGAATTCCTTGGGCGCCAGGCGCAGCAGCCGCCCGTCCCGCTCGGCGGTGCGCCGGGCCGGATCCAGGACCACGTCGGCGGCCCGGAGGATCGGCGGGCGGGCCGGGGCGCTGCGCCGTACCAGCGCGTGGACCCGCGCCACCAGTTCGGAGAACGCGAACGGCTTGCCCAGATAGTCGTCCGCGCCCAGCAGCAGCCCGCCGACCCGGTCCTCGACGGCGTCGGAGGCGGTCAGCATCAGCACCCGGGACACGCCCCGCTCGGCGAGCCGCCGGCACACCACGTCGCCGTGCACGATCGGCAGGTCGCGGTCGAGGACCACGACGTCGTAGGGCGTCAGCTCGCACTTGTCCAGCGCGGCCCGGCCGTCGAGGGCGACGTCGACCACGAAGCCGTGCTTGCGCAGCCCGGCTTCGATGTAGCCGGCGAGGGGCTGTTCGTCTTCCACCAGGAGCACTCGCACGCGGACATTATCGCAATACCCGGATATGGAAGGCGTATGGTTCGGCCATCGCCGCCGGATCGCCGCCGGCCGGTAGATGTGGTCATCG
>JABFXP010000331.1 GCA_013361685.1 Catenulispora sp.
CAAGCCTGCCGACGTGACCGAGGGGAACAGACCGAAAAGCGGCCACAGGAGTGTGGAGATCGCGGGGTGCGAGGTCGTCGCGTCGGGGCATCCGGCCGCCGGTTGGGAGGACCGGCCCGGGCTCAGATCACCGCTGGCACGCCGATGCCCGCCATAACCCAACCGCCGCGTCGCAGACCACGCAGACCGGCCCCGCTCGGCTCGGATCAGTCAGCCGACCGGCTCGTCGAGGAACGCACCGACCGCCTCCGCGAACTCCGGTCCGGTCAACGCGCTCCAGTGGTCACCGGGCACGCCGACGAAGCGGCCCCGAGGCAGCGTGGCGGCGAGGGCTTCGCCGGTGCCGTGCGCGTAGTCCTCGTCGCCGACCACCACCAGTGTGGGCGTCTGGATGCCGCGCACCTCCTCCGGCGAGTTGGCGACGACTGACTCCAGGACGTTGAGCAGCGCCCGTGGATCGGCTCCGGACCGGCTGAACCAGTACGCGGCCTGCGCGTCCGGTGTCCCGGGCTCGATCGCGTCGCCCGTGGCCAGCGCCTGCAGGACGCGGTGGTTGGCGCCGCTGCCCGCCGCGCGGGTCATGTCTGCCAGGCCTTGTCCGCCGGCGATCGCGCGGGCCGGGCGGGCGCCGCGGATCAGGAGCCTGATGGCGATCCGGCCGCCGAGCGAGTAGCCGGCCAGGTCGTAGCCGTGGTCGGGGAGGCCGAGGTGGTCGATCAGGGCGAGGATGTCGTCGGTCAGGACGTCGGGCGGGTAGGCGGCCGCATCGCGCGGTTGCGGGCTGTCGCCGTGGCCGCGGAAGTCCGGGAGGATCGCGTGGCGGCCCCGGGCGGCGAGGGTGGCGGCGGGTCCGTGGTCGAACCAGTGCCGGTAGGAGCCGGAGAAACCGTGGAGCAGCAACAGCGGGCGGCCCTCCCCGGTCTCGCGGTAGACCAGGTCCAACCCGTCACGGCCGGGGAATCGGTGCGTCTTCAGTCCGGTCACGGCGTCTGTCCCTTCGGTCGGTGCGATGAACAGGGCGACCCTACCGGCGCCGCTGACGGCGGCCCGGCTCCCGTTGCCGCCGCCGGCCCGGCCGTGCGACCATCCCGCCATGACCGCCACCGTCCACGTTCTCACCGCCGGCTACGTCGGGCGCAAGACCGCCTCGACCGTCACCCTGATCCGCGACGGCGCGGCGCTGGTCGTGGTCGACCCCGGCATGGTGGCCGACCGGGCGCTGATCCTGGAGCCGCTCGGCGGGCTCGGCGTGGCCCCGGAGGCCGTGACCGACGTGGTGTTCTCGCACCACCATCCGGACCACACGCTGAACGCGGCGCTGTTCCCGAACGCCCGGTTCCACGACCACTGGGCGATCTACCAGGACGACGACTGGGACGACCGCGATGCCGACGGCTACCAGCTCTCCGACCACGTGCGCCTCATGCGCACCCCCGGCCACACCGCCGAGGACATCAGCACCCTGGTGAGCACCGATGACGGCCTCGTCGTGCTGACGCACCTGTGGTGGAGCTCCGAGGGGCCCGCGGAGGACCCCTTCGCCACCGACGGCGAGAAGCTCCAGCACAGCCGCCGGGCCGTGCTGGAGCTCGACCCGGCGCTGATCATCCCCGGCCACGGCCCGGCGTTCACCCCGTCGGAGCAGACTCCGCGGTGACGCCTCTCACCCGGCCGCCGGCACCTCCGACAACCGCATCGCCAGCAACATCCCCGGCCACTCCCCCACCATGAACTCCTGCACCCGGCCGAACCCGTAGCCCTCGTAGACCTTGACCAGGTTCCCGTCCTCGCCGGCCCAGCAGTCCACCCGGATCAGATCGATCCCCCGCTCCGCCGCCTCCTGCTTGGCCCGCTCGATCAGCGCCCGCCCCACGCCCCGCCCGGACCGGGCGCGCGATGTAATCAGGAAGTTGACATACAGCTCGCGCTCGTCCACCTCCGGCACGTACTTCTGCCGCGTCTCGCTGATGACCATCGCGCCCAGCGGCGTGCCGTCCTCGTCCTCCAGGATCCGCAGCCCGCCGCCTTCCGCCCGCGTATAGAACATCTCCTCGCGCTGGGGGTTCCCGCTGAAGGGCTCCGTCCCCCACTGCTGCGTGTTGCCCCGAGCGTTCATCCAAGCCACAGCCTCGTCGGCGAACCCCAACACCAGCGGGACGTCGTCCCGGTCACCTGATCGAATACGCATGGACCCTTCCTAGCAAAGAGTTCACGTGAACGCGCGCCAGATATAACCGCCGTTCACCGTCGCTGAGGGTAAGGGATGTACAACTCCGCTCCATGAGAATCTATCTCGCGTCCAAGCGACGCCTGGCGGTTTCGGCGCTCGTGCTGGCCGTGGGGATCGCAGTCCTGGTGCCCACCACCGCCCTGGCGGGCGGCCGGCACCACGGGGGACCGACCACCTGGTCACTGTCCGGCACGCCCACGCCGGCCACGCTCAAGGGCGGGCCGTGGACGCTGGGGCAGGCTCCGGCCACCTACGGGGATCCGACCGCCGGCTACTGTGACGGCGCCGGCGACGTCACCCGCAGCCCGGGCACCGAGCTGTTCCAGCCCGCCTACTTCCCGAACGTCACCGGCCACGGCGAGCACCTGCGCGGCTTCTTCGACTACCGGCCGAAGGACACCGACGAGGCCGTGCTCGCCGCGAAGTCCGACGACGGCGGCCGCACCTGGAGCTACCAGGGCCAGGCGCTGGAGTCCAACCAGGGCCAGTGCCCCTCGGCCGCGCTGAACGACGACGGCCAGGGCCACCCGACGGTGCTGCGCGTCAACGGTGAGGACTTCCTCTACACGCTCACCCGCCCCACCGCCGACACCCCGGGCTCGCAGCTGCTGGTGCACCGCATCGACGCCGACAGCGAGCACCCGCTGAAGAAGCTCCCGGCCGCACAGCCGGTCGGCACCGGGGCGGCCACCACGCTGACCGCGGCCGTGACGCTGCCGGCCGCGACCCTCCCGGTCGCCGGCACCGCGGCGTTCGAGATCCCCGGCACGGTCCGCGTGCAGACCGCGGCCGGGCTGGTCGACGTGCGCTGCGCCGGCGCCACCGCGACCTCGTTCAC
>JABFXP010000525.1 GCA_013361685.1 Catenulispora sp.
GGTCACCGCCGCCGCCCATCCCGCCGACGCGCGCGCCGTCGCCGTCGACACCGGACCGGCCGCCGCGCTCGCCGGAAACGCCGCGCCCAAACCCGCGCCGCAGCCCCGACCTCAGCCTCACGCCGCGACCGCCGGCGACGTCCCCGACTACCCGACCGCGCTCCCGCCGCCGCCGAAACACCCGCCGCGCGTGGCCCTGATCGGCGACTCCCAGGGCATGACCCTCGCCCTGAACAGCCCACCCGACGCCTCCGCCTACCTCACCCTCCTCGACGCCACCACCGAGGGCTGCGGCCTGCTCGGCGGCCGCATCAGCAGCCGCGCCGGCGACCGCCGCGACCTGGACGCCGAATGCGGCCGCACCCTCGCGGCCTGGGCCGCCCGCGTCCAGCACGACCACGCCGACGACGCCGTGCTGATGATCGGCGCCTGGGACCTGTTCGACGAGCAGGTGAACGGCACCGCGTTCCCGTTCGGAACGCCCGGCTGGGACGCGTACTTCACCGCTCGCCTGGCCGACGCCGTCAAAGCCCTGAAAGCCACCGGGCTGCCGCGTCTGGACCTCGCGCTGCTGCCCTGCTACCGCCCGGTCCGCACCACCGGAGCCTCCGGCGGCCTGTGGCCCGAACGCGGCGACGACGCCCGCGTCGCACACGTCAACGCGCTGCTGTCCGCCTACGCCAAAGCACCGGCACACCACGTCCGCGCCCTGTACCCGCCGCCCGAGTTCTGTCAGAACCCTGCCATCTCCACCAGCCGCGCCTACCGCTGGGACGGCGTCCACTACTACAAGCCCGGCGCGCGCCTTTATCTGCGGACCGCGATTCCCCAGTTGCTGGCTCCCTGAGATCGCTAGACGATTGATTCCTGGGGGTCACGGGGCGAAACGGCTGATCAGCTGCGCCTGGCGGCGCCGGCCGAACGGCCACAGCCAAACCAGGATGAGGCCGTCCGTCCGGCTTGCCATGCTTGCTGCTGAGCCGTTTCGCTCGTTACGTCGTCGGCCGGCGGTTCCGTATCCCGTCACCCCCAGGAATCAATCGTCTAGAGCTGAGGTGGGCCGAGCGTCTAGGGTCATCCATATCAGCTGCGACCGTGGTCGGGGGATCGGCCCTTCGCCGGATCGCGCGTGAGGGGGCGGCATGGAGCGGCTGGCGGGGGACGATCCGCAGTGGATCGGTCAATACCGGCTGTTGCGGCGGCTGGGCGCCGGCGGCATGGGGCGCGTCTATCTCGGGCGGACCGCGGGCGGCCGGACGGTCGCGGTGAAGCGGGTCCACACCGACTACGCGGACGACCACGAGTTCCGCACGCGGTTCCGGCAGGAGGTGGCCGCGGCCCGGCAGGTCGGCGGCAGGTGGACGGCTCCGGTGATCGACGCCGACACCGAAGGGCCGCAGCCGTGGGTCGCGACCGGCTACGTGGCGGGCCCGTCGTTGCAGGCGGCGGTCCGCGATTTCGGTCCGCTGCCCCCGGACTCGGTGCGGGCGCTGGGCACCGGGCTGGCCGAGGCGCTGGGCGCGGTGCACCGGCTCGGTCTGGTGCACCGGGATGTGAAGCCCTCGAACGTCCTGCTCGCGCTCGACGGACCCCGGCTGATCGATTTCGGCATCACCCGCGCGCTGGACGCCGCCGCGCAGCTCACCCGCACCGGCCACGTCATCGGGTCGCCGGGGTACCTGTCGCCGGAACAGGCGCAGGGGTCGAGGATCGGGCCGGCCACCGACGTGTTCTCGCTCGGGGCGGTGCTGGCCTTCGCCGCCGGCGGCGTGCCGCCGTTCGGCGAGGGCCAGCCGCCGGCGATGCTGCTGTACCGGGTGCTGTATGAGGCTCCTGATCTTCAGCGGGTCAGCCCGGAGCTGCGGCCCCTCATCGCGGCCTGCATGGCGAAGAACGTCGCCGAGCGCCCCACCCTGGACCAGCTGCGGGCCGGGCTGGAAGGCGGCGGCCAGGCCGTCCGGCTGGGCTACGAGGGCTGGCTGCCGCCGGCCATCTCGGCCTCGGTCGGCAGGCTGGCCGTGGAACTCCTGGACCTCGACTCCGACGTGGGGCGCGGGGCGGGACAGAGCACGGCCTCCACGGAGCCGTTGGTTCCGCCGGTCGCGACGTCCATGCCGGTTCCGGCGCCGCAGAACGCGGTCCATCAGAACCCTGTGACCGCGTCGGCGACGATGACCACACCGGCGGCGCCCGCGTGGCCTCCGGCGACGCCTTATCCTGCGCAGCCTCCAAGCCGTGGCAACCGCAAGCCGCTGCTCGCCGCCGTCGGCGCCGCCGGCGCGGTGATCGCGGTCGTCGCCATCGTGATAGCCGCGACGTCGTCCGGCTCGTCGTCACAGCAGGGCACCGGCAACGGCGGGCTGGGTTCGACCACCTCGACCCATCAGACGTCGACGTCTGATGGACCGAGCTCTTCGTCCCCGGCGCCGGCCGGCGTGGTCCCCGGCGACTATCTCGGCGACTGGCAAGGGAATCTGACCGGCCCGACGCTGCCGCGGCCGCTCGCCTTCAATATCGCCGTCGCCCAGGGCCGCCCCGGCGACACGGTCGGCAGCATCGTCAACGACGGCGGCGACGGCCGCGTCTGCCGAATCCAGACCTCCCTGGTCTCCGCCGACGCCACGCGCATGGTCCTGCGCGTCATCCCCAGTACCGTCAGCGCCGGCTGCGTGCCGATCAAGACCGACGAGGTCTACACCCTCAACGGCGACGGCACGATGCACGTGAAGATCGGCACCTACCAGGCGGACCTTTCTCAGCAGTAGCGGTGGTCGAAGGGTATTGACTCCTCTCGGCAGGGCTCGCATATTCCCACAGTGAGAGTCGCGTCACGGTTGGTGTCGGCGCGACTCCGTCCGGTACGCAGCTGCTGTCTGGAGGCGACATGGACCACCGCAAGTCCGGCTCGATCGTGAGGACCTTCCGCAGGGGCGGCGCCCGGGTCGCCGCGCTCGGCGCGGCCTTCGTCCTCGTCCTGGCGTTCACCGCGCCGGCCGGGGCTGCTTCGGCCTCGGCCGCCGGTTCGGCCGCTGGCTCGGCCTCCGGCTCGGCCGTCGCCCCCGCCGCCC
>JABFXP010000652.1 GCA_013361685.1 Catenulispora sp.
CTACGCGCCGTGGCGGGTGCACGCGACGCTGTGCGCGGCGGCCGGGGCGCTGGCCGGGCTGGCCGGCGGCCTGGGCGCGCCGATCATCGGCCCGGGCCCGGACACCGCGGACAAGGTCCTGATGCTCTCACTGGTCGTCATCGTGCTGGGCCGGCCCGGCTCGGTCCTGGGCGCCTTCCTCGCGGCGATCGCCGTGGGCGAGATCGAGACGCTCGGGGTGTCGATCTCCTCGGACTGGGCGCCGTACCTGCTGTTCGGGATGATGGCGGTGGCCCTGGTCGCGCGCACGTTCCGGACCCCGGGCACCGCCGCCGGCGTCGAGGCCGCACCGGGACAGGCCTCGGCATGACCGCACCCGTCACGCCGGCCACGCCGCCGTCGCAGAACCCTCAAACACCGAAGGTGTCACAGAACCCGGATACCGCCGGGTCCTCGCCGCTTCTGTCGGCGCTCAGGTCCCGGTTCCGGCCGCGGCTGCGCGTGGCCGCGGCCGCCGTCGTGCTCGGCGTGCTGCTGCTCGGCGCCCCGTCGAGCCTGGACGACTACGGCATCGGCCTGCTGTCCAAGGCACTAGCGCTCGGCGTGCTCGCGGTGAGCGTCAGCGTCCTGGAAGGCTACGCGGGCCTGCCGAGCATGGGCCAGGCCGCACCGTTCCTGGTCGGCGCCTACACCGCCGGGATCATGGGCCAGCACGGACACGACCTCGGCGTCGTGCAGCTGCTGTGCGGCACGGCCACCGGGGCGGCGTTCGCGGCCGGCACCGGCCTGGTCGCGATCCGCACCCGCGGCGTGGCCTTCCTGATGACGACGCTCGCGATCGGCGAACTCACGGTCACGGTCGCCGGACAGTGGCACTCCCTGACCGGCGGCACCGACGGCATGTACGGGATCCCGCCGGTCCGGCCGCTGCCCGGCCTGATCCAGCTGGACAGCGACGGCGCGGTCTACTGGTACGTGCTGGCCGCCACCGTCGTGGCGGTCGGCCTGACCTGGCGGGTGCTGCGCTCCCCGGTCGGCAAGCTGCTGCTCGCCGGGCGCGACCACGAGGGCCGGATGCGCTCGGCCGGCCACCGGGTGGCCGTCCACCGCTGGCTCGCCTACACCGGCGCCGGAGGGCTGGCCGGCTTCGGCGGCGTCCTGATGTGCACGGTCAACGCCTACGTCTCCCCGGCCGACGGCAGCTTCGCCACCTCAGCGCTGGTGCTGCTGGCCGTGGTCCTGGGCGGCGCCACCTCACCGCTGGGCGCGATGTTCGGCGCCGGGCTCATCGTCGCCACCCGGGACTGGCTCTCCGGACCGTTCCCCGGCCACGGACCGCTGCTGCTGGGCCTGATGTTCATCATCGCGGTCTACGCGCTGCCCAACGGGGTCGCCGGACTGCGGATCCGGCTGCCGCGGGACCTGCCGCGTGACCTGTCCTGGCTCCGGTCTCGACGGCGAGGAGGCCCGGCATGACGGCCGACATCGAAGTCAGCGGCCTGACGATCAGCGGACTGACGACGAAGGCGTTCGGGCCGCGCGACCTGCCCCGGCTCCGGCCCCGATTCCGACGGCGAGGAGGCCCGGCATGACGGACATGATCGAAGTCAGCGGCCTGACGAAGGCCTTCGGCCCCACCGTCGCGGTCGCCGACCTGGACCTGACCTTCGCCGCCGGCGCCCGGCACGCGGTGATCGGCCCCAACGGTGCCGGCAAGACGACGCTGCTGCATCTCATCTCCGGCGAGCTGCGGCCGACTTCCGGACGCATCCGCTACGACGGCCGCGACATCACCCGCGGCGGCCGCGCCAAGCGCTCCCGGCTCGGCATCGCCCGCACCTTCCAGCAGCCCACGGTCTGGGGGTCGCTGTCGGTCTCCGACAACGTCGCCCTCGCAGCCTGGCCGCACACGGCGGCGCGCGGCGCCTGGCGCCGGGGCCGCTACCGCGCGCTCGCCGAGGACAGCGGACGCCACCTGGAGACCGTCGGCATCGCCGCGCTGGCCGGGCGGCCGGCCGGCGCCCTGTCCCACGGCGAGCGCCGCATGCTGGACATCGCCATGGCGCTGGCCGCCGACCCGCGCGTCCTGCTGCTGGACGAGCCGGCCGCCGGCCTGACCGAACACGGCGTCGAGCGCCTGCTCACGGCGCTGCGGGCGCTGCCGCCGGAGGTGACCGTGGTGGTGGTCGAGCACGACTTCGCCTTCGTCTCGGAGCTGGCCGACACCGTGACGGTGCTGCACGACGGCCGCCTGCTCGCCACCGGCACCCCGGCCCAGATCACCGCCGACGCGGCGGTCCGCACCGCCTACCTGGGCGATCTGCGCGACGCGCGTGACGCGGCCGACCCGCTCGACCCGCTCGCCGCCGAGGAGACCGCCTGATGCTGAGCCTGGGCTCCCTGACCGCCGGCTACGACGGCGGCACCGTCCTGCACGGCCTGGACCTGGAAGTCGCGGCCGGCTCGGTGCACGCCGTCGTCGGCCACAACGGCGCCGGCAAGACCACCCTGATCCAGACCGTCGCCGGCCTGGTCCCCACCGCCTCCGGACGGGTGTCCGTGGCCGGCGCCGACGTCACCCGGCTGCCCGCGCACCGCCGCGCCCAGGCCGGGATCGGCCTGGTGCCGCAGGGACGGCGGGTCTTCCCCGGGCTGACCGTCCAGGAGCACCTGACCCTGGCCTTCGGCCGCGGCCGGCGACGTCGCGAAGCCGCGCAATGGACTCCGGACAGCGTCAAGGAGCTGCTTCCCCGGCTGGCCGAGCGGGCCGGACACCGCGGCCGGCAGCTGTCCGGCGGCGAGCAGCAGATGCTGGCCATCGCCCGGGCGCTGCTGGGCCAGCCCCGGCTGCTGCTGCTCGACGAGCCGACAGAAGGACTGGCGCCGCTGATCGTGCAGGACATCGCCACGCTCATCAGAACCCTGCCGGCGCGCGGCCTGACCATCCTGGTGGCCGCCCCGCGGCCGGCGCTCGCCGTTGCGGTCGCCGAGCGGGTGACGATCCTGGTCGCCGGGCGCGCCGCCGGGGAGTTCACCGCGGCGCAACTGCGGGAACGGCCGGAGCTGGCGGCCGCGGCGATGGGACACGCGGCCGGAGCCGATCAGGAGCCTGCGATCGCCGACCGTGCGGACGTGGGGTCCGCCACCTGACCGGCCCCTCCTCACGGCTCCGGCAGGATCACCCGCGGCGCGTAGGGCGCAGCCCCGTACTTCGCAGCCCGATGCCGCCACTCGCGCGGATAGCCCAGCGAGACTTCCTCGAAACGGACGCCGTCGTGGTGAGTCGTCCGCGGAGTATGCAAGTGCCCGTAAACCGCGACGGACGCGCGGAACCGGGTGTGCCAGTCGGCGGTGTGCACCGTGCCGCACCACTGCGCGAACTCCGGGTATCTCAAGATCTCCGTGGGCTGACGGATCAACGGAAAGTGGCTGACCAGCACGGTCTTCGCCTGCGGATCCAGCTCTGACAGCCGCTTCTCGGTATACGCGAGGCGGGCGTGGCACCAGTCCTGCCGCGTCGGAAACGGATCGGGATGCAAAAGGAACTCGTCGTTGCAGACGATCCCGGTCCGGTAGGCGACCGCGAGACCGGCCTCGACCGAGTCGGTGCCGGGTGGATGGAACGAGTAGTCGTAGAGTACGAACAAAGGCGCCACCACCACCGGCCCGTCCGGACCCGTCCACACCGGATACGGATCCTCCGGAGTGGCGATCCCCAACCGTCGGCATATGTGCACCAGATGCTGATAACGCTCCACACCACGCAGCCGTACCGGGTCCTTCTGATGCGTCCACAACTCGTGGTTCCCAGGAACCCAGACCACCCGGACGAATCTGGCCGCCAGCGAGGCCATGACCGCCTCGAAGTCGGCCACGATCTCGGCGACGTCCCCGGCCACCAGCAGCCAGTCCTCAGGATGCCCCGGACTCAGCCCGTCGACGATCGAACGATTGTCAGGCAAAGCAGCATGAAGATCGCTGACCGCCAATAGCCGTCCGCCGCGCCAGGCGCTGTCCGTGCCCTGCGATGGTGTCTCAAAACCCTGCATGCATTTCCCCCTGCCCGCCCTGGTGTGGCTGATAACGCGGGCCTTATCCCTGGCATAGAACTCTGGTGCCCGGGCCGAATCGGCCATCGACCTGGCACGCGCTCAGCCTGCTGGCCGTGGTGGTCGTCACGGTCGCGCCCTTTCGCTGCTGCTGAGCGTGGCCCGGCAGGTGCTGCATGCCGTGACCCATGAGTGAGCAGGTATCAGGCGTGAAGCATGGGCAACTTCAAGACCGGTGTGCCCGATGGGACTGACGCGCCGCCCGAATGGACGGATCTGCCAAAACATGAGGTAGTTCGTTCTCTATCCTGACGAATCCCACCTTTTGATACACAATGGGAAGCGGGTAATGCCGTCGTATCTCGCGGCGGCGCGTCCCCGACGGTAAGGAGGTGGTCCAGGTGTCGACCGAAGTTCCGACGAGCATGGAGCATCACCCGGACATCATCGAGATGCGGAACCGGTCCGAGCTGGCGGCCGCCAGGCCGGCGGCGCAGATGGTTGAGGCGTTCGCCGTGAGCGCGGGCCTGTTCTTGGCGGTCTCCTCGTACATCGTGGGGTTCAACACCAGCTTCTCGCGGCTCGCCGTGTGCAACCTGGTGCTCGGCCTCGCCTACGCGCTGCTGATGGCCGGCTTCGGCTCGGCCTACGAGCGCACCCACGCCCGGGCCTGGGCCGGCACGATGATCGGGCTGTTCACCATCATCGCGCCGTGGGTGATCAACGGTGGCGCCCATGTGCGGGCGACGATCCTGACCAACGTGATCACCGGTGGGGTGATGACCTGCCTGGCGCTGGCGGCGGTCGTGGGGACGCTCACGGTGACGGTGGCACGCAGGACGAGGTGACCGCGGCGGCAAGCGCACGACGCGCAGGGTCCGGCCGCTGCATCGCGGTGACGGCGCGCAATGAGGAAAGGTCGTTGCGCGCCGCCACCTCCTCCTCGGCGCGCGTGCCGATCAGGCCCGCGCCGGCGATCAGACGGGCACCAGCGAATCAGCTGCGCGCCGGCGATCAGGCCCGCACCAGCGGCGACCTGCTCAGGATCACGATCCCGGCGATCGCGAGCGCTCCGGCCACGACCTGCCCGGCCAGCGCCCATCCCGTCGCCAGCGGCTCCTGGAAGACGACGGCGCCCATCACGACCGACCCGACCGGCTCCACGGTGTCCAGGACCGGCAGGCTGACGGCCAGCGAACCGGCCTGATAGGAGCTCTGGACGAGCAGCAGCCCGGCGCCGCCGACGACGATCAACGCGTAGGGCTCCCAGTGCCCCAGGGCGGCCAGCCCGTTGTCGTGGAACAGGTCGGCCGCGCTCTTGGTCAGCGCGTCGAGCAGCGCGAGCAGCAGTCCGGCCGCCGCCGCGTAGAACCCGGTCCGGATCTTGCCGGACATCCGGACGCCCACCGCCAGCAGGCCCAGCACGATCGCCACGATGGCGATCAGCACCGGCACCCAGTCCGCCAGCCCCGGCAGCGCGGTCCCCTCCGTGGAGGGCAACGCCACCAGGAACGCGGCCATCCCGCCGGCGGTGCACACCGCGCCCGCGATCTCGGCCCGCGTGAGCCGCTGCCCGTGCCGCCACGCCATCAACGGCAGCGCGAACAGCAGGTCGGTCGACGCCAGCGGCATCACGAGCACCAGCGGCCCGAAGGCGAGCGCCACGCCCTGGATGATGTAGGAAGCCACGTCCAGCACGGCACCAGCGAGCCACAACGGACGACGGAACAACGACAAGAAGAGGCTGGGCCGCAGGGACTTCGTCTCGGGCACGGACGAAGCGGCGGCTTGTTGCAGCACGGCGGCGACGGCGAAGGCCAGGGCAGCCAAGAGTGCCGCCGTCACTGCCACCACAAGGCTCATATGTCAAAGCATGACTGGTCCTTGCTACGGGTGGCAGCAGGACACGCGCCGTCCTACTACAGCGGCCTTGACAATATGATGATGATCGATCGGCTGCTGTCATGAGGAGGCCGGATCAGCCCTGACGGCGAGCAAGAACCGGAGCCGTCGTTTGATGGGATCATCGACGGAATCGTTGGGCGATGCGGGACGTCGGCGGCCGACGGCGCTTACTCGCCTTCGACTTTCGACTTCGACGTCCCGCATCGCCCGGAAGCGATCGGCGACCGCCGTCAGGTGTTGTTGGCCAGAGCCAGCAGCCGTGCGGCGGTGCCGTTGAACCTGTCGCGGTCCACGGCCCCGGAGATACCGCTCACCGAACCCGAGTCGGTGTACTGCCAGATCGTCGCGTACGGGAAGCCGTTCGGGATGGTGGGGTTCGACGCGGTGGTCCAGTCCGCCACATACAGCGGACTCAAGGTCGACATGCCCGTCCAGCTGCCGGTGCAGGTGTTCCACCAGCTCGGGCTGGTGTAGATCACCACGTCGCGCGTGGTCTTGGACTTGTAGGTGTTGTAGAACGCGAGGATCCACGACCGCATCGACGTGGTCGACAGCCCGGAGCACCCGCCTTCCAGGTCCAGCATCCCGGGAAGCGTCAGGTTGTCCGCCGACCAGGCGCCGCCGTGCGCGGCGAAGTACGTCGCCTGGGCCGAGCCGCTGGAAAGACTCGGCTGGGCGAAGTGGTACGCGCCGCGGATCACCTTGGCGTTGTACGCGTGCAGGTAGTTGGCGCTGAACTCGGGATCGGTGTAACTGGTGCCCTCAGTGGCCTTGATGTACGCGAACGAGATGCCCGCGGACTTCACCGACGACCAGTTGATCGTCCCCTGATAGTGCGAGACGTCGACACCGGCCGGGCCCCACGACGTCAGGGCCGGCACGACGGAGGTGTCGGTCTGGACCTTCGCGGTGTCCGGCGTGAAGCTCTTGCCGTCCTGCAGGTACCCGATGCCGGCGTACCCGGCCCCGAGCGGGACCGTCAGGCCCGACGGCGCCGGCGACGCCGCCGCCGAAGCGGAAGCGGCGGAAGCGGGAGCGGCCACGGCGAGCGTGACGCCCACCGCCAGCGCGGCGGCCGTCGCCAGATGCGGCCGGACGTTCTTGATGGTGCGGATTCGAGTCGACAAAGCTTCTCCTGAGCACTTCGTGGGGGCAGGGGAGTAGAGCCGGAAAGCAAATCCGTCTTGCATCAGGACTTTGATTCAAATCAGTTGTAGCAGCCGGAGCGGGCTTGTCAACATACGCAAGGTGAAGCCGGACGGGACGGCTGTGCACCGCATGTCGAGGGGCGCGATCGCGCCCGCCTGCGACCTCGTCGGCAGCGGGGGAGAGTCCGCCGTCGGCGACGGCGCTCGCCGTCCACCTCGGCCGTAGTTGACACCGATGTGGCGCCGGTGGTCTAGTCCGGTGACACGGGCGATGGGGCGCCGGGGGATCCACCGGGACAGGCGGCTCGATCGCTGGTTCCGGACCCTGGAACCGCTTGTGGCACACCGAAGGGAACCACCTGATGAGCGCAGACGTGGCAGTCGCGGCCCCGCAGCAACCGGGGTGGGGGAGCAAGACGTTCGCCGTGCTGCAACGCATCGGCAAGTCCCTGATGCTGCCGATCGCCACGCTCCCCGTCGCCGGTCTGCTCGTGCGCTTCGGCCAGGACGACATGTTGGGCCGCTTCAGCAACGCGTTCCTGAAGAACGTGGCGACCATCATGGCCACCGGCGGCAACGCACTGCTGGGCAACCTGCCGATCATCTTCGCCATCGGCGTGGCCATCGGCTTCGCCAAGAAGTCCGACGGCACCACCGCGGTCGCGGCCATCGTCGGCTACCTGGTCTACAACGCGGTCTCGATGCAGATGTTCGTCGGCTCCAAGCTCAAGAACCAGGTCCAGGGCCTGGTGATCGAGAACGTGGACCAGGGTGTGAACCAGCCGGTGCCGGCCGGCGGGCTGAAGTTCGGCCTGGACATGACCAAACCGAACCCGACCGGGGTCCTGGGCGGGATCCTGGTGGGCATCATCGCGGCGCTGCTGTGGCAGCGGTACTACAAGATCAAGCTGCCGTCGTGGCTGGCGTTCTTCGGCGGCCGGCGGTTCGTGCCCATCGTCACCGCCCTGGCCTGCCTGTTCCTCGGCGTGGTGATGGGCTGGATCTGGTCGCCGATCGGGCAGGGCATCAACGATCTGTCGAACTGGATCACCCACAACAGCTCGATAGGCCTGTTCATCTACGGCACGGTGAACCGTTCCCTGATTCCCTTCGGTCTGCACCACATCCTGAACGCCTTCCCCTGGTTCCAGTTCGGCACCTTCACTACCGCGAGCGGCACCTATCACGGCGACAGCGCGCGCTTCCTGAACGGCGACCCGACCGCCGGCCTGTTCATGACCGGCTTCTATCCGATCATGATGTTCGGCCTGCCCGGTGCCGCGCTGGCCATGTGGCGCTCGGCCCTGCCCGCCAAGCGCAAGGTCGCCGGCTCGATCCTGATATCGGCGGCGCTGACCTCGTTCGTCACCGGCGTCACCGAGCCGCTGGAGTTCGCCTTCATGTTCGTCGCGCCGGTGCTGTACGTCATCCACGCGCTCCTGACCGGCATATCGATGTCGCTGATGTGGGCGCTGGGCTGCAAGGACGCGTTCAACTTCTCGGCCGGGCTGATCGACTTCGTGCTGAACTGGGGCCGGGCCACCAAACCCTGGCTGATCCTGATCGTCGGCCCGATCTATTTCGTGGTCTATTACAGCCTGTTCATGTTCGCCATCAGGGTGTTGAACCTGAGAACCCCAGGTCGGGAACCCGACCCCGAGGTGGATGCTTGACATCACCCTGCGGCGGGGTGAAGATTCCGGTCAAAGCCGCGAAACCATGCCGCACCACGTCGCGAGCCGTCCGGAAACGTTTCCGGAAACGCTCGCCCCCACGGGGCCGCACCACCGGCCGCGCCCCACGCGCCGGCCGGATCCATCGATCGCCGAAGGTGTCTTCTCCCATGCCCGGAAACGGAAACCGCCCGCTCAGAGCCCTGATCGCCGTGGCGGGAGCCACCGCCCTGTCGGCCGCGTTGGTCGTCTTCACCCAGCACGGAGCCAGTGCCGATCCGCTCGCGCCGCACGCGAGCGGCTGGACCAGCGTCTTCCACGACGACTTCAACGGCTCCGCCGGTTCCTCGCCCTCGTCCGCGAACTGGCTGTACGACCTCGGCACCAGCTATCCCGGCGGGGCCGGGAACTGGGGAACCGGCGAGGTGGAGACCGACACCGCCAGCACGGCCAACGTCTATCTCGACGGCTCCGGCGACCTGGCGATCAAGGCGATCCGGGACGCGAACGGCGCCTGGACCTCCGGCCGTATCGAGACCCAGCGCACCGACTTCCAGCCCCCGGCCGGCGGCGTGCTCCGCATGCAGGCCCGCATCCAGATGCCGAACGTCACCGGCGACGCCGCGGCCGGCTACTGGCCCGCGTTCTGGTCGATGGGCGCCCCGGCCCGCCCGGTCGGCGCGACGAACTGGCCGAGCATCGGCGAGATCGACGTGATGGAGAACGTCCAGGGCCAGAACCTCGAATACGGCACCCTCCACTGCGGCGTGGACCCCGGCGGCCCCTGCAACGAGACCACCGGCATCGGCAACCACACCCCTTGCGTCACCGGCGGCACCTGCCAGGCCGCGTTCCACACCTACGCCGTCGAGTGGGACACCAGCACCTCGCCCCAGCAACTGCGCTGGTACCTGGACGGCGTCCAGTTCCACCAGGTGAGCTCCGACCAGGTGGACGCCACCACCTGGGCCGACGCCACGAACCACGGCTACTTCCTGATCCTGGACGTGGCGATGGGCGGCGCCTTCCCGGGCGCCTTCGGCGGCGGCCCGACCGCGGCGACCGCCAGCGGCGTGCCGATGCTCGTCGACTACGTCGACGTGTCCACCGAATCCGGCGGCTCGACCACGCCGCCGACGACCGCGCCCACGACACCGCCGACGACCACGCCCACGACACCACCGACGACCACGCCCACGACGCCGCCGACCACACCGACGACGTCACCCACGACCCCGCCGACCAGCCCGACCTCCAGCGGCGGCACCGGCGGCGGCGCATACTCGCCGATCCAGGCCGCGAACTACACCGGCCAGTCCGGCGCCACCACGGAGCCATGCACCGACACCGGCGGAGGCCTGGACGTCGCGCAGTTGAAGAACGGCAACTGGCTGAGCTTCACCGACGTCGACTTCGGCGCCACACCCGCCACGCAGTTCTACGGACGCGTCGCCTCCGGAGCGGCCGGAGGAATCAGCGGCCTGGTGGAGGTCCGGCTCGACAGCCCGACGGCACCGGTCATCGGCAGCTTCGCGATCGCCGACACCGGCGGCTGGCAGAGCTGGCGAACGGTTCCGGCGAACATGAGCGCCGTGACGGGCGTCCACACGGTGTATCTCACTTTCACCAGCGGGCAGCCTGCGTCGTATGTCAGTGTGCACTGGTTCGACTTCGGGCACTGAGCTTCAACGACGGTGTCCATAGGCCTTTCTCCCAGCGCCCCCACATGGCCGCGTCCGGGTCGCGGACCCTTACCGGCGGTCGTAGACCGGAGGCATGAACGAGCAGAACAAGCAGGTCTATCACCCCGGGGAGATCGTTCCGGAGTCCGGTATCTACGAATGCGACTGCGGAAAGGCCCACGAGTTCAATACTGACGTGAAGGGCCACCGGTTCCCGCCGATGCACCACGATTGTCCCGGTGGCGGTTGGAAGCTGAGGGAAGCCACGCACGCGGATTGACCCATACGGCGGCCCGCCGGTCTACTGACCGGCGGGCCGCCGTCGTGAATGGACCGCTTCGAGTCTGAGCGCCTGTCCGTGATTGAGAATGTTCGGTGACGATCGTCTGGCCGGGCTGGCATGATCCGTACATGACGAGCGGGAGTGAGGCGTCCGATGCCGTCGAGGTGCCGGGGCCTGAGCCGGACTGGACGCAGGCTGCTCAGCAGCAAGGCAGGAAGGGCAACCCGGCGTTTCAGTACTTCATGTGGGATCAGGCGATCGGTGATTTCCGGGAGATCGCGCTGTTGAGAGTGCGGTTCCCTGATGTCGCGAGTCGGCTGAGGCTGGTGGTCGAGGAGGGCATGGCCGCTCAGCTCGGCCCGGTTGAGGCCGCGTTCTTCTCCATCGGCCGGGTCGGCTTTGCGATCAGCCGGTGGCAGGGCGAGCCGGTCGGCGTCGCCGTGTGGCTGCATCGGCGGGAGACCACGGCCCCGGATGAGGCGCTCGACCAGCTGCTTGCGGCCCTCGGGGTGGACCGCTCGGCCGTGGCGGCATCGGTCGACGCCGAAGGTCAGTGGAGCGAGGCGACGCCCGGATGAGGGCGGTGCCACTGCCACGAGCGGCCTGCTGAGATCGCGGACCGGCGCTGAGCTCACGGGCCGGACGGCGGCCACCGTTCGGCCCGGGCCAGGACGTCATCGGTCTCGTAGTGGACGCCGTCGTCGTTGGTACGGGCGGCGACGTCCAGGGCCTGTGCGCGGGCGGCCAGGCACAAGGA
>JABFXP010000918.1 GCA_013361685.1 Catenulispora sp.
GGCGGCGCGGTCTCGGCGGAGGCGGGATCGCGCCGGGCGGTGGCCGCCGAGGCCGGCGCGGCCAGCAGCGGGGACGCGGCGACGGCGGCGCCGGCGGTCCCGGCGGCGATCAGGGCGGTACGACGGTCGACGGGCATCCGATCGGTCATGGCGGTGACGCTAGCCAGAGGGCTGACACCTCCGGGTGAACGCCCGGTGAGCACCGATGGAAGGTTGGGCGCCGCGGGCCGAGCAGGACGCGGCGGGCCGCGCGCCCCGGACCGCCTACCGCCCCAGCATCGTCCCGCCGTTGATGTGCAGGATCTGGCCGGTGACGTTCGTGGCGCCGGCGAGGTACTTGATCGCCTCGGCGACCTCGTCGGGGGTGCCCGGCTTCTTCAGCAGGCTCTGGCCGATGCGGTTGGCACGCGCCTGCTCGCTCATGGCCGGCCCGAAGAACTCCGTGTCCTCGGTGAAGCCGGGGGCCACCGCGTTGGCGCGGATGCCGTCGGCGGCCAGCGAGGCCGCCCATTCGTAGGTGACGGCGTGCAGGTGGGCCTTGGCGCCGCCGTACGCGCCCGGACCGCGCACCGCCGCGATGGAGGAGAGCGTGACGATCGCGCCGCCGGGGCGCGCGAGCTGCGGGATGAGCGCGTGCGTGAGCAGCACCGCGGTCAGGACGTTGCCTTCGAAGTTGGCCCGGTATTCGGCCTCGATCTCGGCCAGGGTCGCGTCCCGTCCGGCGCCGCCGACGATGCCGCCGGCGTTGTTGACCAGCACGTCGACCGGTTCCCCGGACTCGGCCACGGCGCCGGCGACGCGTTCCACGTCGGCGAGGACGGTCAGGTCGGCGGTGTGGGCGACGACGCGGTCGGCCCCGAACTCCGCGTTGAGCGTGGCGGCGGCGTCCTGGACCACCTTCGCGCGGCGTCCGATGATGTGCACTCGGTTCCCGTCGGCCACGAACAACCGCGCGGCGGCGAGCCCGATACCGGTTCCGCCCCCGGAAATGACTACTTGTCCCATAACCGTGATCATACGAGCGGCGGCGGCCCGGCCCATCCGAATTCCGCCCCGGCGACGCGCCCCGGGAAGCGGACATGGGTCAACGTCCCGGCGGCGCTCGGCACGGTCAGCAGCAGGTCTGCGACGTCTTCCGAAGTCGGGTCGGGGACTGCCAGCCCGACCGCCGGATCCCAGCGCCCGAAGCCGTCCAGCGCGGCGGCCATCCCCGCCAGGCTCACGTCGACCGTCCGTCCGCCGCCGAGGTTCAGCGCCTCGACCGCACCGGCGGCGGCCAGCCAGCCGGCGCCGTGGTCGAGGACCTGCGCGGGCAGCGGCACCGGTCGCGAGGCGCCCGCCGCCCGCATCCCCTCCTCCGCGATCCCGGCGGCCATCTGCACCAGCGAGTCGAAGCCGCGGCGGCCACCCCACGGGCCGTCGGCGCCGTAGGCGGAGATCGAGACGTACACCAGCCCCGGATTCACCGCCGCGAGCTCCGCCGGTCCCAGGCCGAGTCCGGCCAGGGCGCCGGGGCGGTAGGACTGGAGCACGACGTCGGCGCCGCGGGCGAGGTCGAGAAACGCCTCGCGGCCGGCGGTGGTGCGCAGGTCGAGGAAGCGCAGAGCCTTGCCGAAGTTCAGGTCCAGATCCAGTGCCCGGATCGTGGGCAGCACCGGGGACCGGACCATGGTGACGTCGGCGCCGTAGCCGGCCAGCACCCGTCCGGCGTTCGGGCCGGCGATGATGCGGGTGAGGTCCAGGACGCGGACGCCGGCCAGGGGACGGTTGCTCGGGGCGAGGCGGGAGGCCAGCGGGCTCTGTTCGAGGGGGCTGCGTTCGGGGCCGATCGGAGCCATGGCCACCGACGCCTGCTCCGCCACCGCCCGGCTCTGTCCGTGCGCGGCCCACTCCGCCCGCGTCCGCATCGCGGCGGCGGCCCCGCCGGCCTCGGCGATCGCGTCCTCCAGCTCGAAGCGCCCGCGCCGCCGCACCGCGGCCTCGACCGCCTCCCGGTCCTGCGGCACGCCCAGCACCCGGCACGCGATCTCGGCGTGGTGCTCGAAGTTGCAGTGCAGACGCACCCAGCCGTCGGCGGCCTCGTAATCGCCCGACAGCGGCGCCCACTCGAGCGTCGCCTCGCCGTCCACCCGCAGATACCGCTCGCTGCGGAAGGCGATCGCCGCCTCCCGGACCCCGACCGAGACCTCGGGCACGCGGTCCGCGGCGCCGTTGCGCCGCGCGAGGAACGCCGCGGCCTGCCGGTGCGCCGCGGCCACCGTCCACGCCGCGAACTCCCCCACCCGGAACACCGACGGCAGACCTGGATCATCCATGCCGCCACCCTAACGACGGCCCGCCTCTGACACCCTCGCGAGCCGCCGTGGGATCGATCACCCCGTGGGGAGCCCGCCCGGACAGGGGAAGGGCGGCTCGTAGCCGTCGGCGAAGGGGAACTTCAACGACATGTCCGAGACGACCGCAGTGAGCTGCTGCGCGGTAAACGGGAACGGTGCCACCGCTTCGGCAGGCTTGGGCTCGTCGACGCTCGCCGACGCGTCCGTGACGAAGATCTGAAGCGACCGGCCGTCCGGAAGGACCCGCGACGCTCCCATACTCGGGCCGTCGCCATAGCCGACCACCAGCGAGCGGTCGGAGAGCTGGACCTTCGGCCGCGGCCCTTTGACCGGCATCTTCGCGTTGCTGAGCTCGATCATCACGGTGAGGTGCGGCGAGGTGGCCGTGGCCGGCTTCCCGTCCGCCGTCCAGTCCCCGTCGGCCAAGTACGAGTAGCCGCCGGAGTTGGCACTGCAACTGGAGGGACGCATGTACTCCGTCGCAGACACCGCATAGGCGAGCACGATGTGCTTGCCGGTCGGATCAAGCTTTCTCAGCACCTTCGCCATGGCCTGATATGCCAGCTTCCCGTCCGCGGCCGAACGCTGTGCCTGCGTCGAACCCGGCCCCACGGCGCCGCCGCCGCCCGACGTCCCCCACCGGCCGTCCACGAACCCCGTCACGCCGGCCCCCACGCCCACCGCCGCGACCACGGCCACCCCGCCGACGGCCGCCGTCAAGCGC
>JABFXP010000888.1 GCA_013361685.1 Catenulispora sp.
GCTGCCGGCGGCGTGCGTCGCGATCGGCTGGTCGGCGGGCAGCGAGGGCGGCGGCCCGGTCCCGTCCATCAGCTCTCTGATTCGGACCCTGCGCGGCGCGGGCACCGGCTGGGCCAGGGTCCTGACCACGGTCCCGCCGCTCGGCCCGGACCCCGCGGTGCTGGCGGCGGTGTCCGCGCTGGCCGCCCTGGCGACGTTCGGCGCCGTGCAGACCGCGCTCCGGACCGAGGCCGTGCTGCCGGTCGCCGCCCCCGGTTTCGTGGTGCTGGTCCTGGGCCTGCTGGCCACCGGCCCGGGCAGCGACCTACCGGTGGCCGTGGCGTTCGCCGTGGCCACCGCCGCACTCACCGCGGTCGCGGCGGCGCCGGCCACCGGCTCGATCGCGCGCTACGCCGCCGCCCTGCCGGCGGTCGCGGGAGTCTGCGCGGTCTCACTGCTCAGCGCGACGACGGCTTCCGGACGCCCGCCGTTCGACCCCCGCACCCTGGTCACCCCGCCCCCGGCCACCCACCCCGCCCTCGACCCCCTGCAACAGGTCGCCGCCTGGGTCGGCACTCCCCAGACCCGCTTGTTCACCATCGACACGAGCACCGACGCCAGCGCCAACCCGGCAACCGGTCCGGCGCCCAGTTCCCCGACCGCCGCACCCGACCTCCGCCTGACCGTCCTCGACCACTTCGACGGCGGCACCTGGTCCAGCGACGCCGTCTACACCGCGACCGGCTCGCGGATCCCAGCCGCCCCCGCCGCCGAGAGCACACCGACGACAGACCTGCGCCAGGACATCCGGATCGAACAACTCAACACCCTGTGGCTGCCGGCCCCGGCCCGCCCGACGACCGTCACCGCCCTGCCCAACCAGCTGACCGTCGACGCCGACGGCGAACTGCTGATCCCGGACGGCACCAAACCCGGCCTGCACTACACCGTCACCGCACACGTGCCGCAGTACTCCGAGGCCGCCCTGCGCGGAGCCGTCCCGGTCGCCGACCCGGTGGCCACGGCGCTGCCCGGAGACGTGCCGCCGATCATCGCCCAGACCGCGCAGAACGCCACCGCCGGAGCGGGCTTCCCCTACCAGCAGGCCGCACGGCTGGCCGACTACCTGCGCACCACCGCCGCCTACGACCCGACCGCACCGGCCGGCGACGGCTACGGCCACATCGCCTACTTCCTCGGCACCTCGCACCGGGGCGGCAGCGACCAGTTCGCCGTGGCGTTCGCCCTGATGGCCCGCTCGCTCGGGCTGCCGGCCCGGGTCGCCGTCGGGTTCGCGCCGACAGCACCGCACACGGCCGCCGACGAAGCCACCGGCGGCACCACCGACACAACCGGCGCAACCGGCGCAGCCGCCAACCCGACCCCCGGCCGAACCACCGTGACCGTCACCGGCGCCGACGCCCTGGCCTGGCCCGAAGTCGACTTCGCCGGCCTCGGCTGGGTCCCGTTCTTCCCCACGCCCTCCGGCCCCGGCCGCGGCGGCGCACTGCACCTGGCCAGCGGCGAGAGCGCGGTACGGCAGTCGGTCGACGACACCCTGACCGGCGTGAAACTGCCCGCCCCCCAGCCGCTCCCGCCGCCGGACTCCTGGGGCGCCCCCACTGGCAGCGACGTCCGGTCGAGCGGCACGTCAGGGCTTTCCATCGCCGTGGTCGTCTTCGTCTGCTCGATCAGCCTCATCACCGCCTATCTCGGCTACGCCCTCGGAATCCCCCAGCTGCGCCGGCACCGCAGACGGCGCGCGCCGGACCCGGCAGCGGCGGTGCTGGGCGCGTGGTGGGAGACGGTGACGATGCTGCGGACCCTCGGCCTGGAAGCGGTCGGCAGCCGCACCACCGCGCAGATCGCAGCCTTCGGAGCCGCCCGGCTCGGCGCCGACGGCGCCCGGGCCCTGACCGTCCTGGCCCGGCTGGCCGACCACGCGGCGTTCGCCCCGGCGACGTCCGGGGTCACCGGCGCCGCGGCGGTCGAGGCGTGGTCCGGCTACGCGACCGTGCGCGGCGCGGTCCGCGCGACCGTCCCGCGCCGGATCCGCCTGCTGCACCGCCTGATTCCCCCCTCGCCGCTCCCGCCACGAAAGGTCTGAGACCGCCTTGCCGTTCTTCAAGCGCACCCGGGTCGCCGTCCCGACCGCGACCGAGCAGGTGCCCGGGTATCGCGACCTGCACCGGGTCGGCCAGGGCGGGTTCAGCGTCGTGTACCGCGCACACCAGGAGGAGATCGGGCGGGACGTGGCGTTGAAGATCCTGGCCGTGGAGTTCGTCGACGGCCGGGTCCTGCGCCAGTTCCTGCGGGAGGTCCAGCTGACCGCGAAGCTGACCGGGCATCCGAACGTGGTGACGGTGCTGGACTCGGGCCTGACGGCGTCGGGGCGCCCTTACATCGCCATGGACTTCCACGACCGGGGCTCCCTGCGCGACCGGCTGCGGGCCGAGGGGCCGCTGCCCGTCCGCGAGGTGCTGCGCGTCGGCGTGAAGATCGCGGCGGTGCTGGAGGCGGTGCACCGCGAAGGGCTGCTGCACCGCGATGTGAAGCCGCAGAACATCCTGGTGTCCCGCTTCGGCGAGCCGGCCCTGAGCGACTTCGGGACGGCCCGCCTGACCGCGGCGCTGGACGCGACCAGCAACACCGAGGCGCTGACCCCGGTGCACGCGGCACCGGAGATCCTGCAAGGCCAGGTGCCGGACGCGGCGGCCGACGTGTACTCGCTGGGATCGACGCTGTACCAGCTGTTGGAGGGCCGACCGGCCTTCGAGCGCCCCGCCGAGCCGGGCGTCGCCCCGCTGCTGCTGCGCGTGCTGACCGAGCCGGTGCCGCGGATGACGCGCGCCGACGTACCGGACGTGGTGCAGGACGCGATCACCCGGGCCATGGCGCGGGATCCGCGGGAGCGGTACGGCTCGGCCGGCGCGTTCGCGGAGGCGTTGCAGGGTGTGCAGGCCGCGTTGGGCATGACGGTCACAGAGACACCGGAGGATGAGGCGCGGGTGGGGGCAGCGTCGGCGACAGCGACGACAGCGATGCCGCCAGCAGACATCGGCGATCTCGCCGTCCCTGGCACGGTGGACCCGGTTGCGGCACCGGGGCCGGGCACGCCGCCGCTGCCGGCCATCGCCGCCACACCACCAACCGTCACCGCAGCGTTCGCGCCACCAGCCGCCGCGAATACAAGTCCTGCCAACGCCGCGCCTGCGACGCCGACCGTCATCGCCGTACCGCCCCCACCACAACCGGCATCCGTCGCCGCAGATCCGTTCGACCCACCCCTCGCGGTGACCCCCTGGTCCAGTTCCGAAACCATCAGCGACTGGAAGTCCGCCCTGCCGCCGGAACCCGCAGCAGGTGCCAGACCCAGCCCCGCGACCGCCCTCGCCGTCACCCCCACAGCAGCCCACCCCCTCCCTCCGACCCTGCGCCTCCCCTGGTACGCGAGCCGCCCCCGCATGCTGCGAGCCGTGGTCGTCAGCACCGGCGCGGTCGTCGCCGCAGGCGGGGTGGCGACCGCCGTCGCGCTGTCCGGCGCCTCGACCTCGGCGTCGGCCGACTCGCACACCCCGAGCCCGAACAACTCGACCACCCAGCCGGCGTCGGCGACGCACCAGTCGTCGCGGACCCCCGCCGCGCCGCCGACGTCGATCCCTCCACCATCAGCCGTCAGCGCGAAAACCAGCACCACCACCGTCGCCCTCCACTGGACGCTGCCCCCGGACGGCGCACAGAACCCGGTGATGATCGTGCCCAGCCCGAATCCCGGAGGCGTCCCCATGGTCTCGGCCGGCACCGGCGTGTCCTCCTACCACTTCGACGGCCTCGATCCGAAGGTCCACTACTGTTTCAAGGTCGGCATCTACGTCGGACACAGCCCCGACGGCGCGGCGGTCTTCTCCTGGGCCGACCCCGTATGCGCCGACGGCTGAACCCGGTATCAGCCACCGTCCGACGACGGCACCCACAGCTCGACGCACTGCCCCGGCGCCGACCGCAGCCATCCGCCCACCGAGCCCAGGCGCGCCCCGACACCGGCGAGTTCGCCGGGATCCGGGACGGCGTCGGCGGTGGACAGCGCGGTGATGAGGACACCGCCCGCATCGGGAACAGCCCGCACCACGATGACGTCGTCGGCGCGGCGACCGAAGGCGGTGATGGTGTGGAAGAGTCCTTCGATCATCGCCTCGCGTGCCGTCGCGCCGAGCCGGGGCGCATCGCCGGGTCCTGATTCATCGCCGAAACCCTCCTGCGTAGCCAGCAACCGCGCCGCGTTCAGCTGCACGCTTATGCCCTCCCGCCTCGCCGCGACGACCATCGCGTCCAGGTCGGCACCGAGGTCCCGCTCCTGGTCGCCATGCCCGGTCTCGATGTAGCGACGCAGCCAGCTCGCACGCTCGGCCACCTCGGCACGCAGCACCGGGTCGACGATGGCGCCGCCGCCGCGCCGGACGGTCTCCAAGGTCTGCAACACGCCGTCGTGCAACGCCGCGGCCAGCCGCCACTTCTGCTCGCTGGCCGCCAGTTGCGCGGTCTCGCGCACCTCGGCGTCCATGGCCGCGGCGAGCAGCTCCTCGTTGCGTCGCAGCATGCTGCCACCGAGCCAGCCCACCAGGGCGTTACTGAGATACGGCACGTTCAGCTGGAGCAGCGAGCCGAACGTCGCGTCACGGAAGACGGCGGTGGCCGCCACATTCGTCCCCGCCCACAAGGCACCGCAGGCGACAGCGGCGCTCGCCCGGCGGCACAGCAGACCGATGACGAAAGCCATGAGCACCGTGTTCGGATACACGAACAACGCCCAGCCCGCGGCGCCGTGGCGAGGGGTGAGCCAGCTGTTGAGCACGATCGCCGCCGTCCCGACCGGCAGGTCCAGCCACAACACGCGCGGGTCGGGCCGCCGCCGGGCCAGCCACCACAGCGCCACGGCCGCGTTCTCGGCGGCGAGGCCGCCCGCCAGCAGCGCGCTCCACCACGGATGCGCGAGGTGGCTGCGGATCACCGGAAGCGTGCAGGTCAGCATGACGACGCCGGACGCCCGGATCGCCAGGCCGAGCACCAGAACCAGGCGAACGCGCTGCGTCGGAACGCGGCTGCGCCACCAGCGACGTGGGAAGCGAAGGTTCATCCGGACCGTTCGAACGTCCAGCCTCGGCGCGCGACTGCGCCACCAACGACGCGGGAAGCGAAGACTCATCGCGGACCCGCAGCTCCCCCGGTGTCGAACGGCACCCACAGCCGGACCCGCGTCCCCGCGCCCGGTGCCGTATCGATGTCCACGCGCCCGCCCTCGGCGGCGATCCGGTGCCGCAACGACCGGCGCTGGCCGAACCCCTCGCCGGTGGCGCCGGGATCGTAGCCGCAGCCCTGGTCGGCGACCGTCACCCGGACCCCGTCGCCGACCACCTCGACCGTCAGCACCGCGCGATCCGTCTTGGCGTGTTTGCGCACGTTGGTCAGCGCCTCGCGCGTCGCCGCCACCAGGGCCGCAGCAGCCGCCGGCGGCAGCGCGTCGGCGGAACCGTCATGGCCGGCCCCGACATCGACATGCAGCCCCGTCGCCGACTTCTCCACCGCCAACTCCCGCAACGCAGCCGACAACACCCCGCCGCCAGGCATGGCCGCCGACTCCGCCGCCAGCAACCGCCGCAGTCCCGACGCCTCTCCCCGAAGCCGATCGGCGATGGCCGGATCCGCGATCACGTCCCCAGCCGTGAGAACTTCCAGAGTCGTCATCAGATGCGCACTGAGATCAGCCTGCTGCCGTAGCCGCTCCCCCTGCCGCGCGAGCTGCGAAGCCCGCCGCACCGCGGCCCGACGGTGCCGGTCCAAGGCTTCGGCCGAACCCCGCTGCAACCTGGCCAGCACCGTGGCGAGCAGCGCGAGGCCGAGCACGGTGACCGCGTCCGGCAGCGCGTTCCACCGCGGATACGAAGACCCCGCGCGCAGCGCCGGGGCCAAGTCCACGAACGCCAGCCCCGCACCCCCCGCCAGGGTGACCACAGGCGGCCACGCGGGCAGGCCGATCGTCGGCCCGACGATGACGGTGAAGTTGTAGAACACGCTCTGGCCCGCGACGCCGGGCACGACAGCCGGCCACGACGAGCACCCCACCACAGCGACGACGCACACGACGTCGGCCGCCGCCCACCCGAGCGGCATCCGCCCCACCCGCACGAACACCGCGCTCACCACAGCGCAGTCGGCCACCACGATCAGCGTGAGCACCGTCTCCGGCACCACCGCCGCACCCCGTCCGGGCGCCGCCGCGAACGCCGCCAGCAGCACGGCGACCGCGCCCGTCCGGAATCCGGCCCACGCCCACGCCAAGGTGACCTCGGTGCGCGCCGCGGCGCTGGTCGCCGCATCGCCCGAGCTAGGCGGGGGTGGACTGCTCATAGCTCAACCGGGCGACCGTTGACGTGCCGACGAACCCCCGGGAGCATGGCTGGGAGCTTATAACAGGGTGCTGTCTCGGGGAGCGAGAGTGGACGACGGGCAACCGGTCGGTACTTCACAACCGTTGCGGGTGGCGGTGGTCGACGACCATCCGGTGGCGCGCCGCGGCATCGCCTCGATCATCGCCGCCTTCCCCGATCTCGAGGTCTGCGCCACCGCGGCCGACGCCGCCGAACTTCCTCGCCTCGAGCACGGCGGCGTGGACGCCGACGTGGTGCTGCTCGACCTGTATCAGTCCGACGGCCGCCCGGGGCTGTCCACGATCACCGAACTGTCCGCGCACTGTCCCGTCCTCGTGCTGTCCGCGTCCCGCTCCCCCGCGGTCGCCCTGGCCGCCGTACGGGCCGGAGCGGCCGGATTCCTGACCAAGGCCGCCGAGGAGTCGGCGTACGCGACCGCGATCCGCTCGGTCGCCACCGGCACCTTCTATCTGTCGGCCCACCTCGCGGACCTGCTCCAGGCCGCGACCCTGCGCCCGGCCGCCGACCCCCAGGACACGCTGTCCCCCCGCGAGCAAGAAGCGCTCGGATACATCGCCTGCGGCTTCACCCACCAGCAGACCGCCACCCGCATGGGCGTCTCGAAAGGCACCGTCGACACCTACATCGCGCGCATCCGGACCAAACTCCAGTTGGGCAACAAGGCCGAACTCGCCTCGGCGGCCCTGCGCCTGCCTCCTTTGTGAGCCGGTAGCGGGAGGGTGACGCCGGGCGACTCGCCGAGCGTCGGCGCTTGATGAAAGGCGAACTCGACGATCTTCGCTGACACTTGATGAAGTCGAACCAGCGAGGAGCACCATGGCCAAGCAGACCGTTGCCGAGCAGTATGTCGATCTTCTGGCGCGCGCCGGGGTCCGCCGGATCTACGGCGTCGTCGGCGACAGCCTCAACCCTGTCGTGGACGCGGTGCGACGGTACGACGGGATCGACTGGGTCCAGGTGCGCCATGAGGAGGTCGCCGCGTTCGCCGCCGGCGCCGAGGCGCAGCTGACGGGCCGGCTGGCGGCGTGCGCCGGTTCATGCGGGCCGGGCAATCTTCATCTCATCAACGGGTTGTTCGACGCGCACCGTTCGATGGCGCCGGTGCTGGCGCTGGCGGCGCAGATCCCCAGCGGCGAGATCGGCACGGGCTACTTCCAGGAGACGCATCCCGACCGGCTGTTCGCCGAGTGCAGCCACTACTCCGAGCTGATCTCCGCACCGCAGCAGATGCCGCGCGTGGCGCAGACCGCGATCCAGCACGCGGTGGGCCGGCGGGGTGTGGCGGTGGTGTCGCTGCCGGGTGACGTCGCCGGCCAGAAGGCCCCGGACAGCGCCGCCGAGCTGGCGATGCCGCTGGACCGGCCCACCGTGCGGCCCGGCGATGAGGAACTGACCCGGCTCATGCGACTGGTCGACGAGGCGGAGAAGGTGACCCTTTTCTGCGGCCGGGGTGTGGCGGGTGCGCATGCCGAAGTGATGGCGTTCGCTGAGAAGGTCAAGGCGCCGGTCGGTCATGCGCTGCGCGGCAAGGAACACATCCAGTACGACAATCCCTACGACGTCGGCATGTCGGGGCTGCTGGGATACGGCGCCGCCTACGAGGCGATGCACGAATGCGACCTGCTGATCCTGCTGGGCACGGACTTCCCGTACAACGACTTCCTGCCGCGCGGCGTGCGCACGGTGCAGATCGACATCCAGCCCGAACGCCTCGGCCGCCGGACACAACTGGAGCTGGCGGTGTGGGGTGACGTCCGCGAGACTCTGCGGGCTCTGACACCCACGGTGCGGGAGAAGACCTCCCGCCAGTTCCTGGACCGGATGCTCGACCGCCACGCGCGCGCCTTGGAGAACGCCGTGGAGACCTACACCCGCAACGTCGACAAGCACATTCCGATCCACCCCGAGTACGTGGCGGCGATCCTGGACGAGGAAGCCGCCGACGACGCGGTGTTCACGGTGGACACCGGCATGTGCTGCGTCTGGGCCGCACGCTATCTGACGCCGAACGGCCGCCGCCGCATCATCGGCTCGTTCGTCCACGGCTCGATGGCCAACGCGCTCCCCCAGGCCATCGGCGCGCAGTTCCTCGACCGGAGCCGGCAGGTCGTCTCGCTGTCCGGCGACGGCGGATTCTCCATGCTGATGGGCGACTTCCTGACCTTGGTCCAGTACGGGCTGCCGGTGAAGGTGGTGGTCTTCAACAACTCCTCCCTCGGCATGGTCGACCTGGAGATGATGGTCGACGGCCTGCCCCCGTACGGCACCGGCTATCCGCACTCGGACTTCGCCGCCATCGCCCGCGCCGCCGGGGCCCACGGCATCCGCGTCGAGCAGCCGGGTCAGGTGCGCGAAGCGCTTCGGGAGGCCTTCGCCCATGACGGGCCCGCCCTGGTGGACGTGGTCACCGACCCCGCCGCCCTGGCGATTCCCCCGAAGATCACCGCCGAGCAGGTGACCGGTTTCGCACTGTCCGCCAGCCGGACGGTGCTGTCCGGCGGCGTGGGGCGCATGGTCCGCTTGGCTCGGGCGAACCTGCGGAACATTCCGCGTCCGTAGCTCACGGACGGCGGACGCGGTAACGCAGATGGGTGACGTGCCGCATGGGGTCCCCGGCCGGCGCAGCGATCAGCCGGCGGACCGGTTCGAGCTCGATGAGCTCGGCGGGCAGGTCGTCGAACAGCCGTCGTCCCTGCCCGAGCAGGACCGGTACGACGTGCAGCTCCAGTTCGTCGAGCTGGCCGGCGCGCAGCAGCGCCTGTGCCGCGCCGGCGCCGTGGACCATCACGTCGCCGTCGCCGGCCGCCTCGCGGGCTTGGGCGGCGCAGTGATGCACGTCGGTGACGTAGCGGACGCTGCCCGGGGGCGGGTCGTCCGGGACGGTGTGGGTCAGGACGAAGATCGGGACGCCGTCGTGGTGGTCGCCCTGCCAGCGGTCGGCGTGTTCGTAGGTGCGGCGGCCGGAGATCAGGGCGCGGGAGGCCTCGGCCTCGGCGTACACCTGTTGGCTGGGTCCTGGGTCGTGGCGTCCGTCGAGCCAGTTGAAGAGGCGGAACCCGTCGACGCCCATCGGATCGCTCATGCTGTCGCGCGGCCCGGTGACATATCCGTCCAGGGAAATGGTCATGTACAGCCGGATGGTCGCCATGGTCTCAGCCCTCCGTCCGCACGCGGTAGCGCAGGTGCGTCACGCCCGGGCCGTCCACCGTGCGCAGCAGTTCGAGCTCGATGTGCTCCGGCGGCATGTCCTCGAAGAGCGGTTCGCCCTGGCCGAGCAGGACCGGGACCAGGTGGATCTGCAGTTCGTCGAGGACGCCCGCGGCCAGGGCCAGCCGGGCGGTGCGGGCGCCGTGGACCAGGACGTCCTTGTCCCCGGCTGCCTCCTTGGCCCTGTTCATCGCCTCGGTGACGTCCCCGACATAGGTGACTCCGGGCCAGGTCAGCTCGGGAGCGGGCGCGTTGCGGCTCAGGACGAAGATCGGGATGCCGTCGTGGTGGTCGCCGCCCCAGCCGTCGGCGAGCTCGAACGTCCGCCGGCCGACGACGACCGCGCCGGTGGCCATGGCCTCGTCCATGATGGTCCGGTTCACGCCGGACAGGTGGCTGCCCGTCCGGTGCTCGGCGTCAGCGTCCTGCAGAAACCACTCGTGCAGCCGCTGCCCCTTGTCACCGAGGCCGTTTCCGGGCGCCACGTTCGGCCCGGCGATGAAGCCGTCCACCGACATCGACATGTACAGCACCGACTTACTCAAGGTTCCATTCCTTTCGATACGGGCCGACCCGCCCGGGCTGATCTCATCGGTGAGACCAGCATGGAAGACCGCGCCGCCGGGCTGTATCCCAGATTTCTGGGATCTTCTGCCGCCGCTCACCATAAGCTGCGATCGTGGCCACCTCATCGGCAACGCACGCACGTGTCCGCGACGAACTCGTGAAGCTGGTCCACCAGGGCCTGCCGACACCGGACTTCGCGCGGGCCGTCGGCGACGCCCTGGCCCGCGCCGTACCCGCCGAAGGCACCTGCCTGATGACGACCGACCCGGCGACCACCCTCCCGACCGCGGAGTTCGCCGAGAAGGGCCTGCCCGCCGAAGACCTCCTCCGCCTCGTGGAATTCGACGCACAGGGGCAGGACTTCAACACCTGGGGCCAACTCGCCCAAGCACCCCGCCCCGCCGCCAGCCTGAGCGAAGCCACCGCCGGCGACCTGGACCGCAGCCTGCGCCAACGGGAGATCCGCCGCCCGAACGGATTCTCCGACGAACTCCGGGTCCTCCTCGCCGGCAGCACGGGAACCTGGGGAAAGCTGACCGTCTTCCGCGAAGCAGGCAGCCCCCACTTCTCCCCCGCCGAGGTGGAATTCGTCTCCTCCATCGCCGGCCTGATCACCGACGGCCTACGCCGCGGCCTCCTCCTCGGCGAGGCCCAATCCGGCACCGACGACGTCGGCCTACTGGTCCTGGATCCCGACGACAACGTCCGCATGTCCAACAAGGCAGCCGATCATTGGCTCGACGAACTGGGCACCAGCGACCGAACAGGCGCCCGCCTGCCCCTCGTGGTCTCAGCAGTAGCCCGCCAGACCCGCTCCCTGTCCGGCCTGACACCAACCACGCCACCCCCCGACCTCCAGCCGGCCAAAACCAGAGCCCGCACCCGAACCGGCCAGTGGCTGATCATCCGCGGCTCCCTCCTGAACGAAGGCCCCGACACCCAGGTCGCAGTGATGCTCGAAGCCGCCCGCCCCGCCGAAATGGCCCCCCTGATAGTCGACGCCTACGGCTTCACCGACAGCGAGCGCCGCATCACCGAACTGGTGGCCAACGGCTTGTCCACCAAACAGATCGCCGGCCGCCTGCACGTGTCGTCGTACACGGTGCAGGACCATCTGAAGTCGATCTTCGCCAAGTCGGGCAGCGGATCGCGCGGGGACCTGGTCGCGCGGTTGTTTCTCGATCATTACGCTGATGCCTTGAGCTTGGGGAGTGTTGTGGACGTGCGGCGGTGAGCGTTTCGCTTGACGTGCCACCTTGGCCGCACTCA
>JABFXP010000249.1 GCA_013361685.1 Catenulispora sp.
CTGCTGACCCTGCTGACCCTGCTGACCCTGCTGTCCTTGCTGTGCTTGCTGCCCCTGCTGCGGAAACTGCGGCTGCGAACCCTGCGTCCCGCCCTTGCGCCGCAGGAAGCCGCCCAGGCCGCCACCGCCGCCGGACTTGCCGCCCGACGGTGCGGCGCCCGAGGGCGCTCCTGCCGATGGCATCGTCTGCCGGACCGAGGCCAGCTCCACCTGCCGGGACGCCAGGTCGCGGGAGACGGCCGGGGGCAGCCAGCCGGTCACGTCCGTGCCGGGCAGGGCCGGGATGCCCATGCCGCCGCCGTCGAGGGCGGCGCGGCACATCTCGACCAGGCGGGCCGGGGTCGGGCGGGCGGCGGGGTCCTTGGCCAGGCAGGCGCTGGCTATCTGGGCCAGGGCCGGTTCCAGGCCGTCGAGGTTGGGGTCGTGGTGTTCGACGCGGTACAGGATGCTCATGGCGTTGCCGTCGCCGAAGGCGGTGCGGCCGGTGGCGGCCCAGACCAGCATGCCGCCGACCGCCCAGACGTCGGCCGGGGCGCCGACGTCGCTGCCGGCCACCTGTTCCGGGGCCATGAAGCTGGGGGTGCCCAGGCGCATGCCGGTGCTGGTGAGCATGCTGGCGTCGACCGCGCGGGCGATGCCGAAGTCGATGACGCGGGGGCCGTCGCTGGCGACCAGGACGTTGGCCGGCTTCAGGTCGCGGTGGACGATGCCGGCGGTGTGGATCGCCTCCAGGGCCAGGCCGATGCCGACGCACAGGTGGGCCACCGAGCGGGGGGTGAACGGGCCGGCCAGCTGCACCGCCGAGCTCAGCGGGGGGCCGGGGATGAAGTAGGAGGCCAGCCAGGGGGTGGCGGCGGTGGGGTCGGCGTCGGTCACCGCGTTGACGAACGGTGAGTGGACCGCGCGGGCGGCGGCTATCTCGCGGGTGAAGCGGCGGCGGAAGTCGCGGTCGGCGGCGAAGTCCGGGCGCAGGACCTTCAGGGCGTAGGCCGGGCCGTTGGGGGCGAAGCCGAGGAACACGTGGCCCATCGCGCCCTGGCCCAGGCGGCCGTGGATCGCGTACGGGCCGATCTGGCGGGGATCGGCGTCCAGCAGCGGCTGGATGTTGCGGGAGACGATGCTGCCGGCCCCCAGGCCGCCGAAGGATTGACCGGATCCCGGGGCCGGCCGGTTGGCGTCCACGTACTGATCCCCCACTCTGTCACGAGCATGATGCGTCCACCGACGCCGTGTTGGGAATACCCCCTGCCGAGCGCCTACTCTGCCCTACGCGCCCGCAGCGCCGCACCCTTGGCCGTCGCCTGTGCGTTGAGATCGTCCTGGAAGGCGCGCATCGCCCCGAGCAGTTCCAGGTCGTGCGCGGCCAGGATCCGGGCGGCCAGCAGTCCGGCGTTGCGGGCGCCGCCGACCGACACGGTGGCCACCGGCACGCCGGCCGGCATCTGCACGATCGACAGCAGCGAGTCCATGCCGTCCAGGTACTTCAGCGGCACCGGCACGCCGATCACCGGCAGCGGCGTCACGGAGGCCAGCATGCCCGGCAGGTGCGCGGCGCCCCCGGCGCCGGCGATGATCACCTTCAGTCCGCGGCCGGCCGCCTGCTCGCCGTAGGCGATCATCTCGCGCGGCATCCGGTGCGCCGAGACCACGTCGACCTCGTGCGCGATGTCGAACTCCTCCAGCGCCTCGGACGCCAGCCGCATCACCGGCCAGTCGGAGTCCGACCCCATGACGATCCCGACCAGGGGGGCGGCGCCGGACTCACTCATCGATCTCTCCTCGCAGATAGGCGGCCGCGTGCCGCGCCCGCTCGACCACGTCGTCGAACGACGTGCCCAGCACGTTGACATGCCCGATCTTCCGGCCGGGCTTGACGCCCTTGCCGTACATGTGGACCTTCACTCCGGGGTCGTGCGCCATCACGTGCTTGTACGCGGGGTAGACCTCCGGCAGGTCCAGGCCCAGCACGTTCGCCATCACCACCACCGGCGCCAGCGGCCGCACGTCGCCCAGCGGCAGGTCCAGCACCGCCCGCAGGTGCTGCTCGAACTGGCCGGTGACGGCGCCGTCCATGCCCCAGTGCCCGGAGTTGTGCGGGCGCATGGCCAGCTCGTTGATGAGCACGCCGCCGTCGGCGGTCTGGAACATCTCCACCGCCAGCATCCCGGTGACGCCGAGTTCCTTGGCCACGGTCAGCGCGATCCGCTGCGCCTCCAGGGCCGAGTGCTCCGGCAGCCCGGGCGCCGGGACGTAGACCTCGCGGCAGATGCCGTCGATCTGCAGCGACTCCACCACCGGGTAGGCCGCGGCCTGGCCGTGCGGGGAGCGCGCGACCTGCGCGGACAGCTCCCGCACGAACGGCACCTTGGCCTCGGCCAGCAGCCGCACCCCGCGCTCGGCCGCGCCGGCCAGCACGGTCCGGGCCGCGGGCAGGTCGTCGACAACCCACACGCCGCGTCCGTCGTAGCCGCCGCGCGTGGCCTTCAGCACGTAGGGGAAGCCGACCTCGGCGCCGAAGTCGGCCAGGTCGTCCTCGGAGTCGACCAGGGCCCAGGCCGGGCAGGGCAGGCCGAGCTCGGCCAGCTTGGTCCGCATGAGGCCCTTGTCCTGCGCGTAGATCAGCGCCTCGGGGCCCGGGCGGACCGCGACGCCGGCCGCCTCGAGCTCGTGCAGGTATTCGGTCGGCACGTGCTCGTGGTCGAACGTCAGGACGTCGCAGCCGGCCGCGAACTTCTTCAACGCGTCCAGGTCGTGATGATTACCGATCACCGTGCCGGGCATGACGAGAGCCGCCGGATCGTCGGAGCGCTGGGCGAGTACGCGCAGGTTCACGCCCAGGCCGATGGCTGCCTGTTGCATCATGCGGGCGAGCTGGCCGCCACCGACTACGCCTACTACGGGGAAGTTCACTGCCTTATGTTACTGCGACGCGAAGCGTCTCCTTAATGGGCGGTGGTGGGTGGCGGGCGGGAATATCTGGACACCTCAGGGGCGTCATAAGCGGTCCAAGCCCCACGAATGGGTCGACTCGAACGTCACAGCTACGTAGCAGTGAGT
>JABFXP010000398.1 GCA_013361685.1 Catenulispora sp.
GGCGCGATCGACGCGGACGGCGCCGCAGCCGCCGGGCCGCCCGGCGGGGGCGGCGGCATCGACGCCTGGCCGTAGCCGGCGGGCCGCTTGGACCGCAGATCGGACTCCAACCGCTCCTGCTGGGCCAAGACGTCGTCGAGATATGTGTTGCGGCTCTGGTCGGCCACGGTGCCACCCCCTGGATATCGGCGCTGCGTGTCCGGCACCGTAGCAGGGCACGACGACAGCCGCCGCGGGATCGCCGCAAGGCCAAAGGTCCGCCAGTGGCCCTGGGGCGCGCCGCCGGCGACGGTTATGATCATGGGACATGGATAGCCTCGAAAACCCGTTCTGGGGCGGCGACTGGAATGACGTCCGCGACCTGTTCGACACCCTGCAGCCCGGCCACGCCTACCTGAACCACGGCGGCTTCGGCAACGCGCCGCGCACGGTGACGCTGAACCAAGCGCAGTGGCGCGCCCGGATGGACGCCAACCCGACCCGGTTCTTCCGCCGCGAACTGGCCCCGGGCCTGCGGACCGCGAGCCGCGCCGCCGCGGAGTTCCTCGGCGCCCCGGCCGGGGACCAGGTCGCGCTGGTCGCCAACGCCACCGCCGCGATCACGGCGGCGCTGGCCTCGGTGCCGCTGGCCGCCGGGGACGAGGTACTGGTCACCGACCACGCGTACGAGACCTCGACCTGGGCCGCGCGGCGGCGCGCGGGGGACGTCGGCGCGCAGGTGGTGACCGCCGCCGTGCCGTTCGACACCGACGCCGCCGGGATCACCGCCGCGGTGCTGGCCGCGGTGACGCCGCGCACCAAGGTCGCGGTGATCGACCACGTGACCTCGATGACCGCGCGCCGGTTCCCGGTCGAGGAGCTGGTGCCGGCGTTGCAGGCGCGCGGCGTGATCGTGGTCGTCGACGCCGCGCACGCGCCGGGGATGCTGCCGGTCGACCTGGCGGCGCTGAACCCCGACTTCTGGGGCGGCAACCTGCACAAGTGGGGCTACGCGCCGCGCGCCGTGGCGGCGTTCTGGGCCGCGCCGAAGTGGCGCTCCGCGCTGCGCAACCCGATCGTGTCCTGGGGCGAGTACCTGGAGTTCCCGCACAACCTGGAGGAGGTCGGCACCACCGACCGGACGCCGCAGCTGGCCAGCCCGAACGGGATCGCGTTCCTGCGGGCGCTGGGGCCGCAGCGGGTGCGCGAGCACAACGTGAAGCTCGCCGAGTACGGGCAGGCGGTGCTGGCGGCCGCGCTGGACGTGGACCCGGCGACGCTGCCCGGCGATCCCGGCGTCCCGATGCGCGTGGTGCCGCTGCCGGTGGACTTCGACGATCCGCGGGATCTGCAGGCCGAGATCTCCGACCGGCTGGGGGTGGAGGTGTCGGTTCCGAAGTGGAATGGACGCACTCTGCTACGGGTTAGTGCGAACATCTACAACGCACCCGCCGAGTACGACCGGTTGGCGGCGGGGATCAGGTCCATTCTTTAGGGGGACGAACCTATGCAGATCGCGGTTCTCGGCACCGGAGAGGTGGGGCGCCGGCTGGCGTCGCGGTTCGTGGAGGTCGGCCATCAGGTGGTGCTGGGCTCACGGACCGCCGACAACGCGGAGGCGCACGCCTGGGCCGGGGAGACCGGCTCGGCGCACGGCACGTTCGCCGACGCGGCGGCCTTCGGCGAGGTCGTGGTCAACGCCACCGGCGGGCTGGTCACGAAGGCGGTGCTGGAGGCCGCGGGCGAGGCGAACCTGGCCGGCAAGGTCGTGATCGACGTGTCGAACGCGCTGGACTTCTCCCGGGGCTTCCCGCCGGACGCGGTGACGTTCGACGGGATCGGGGTCGCGGAGATGATCCAGCGCGACTTCCCGCAGACCCGGGTCGTCAAGACGCTGAACACGATGAACAACAAGGTCATGGCGCGGCCGGACCTGGTGCCGGGCGACCACGTGGTGTTCCTGTCGGGCGAGGACGCCGCGGCCAAGGAGACCACGGCCGGGTTGCTGCGGGACATGGGGTGGCGGGACGCGCAGATCCGGGACCTGGGCGGCATCGGGACGTCGCGTGCCACCGAGCAGTTCGTGATCCTGTGGGTGCACATGAACGGCGGGATCGGGGACGGGTCCGGGATCTGGAACATCGCCGTGCAGCACGGTGGGGCGGATCAGGGCTGAGATACGGCGTCCACGGCGTCCACGGCTGCCACCGGGCCGCCGCGCCACGTCGGCAGCGGGCGCGCGCCGATCGCCACGTCGAAGGCGGCGCGCGCCTGCAGCCGGGTGGAGTCCAGCGTCGGCAGGGGTGAGACGTCCGGGGTGACCAGCAGCGGGATCTCGGTGCAGACCAGCGCGACGGCGTCGCAGCCCTCGGCTGCCAGGGTGGTGATGACGGCGCGGTAGGCGTCGCGGCTGGCGTCGGTGAACACGCCGTTCACCAGTTCCTCGAAGATGATCGTGTCGACGGTGCGGCGGTCCTCCTTGCCCGGGACGGCGGCCGCTATGCCGCGGGCGGCCAGGGCCCGCGGATATACGGGCCCTTCCATGGTGAAGCGGGTGCCGAGGATGCCGACCTTGCGGTGGCCGCGGTCGCGGGCGGCGTCGGCGACCACTTCGGCGATGTGCAGGCCGGGCAGCGGATAGGGGTCGCCGTCGAGCTCGAACGCGAGGTGGGCGGTGTTGTCGGGGCAGATGAAGAAGTCGGCGCCGGCGGCGGCGAGCCGGGCGGCGCTCTCGGCCAGGACGGCGCGGACCGCGCCGTAGTCCCCTGATTCCCAGTGCGGCATGGAGCGGGACAGCGGGATCAGGTCCAGGGTGACGTCGGGGTGGGCGTGCGGGCCCAGGCGCGTGAAGCCCTCGCGGCAGAACGTCTGGAACGACAGTGCGGCGCCCTCGGCCGAATGCGCGAGGATGCCGAGGTGGCGGTGGGTCTGCATCGGGGCCTCCGGACGGTGGAGTCGTGGGTTCGGTCGTGCAGGGGGTCGTGGACGGGCCTTGATCGCGGGTTGCGGTCCCGCCATTGTGCGGCAGGCGGCGGCTCTGTGCGGGGTCGGTGCGAGTTCCGCTCGGCGCCTTCGTCGGCGATGCTGGTGGGGTGCGACTCGCTAAAGGTGGCGGCGGCTGGCGCATCGTGGTGGGCGACCGGCAGACCATGACCACGGCGCTGTGGCTGCGCGACGCTGCGGGGATGACGCCGGACCTGGACCCGCCGATCCCGCCGCTGGAGCCGCCGGTGGCGGTGGTGCCGGAACTGGTGGAGCTGGTGGACCCGCACACCACGGCGCAGTGGACGGGATTGTGGCTGGGGCTGTGGGAGGGCCGGCTGGAGGAGTGGTTCGCGCTGGAGATGCTGGAGCCGCCCCGGTTCGAGCTCCTGAACCGCTCGCCCAAGCTGCGCAAACTCTTCGCGGCGGGCTACCCGGACGCGGCGCAGTGGTCGGCGCAGAACCGGCCGGTCGCGGCGGGCGCGGCGGGCCGGCCCGCGGGCGTGCCGGGCACAGTGGTGAAGCAGTTGGAGAACGAACTCGGGCGGCGGGCCCGGGACTTCGAGATCGCGATCACGGTGCTGCCGGTGGCCGGACGGGTGTTCTGGACGCTGCCGGACGGCGGGCTGGTGGTGAGCGCGGCGTTGATGCGCGACGGGCGGGCTTTCAAGGCGCTGCTTTACGACGTGCTGGCCACCGTGGTGTGAAAGCCTTCGACCCCTGCTGTGCCCGGTTGCTACGGTCGGCCCATGAGTTCGCCTGAGTGGGAAGGGCTTCCTGCGGCGCTGCGGGCGGAGGCCGACGCGCTCGTCCTGGCCGACAACTGGTTCCTGGCCACGAAGCTGCTGTTCCTGACCGACTCCGACGAGCGCCGGATGCCGCTCGCCCGCGCGCAACAGCTGGTGGCGGAGCGGCAGCGGCACCTCGGAGACCGGATCCGCCGCCGGGTGGAGCCGCCGCGCACTCCGGAGGTGTTGATCGCCGAGGTCGAGGGGTGGCCGGCCCCGCCGGACGCGTTCGAGGCGTTGTGGGACGGCGACACGCAGGGCTGGATGCTGGAGCTTTGGGCCGTGACGCGGTCTCCGCGCAGCGAGCGGTGCCTCGCGGTCATCCGTCGCGGCGGGGACCTGCGCCTCTTCAACGGGACGGTGCCGCCGTGGCCGGAGGCGGCGGAGGCGGCCGAGACCGGTGCCGCACTGGCCCGCCACTTCGGCGTCCCGTTCCACTTCCCCCACCCCGACGGCCCGGAGCTGTTCGAACCGCGGTGGTGGGACACGGTCTGAGCACCGGCGCGCGACGTCCCGCCGTTTCTGTCCCCCGTTACTGTGAGAATCATGACCGCCCCCGCCAAACGCCCGGGCCGCCGCCCCGGCTCGGCCGACACCCGCGGCCAGATCCTGAACGCGGCCCGCGCCGAGTTCGCCTCCCGCGGCTACGAGAAGGCGACGCTGCGCGCCATCGCCCGCGCCGCCGACGTCGACGCGGCCCTGGTCCACCACTACTTCGGCTCGAAGGAGCAGGTGTTCCTCGCGGCCCTGGACTTCCCCGTGGATCCCGCGACCGTGGTGGAGATGGCCGCCGGCGACCTGTCGCGCGTCGGCGAGCGTCTGGCCCGCTACGTGGTCGCGCTGTGGGAGGCGCCGGAGGCCCGGGAACGCCTGCTGGCGGTGGTGCGCACGGTGACGTCGAACGAGGAGATGGCGGCCCTGGTCCGGGGCTTCGCCCACCCCCGCCTGGTCGCACCGCTGGCCGCGCGGATCGGCGGGCCGGACGCCGAGGCCCGGGTGGAGATGGCGTTGGCGCAGATCATCGGGCTGGCGATGGCACGGTACGTGATCCGGGTGGAGCCGATCGCGTCGCTGGGGGCCGAGGACTTGGTGGCGCTGCTGGGCGGGGCTTTGCAGCGGTTATTAGGGAGTTGATTTGAGGCTGGAGCGGCTGGGGACAGCCGCTGAACCCGTCCTCTAGAAGGCGTCCGCCAATCCCCGCTCCAACTGCTCGAACACCCGATCGGCCCGGACTGCTGCCCGAGCGAGCACTTCCTCGCTCGCCATCCCGTCGGCCAGGTCCCGCTGGTAGTACCGGACCGCTGTCTGCGTAGCGGCCGCGACCTGCGCCGCCGCGGCTTCCAGGAGGAACCGGTCGGCGTCGGGGTGGCGTTCGGCGAGCAGTTCAGTGAGGAGCATCTGCCGCTCGTACATGAAGCCGACTGAGCGGGACCACAGTTCCGGATTGTCGCTCAGCAGGCGGGCGAAGGTGCGGGCCTGCGCGACGGCTTCGGGGGTCTCGGTGAAGAACGCGTGCATGCCGAGCATCCACTCCTTCACCGCCGGCAGGACGCCGATCTCGTCGGCGCGGTCGTGCAGCGCGGTGCGGAGGCGGTCGTTCACCTCGTGGCGCAGGGCGTAGACCAGGTCCTCTTTGGAGGCGTAGTGCGTGAACACCGTGGCCGGGGCGACGTCGGCGGCGCGGGCGATCTCGGCCATGGTCACGTGGTCGTAGCCGCGCTCGGCGAACAGCTGCATGGCCGCGCCGAAGATCGCTTCGCGGGTGCGCTGCTTCTTGCGTTCGCGCAGGCCGGGTTCGCGCTCCTGGCCGGCTCCCGCCGAGCTGCGGCCGTGGTCGTCTGGCTCGGTCGTCCCAGGTCCGGTCACCATGGAACAGATAATACCTGGACTGTGTCTATCATTAGAGCCACTCTAAGATTGAACACGCTCCAGGGAGAGGGAGGGCCGATGTCCCAGACGACCGATCGGGTCGCCGATCAGATACCCGACGGGCCGCCGGACGCGGGCGGGGCTCCCGGGGTCTCCGGCTCGGCTTCCGACTCCGTGGCGGCGGCCGCGACCGCCGTGGCCCAGGCCGCCGGCCGCGTCGGCAACAAGACCGCGCTGCTGGTCATCGCCTGCGTCGCGCAGTTCATGGTGGTGCTCGACGTCAGCATCGTGAACGTGGCGCTGCCGGCCATGCGCGACTCGCTCAGCCTGTCCACCACCGGCGTGCAGTGGGTGGTCAACGCCTACGCCCTCGGCTTCGCCGGGCTGCTGCTGTTCGGCGGCCGGGCGGCCGACCTGTTCGGCGCCAAGCCGGTGTTCCTGACCGGCCTGATCGGCTTCACCGCGGCCAGCCTGGCCGGCGGCATGGCCGACACCGGCGGCCTGCTCATCGCCGCCCGCTCCGTGCAGGGCCTGGCCGGCGCGGTGCTGGCCCCGGCCACGATGACGCTGATCATGACCACGTTCCTGGAGCCTCGCGAGCGCACCCGCGCCCTGGGCGTGTGGAGCGCCACCATGGCCGCCGGGGGCGCGATGGGGGCGGTCGTCGGCGGCATGCTCACCCAGTGGGTCAGCTGGCGCTGGGTGCTGTTCGTGAACGTCCCGATCGGCGCGGCGCTGATCCTCGCGGCGGTCCCGCTGATCGCCCGCACCCGGGGCCGCGGCGCCACCCTGCGCACCCTGGACCTGCCCGGCGCGGTCGCCGTGACCCTCGGCCTGACCGGCGTGGTCTACGGCGTCGTCACCACCGACGACCACACCTGGGGCTCACCGGCGGTCCTGGCCCCGATCGCCGCCGGCGCGGCACTGCTGGCGCTGTTCGTCCTGATCGAGACCCGCAGCGCCCACGCCCTGGTACCGCTGCGCGTGTTCCGCAACCGGTCCCTGGCCGTGGCCGACGGCGCCGCACTGCTCATCGGCGCAGGCATGTTCGCGATGTGGTTCTACGTCAGCCTCTACCTGCAACAGGTCCTCGGCTTCGACGCCCTCAAGGCCGGCTTCTCCTTCCTCCCCGGCTCCGCGATGATCGTCGCCGGCACCATGGTCGCCACCCGCGCCCTGAACCGCATCGGCCCCCGCCCGCTCCTGCTGGTCGGCCCCCTGCTGGCGGCCGCCGGACTGGCCTGGCTGTCCCGCTTCCCCGCCGACGGGAGCTACGCCGCGGACGTCCTCGGTCCCCTGATGCTCCTCACCTTCGGCATGGGCCTGGCCATGACCCCCCTGGCGGTCGCCGGCACCGCGGGCATGCCCCGCCACGAAGCCGGCCTGGCCTCCGGGCTGATCAACACCAGCCGCCAGGTCGGCGGCGCCGTCGGCCTGGCCGCGCTGTCCACCATCTCCGCCCACGTCGCCGGCACCCACGGCGGCTCCCCCAAGTCCGCCCTGGCCGCCGGCTACGGAGGCGCGATGTTCGGCGCGGCACTGCTGCTGGCCGCCGCCGCGGTGGTCGCGACACTGCTGCCGCGGCGGGCGGCGACGGCGGCGAGGTGACGCGGGGCACGCCTGCCTAGCCTCGTTCGGCTACGCCATATCGCAGGGTTCTGTGAAAGCGTGCTGAGGGTCGAGCTGATGCCCGGGAGGAGCAGCACGTGGAGATCCCCGCACACTTCGCCGAGACCACCATCGAGAGCAAGGGTGAGCCCGGCCGGCTGTGGCTGGCCGGGCTGCCGGCTGTCATCGGCTCCTGCGTCGAGCAGTGGGACTTGGCCCTCGACGGCCCGGTGTGGCACGGCTACATGGGTGTCGCGCTGCCCTGCCACACCGCCGATGACCAGGCCGTGGTGCTGAAGGTCTCCTGGATCGACGACGAGACCCGCTGGGAGCCCGTGGCGCTGGCCGCATGGGACGGCCGGGGTGCGGTGCGGCTTCTGCGCCGGGACGACGCGCGCGGGGCGATGCTGCTGGAGCGGCTCGACGGGTCGAAGACCGCGGGGGATCTGGAGGGATTGGAAGCCGCGGTTCTGCTGGGCGAGACGTGCCGGAGGCTGGCCGTCTCCGCGCCACCGGGTTGCGGCCTGCCGCGGGTGCGTGATCGCGCCGCACGAATGCTCGAGGAACTGCCCGCGACCTGGGAGCGGCTGGGGCGGCCGTTCGCGCGGCCGGTGCTCGACGAGGCCCTGGCCACGTGCCGCGACTTCGGCCCCGAGCAGCCCGACACGCTGCTGCACGGCGACCTGATCTTCGCCAACGTGCTGAACGCGGACCGGGAACCCTGGCTCGCCATCGACCCGCTGGGGCTGCTCGGCGAGCCCGCGTACGACGCGGGCAAGTTCCTCACCAACCGGTGGGCCGACCACACCGCCGCCGGCGACGTCGCCGCCTCGATCCGCCGCCGGCTCGCCGCGTTCGCCGATGCCGCCCAGGTCGAGCCGGAACGCGCACGGCGATGGAGCCTCACGCGGCTGGTGGCTGACGGCCTCTGGGCCTGTGAGTATCAGGTCGAAGCCATGCCGCGCGTGAACGCGGTGATCGACGCACTCCATGATTAGGGCCGCCGATCGCCCCTCAGCGACCACCTGCCTCCAGACCCGCGTCACCAATCTCGGACGGAGTCCGCACCCTCCGCCAAGCTCTCGCGAGCCCACGGCAGCTCCGTGCCCAGCTCCGCCTCGACAGCGGCGACGATGCCATCGAGCACCTCGAACAGGTGCTCGCGCTCGATGGTCTCGATGAACTCGTAGCGTACGTCCAGCGCGTTGAAGGCCTCGCCGTAGCGCTCGCCGATCTCGTAAAGCTGCGACGCCTGTTCGGTGTTCGAAGGACCGGAAGGAGCCCCGGTCAGCACTGCGACCACCGCATCCCGTGTCTGCTTGTAGTACTCAAGCGTCTTCTTGTAGGCGCCGCGGGGCACATGGCCGTCGCCGTCCCACTCACGGAACGGATTGTCTCGATTCTCCGCGACCCACTCAGGCTTGCGCGGCTTCCTGATGTCGAGATACGTGCCCATGGCGACCTCAGGACGCCACGCCGACCCCATGGCCTTGGCGTATTCAGCCGGAACGCTGTCCAGCTCCAGCGATTCCAGCGCGACCGCGTGACTCGGCAGCAAGCAGTCCGACGCGCCCATCCCGAACAGGTTCCTGATGCTGAGCCGCTTCAGCGACGACAACTCGTTCAGCCGCCCCGCGCCGGAAAACGTGCCGAGCGCACCCGACAGCGACAGAGAGGTCAACCGAGGAAACCGCGCAACGAGCCGAGCACCGTCGAGCGCTTCGATCTCTCGCACCGTGAGCCGCCGAAGATCGGTATCAGGCTCCGCGGTCTTCTCCAGCAACATATTGAGGTCGGCACCACTGCACTCCATCGCATGCGGGTCCGACCACGTATCCCGGAGCCCCTCGTCCCACCGCCGCTGCAAGAACAACTGCTGGCCGACTCCCCATCCCCCGCCATAGCTGTTCGACCGCTGCTCATGGAACAAGGGCAGCGATCCGATGACCTTGAAACCGCGCGGCAGAACCCAGTCGTAGTTGCAGTGCGAGATCTGCCCGGCCCAACTGTGGTGGCTGAGCCGCAGAGGCTGCACGTCACCGAGATCAGCGACCCGCTCCGGTTCCGGTCCGAACCAGTCCAGGTCCAGCACCCCCGCCGTCGCCGAGCCCGTATCCACGTCCGTGATCTGCGCCGCCGTCCACGCACCGAGCTGTTCGCAGAACACCGCCACGATGTCCCCCGCCGCGATCCGCCGGGGCGGCGCGGCCTCTCCCGTCTTGGTCATGCGCGAGATGCTACGACCGCCCTCCCACGGGCCCTTGCCCACGGGCCCCACACGCTGCCGACCAGCACGCCACGCCGTGTCTCGGATCCTTGACAGCGTCCCGCCGACCGCGCGAAACTCATCATATGATGAATTTCGCGGTGGACATCCGCGAGCTCCGCGTCGTCCGGGGCGGCCAGACCGTCCTGCACGACGTCACCGCGCAGGTCCCGACCGGTTCGGTCACCGGTCTGCTGGGGCCGTCCGGCTGCGGGAAGACCACGTTGATGCGGTCCATCGTGGGCGTGCAGAAGGTCGCCGGCGGCGAGGTCCGGGTACTGGGGCTGCCCGCGGGCAGTGCCGCGCTGCGCGACCGCATCGGCTACGTGACGCAGGCGCCGTCCGTGTACGGCGACCTGTCGGTGATGGAGAACCTGCGCTACTTCGCCGCGGTGCTCGGCGCTCCGCGTGAGGATCCTGAGCGAGTCCTCGCCGCAGTGGGGCTGGAGAGCAAGGAGACCGCGCGGGTCGACCGGCTGTCCGGAGGGCAGCGGGCGCGGGTGTCGCTGGCGGCGGCGTTGCTGGGGGCGCCGAAGGTGCTGGTGCTCGACGAGCCGACCGTCGGGCTGGATCCGGTGCTGCGCGCCGAGTTGTGGGGGCTGTTCCACCGGCTGGCCGAGGCCGACGATCCGGTGACGCTGCTGATCTCCAGCCACGTCATGGACGAGGCCTCGCGCTGCACCCGGCTGCTGCTCATGCGCGAGGGCCGGATCCTCGCCTCCGACACGCCGCGGGCGCTGCTGGAAAGCACCGGTGCCGCGGACGTCGAAGGGGCCTTCCTCGCCCTGGTCGGGGCGGCGTCATGAGCCTGCGACGGACCGCCGCCACCGCGCGCCGCGTGCTGGAGCAGCTGCGGCACGACCCGCGCACGATCGCGCTGATGCTGATCGTGCCCTGCGTCCTGATCAGCCTGCTGAAGTGGGTCTTCGACTCCCGGCCGCAGGTGTTCCAGTCGGTCGGCGCGGCGCTGCTGGGCATCTTCCCGTTCATCGTGATGTTCCTGGTCACCTCGGTCGGGATGCTGCGCGAGCGGACCACCGGCACGCTGGAGCGGCTGCTGACCATGCCGCTGGGCAAGGGCGACCTGCTCGGCGGCTACGCGCTGGCCTTCGGCGCGGTGGCCTTGGTGCAGGCGGTGCTGGCCTCGTGGCTGACCATCGGGCTGCTGGGGCTGGACGTGGCGGCGCCGGTGTGGACGGTGGTCCTGGTGGCGGTGCTCAACGCGCTGCTGGGGATGGCGCTGGGGCTGTTCACCAGCGCGTTCGCGCGGACCGAGTTCCAGGCGGTGCAGTTCCTGCCGGCGTTCGTGCTGCCGCAGTTCCTGCTGTGCGGGCTGTTCACGCCGCGGGAGCAGATGCAGACCGTGCTGCGGTGGCTGTCGGACGTGATGCCGCTGTCCTACGCCGTGGACGCCATGAACAAGATCACCAGGGACGGCACCGTGACCGGCGGACTCGTCGCCGACATGGCTATCATCGCCGGTGCGGGAGTGCTCGCGCTGGCCCTGGGCGCCGCGACGCTCCGGCGGCGGACGGAGTGACCGGCCGCGCGTGAGGAACGCCGATCCGCGGAGTCCGAGCACGACCGCCGATCGGCCGACGAGGCGAAGGGGCCGGACGTGGGCGGCGGACTGCTGGTGCTGTGGGACATCGACCAGACGCTGATCGTGACCTCGGGCGTGGCCACCGAGGCCTACGCCGAGGCGGTGGTCGCCACGCTCGGCCGGCCGTGGCGCGGCGACATGTCCTACAACGGCCTGACCGAACGCGCCATGGCGGCCCGGATCCTGCGCCAGCACGGCGTCGAGCCGGAACCGGAGCTGGTGGCCCGCCTGCTGGTCACCGTCGAGCAGGCGCTGCTGGACCGCACCGAGGCGACCCGGTCCCGCGGGCGCGCGCTGGCCGGCGCGCACGCCGCGCTGGCCGCAATCGGCGCCGGCGACGACGCGCGGCAGTCGGTGCT
>JABFXP010000084.1 GCA_013361685.1 Catenulispora sp.
GGTCTTGGCGGTCTTCTTGGCCGCGCCCGCCGCCGCCTTGCCGCCGGCCGGCGCCGCCTTCTTCGCGGCCGCCTTCTTCGCCGGCTTGGCCGCCCGCAGCGACTCCCCGACCACCACGTGCACCGGCCGGTCGTCCCCGGTCCGCAGCGCGTCCTCCAGCAGCGCCACGATCGGCGCCAGGCCGGTGCCGTGGCCGACCGCGATCAGCCGCGAGGCCCCGGCCGGGAACGCCAGCTCACCGGCCGGCGCCGCGATCCGGATCCGGTCGCCGACCTCGACCTCGTCGTGCACGACGTTGCTGAGCTGGCCGCCCTCGGAGCGCTGCACGTGGAACTCCAGCACCGAATGGTCCTGCCCGGGCTCGGTGCCGGGCGCGGCGGCGAAGGAGAAGTCCCGCCACACCCACGGCAGCCGGCCCAGCTCGATCGCGGCGTACTGCCCGGCCTGATAGGGGTAGGGGAAGGCGGTCTTGGCCCGCAGCCGGACCACGTCCTCCCCCATCCGGTCGACGCCGACGACCTCGGCCTCCCAGTACGCCGGCCCCTGCCCGTCGGCCTCGGCCGCGATGCCGAGCATCGCCGAGGCGACCATCGTCAGCTCGTCCACCCAGGCCACCGCGGCCTCGTAGGTCCACGCCTCACCTATGGTGCGCTCCAGGGCCGTCATCACCGACCCGGCGAAGGCGCGGTAGTGGGCCTCGCGCACCCCGTACTTGCGGTACTCCAGCGCCAGCCGGCGCAGCAGCGGCAGCAGCGCACCGGGCCGGTCCAGTTCGGCCACCACCCGGGCCGCGGCCTCCAGGGTGCGCTCGTCCCGCCGCGCCGGGTCGCCGACGAAATACTTCTGATAGCGCGGATTCGAGGTGAAGAAGTCCTCGTACAACTCGGCCGTGAATACCCGCGGCCGGGCCAAGACGGCCGCAAAACCCTGGCGGACCAGCGTCAGAGCCTGCGCGCGGTGGGCCATCAGATCGTCGTTGAGGGATTCGCCGTCCACAGCCAGTACTTCCGTCACGCGCGCCACATTACAGGGACGCCCCAGACCGGCAGACCGTGATCCGGCTATTGAACTTTCGGCCCGAACCGCGGATCGTCCCGCTCGGCCTGGAGTTCCCGCGCCCGCGCCTCTGCCCGCTTCTGCGGGTTCTGCGACACGACGATGAGCCGGATCACATACACGAACACTACCGCCATGATGGCCGACGGCACGTAAAGACCCAGATTGCCCATCATCGTGTCGCTTCCCCCTCTTAGTGAGGTTCTATTATCGAGCCCTGAGTCATTCCTACACGGGCTTCACGAACGGGAACAGGATGGTCTCCCGGATCAGCCTTCCGGTCAGCGCCATCAGAATCCGGTCGATCCCGGCCCCGATGCCTCCGGCCGGGGGCATGGCGTACTCCAGCGCCCGCAGGAAGTCCTCGTCCAGCTGCATCGCCTCCGGGTCGCCCCCGGCGGCCAGCAGCGACTGCTCGGTGAACCGGGCCCGCTGGTCCACCGGGTCGATCAGCTCGGAGTAGCCGGTGCCCATCTCCGCGCCCCAGCCGACCAGGTCCCAGCGCTCGGCCAGCCGGGAGTCGGCGCGGTGCGCGCGGGTCAGCGGCGAGACGTCCTTCGGGAAGTCCCGGTAGAACGTCGGCAGCACGGTCTTGTCCTCGACCAGGTGCTCGTACATCTCCAGCACCACCTGCCCGCGGGTCCAGTCCGGCGCGTAGGGGATCGAGGCGGCGTCGCACAGCTTCTTCAGCGCGCCGATCTCGGTGTCGGCCGAGACCTCCTCGCCGAGCGCCGCGGAGATCGCCTCGTTGACGGTCGTGGACTTCCACTCGCCGCTGATGTCGAACTCCTCGACCTCACCGTCGGCGTTCACCCGGCGCGCCACCTGGGCGCCGAAGATGGCCTCCGCGCCCTCCTGGATGACCTCCTGCGTCAGCTTCTGCATGACGTTGTAGTCGCCGTAGACCTCGTAGGCCTCCAGCATGGTGAACTCCGGGCTGTGCGTGGAGTCCGCACCCTCGTTGCGGAAGTTGCGGTTGATCTCGAAGACCTTCTCCACGCCGCCGACCAGCAGCCGCTTGAGGTAGAGCTCCGGCGCGATGCGCAGGTAGAGCTTCATGTCGTAGGCGTTGATGTGGGTCTGGAACGGCCGGGCGTTGGCGCCGCCGTGGATCGGCTGCAGCATCGGCGTCTCGACCTCGGTGTAGCCGCGATCGGCCAGGCTGCCGCGCAGCGAGCGCACCAGGTCCGAGCGCGTGAACAGCATGCGCCGGGCCTCGGGGTTCACGATCAGGTCGACGTAGCGCTGCCGCACCCGGGCCTCGGGGTCGGTCAGGCCCTTGTGCTTGTCCGGCAGCGGCCGCAGGCACTTGGCGGTGATCGCCCAGCTCTCCACCATGATGGACAGCTCGCCGCGCCGCGAGGTGATGACCTCGCCGGTGACGCCGACCAGGTCGCCGAGGTCGACGTCGCCCTTCCAGTCCTCCAGCGACTGCGCGCCCAGCCGGTCCAGCGAGAACATCGCCTGGATCTCGAACTCGCCCTCGCGCAGCGTGGCGAAGCACAGCTTGCCGCCGGTCCGGGAGAGCACCACCCGGCCGGTGACGCCGACCTGCCGCCCGGTGGCGGTGTCCGGCTCCAGGCCGGTGTACTCCGCGCGCAGCTCGCCGATGGTCGCGGTCCGCGGGTAGCCCACCGGGTAGGGATCCACGCCGCGCTCGCGCAGTTTGTCCAGCTTCTCCCGGCGGATGCGGATCTGCTCGGGAGCGTCGGACTCGGGCTGCGCCGGAGGCGGGGTGGTTTCGGTCATGGGCCAAGGCTACTTGGCCCGCTCGCGGGGGTCGCAATCGAATACCGGGAAGTGGATGCGTGGCGGCGGTTCGGCCCTGCCGGCCCACCGCCGTCAGGAGCGGAACGCCGGATAGACCGGGATGTCGGGCACCCGCCAGCTCTCGGTGGCGGCCAGCAGCCCGCGGAAGGCGGCCGCGAAGGCCGGCAGCTCACCGGCCCGCTCGAGCGCGGCAGCCGTGCTGTCCCAGCGGTAGCGCAGGATCTCGCGGATGCTGGGGATCTCCGGCCGGGACCGGTGCATCGGCCGGTCCTCCTGCGCGACCCGCTCGAAGAGCAGCGCGGACATGAGCGCGACGTGCGCCACCGTCGCGAGCCGCACCCCGGGCCGCCACACCCGGTCGTCGGCGAGCTCGGGATACGCCGCGACGACCTCGGCGCGGTAGGCCCGCTCGGCCTCCAGCGAGAACGTCTTCGGCAGCCGGAACACGCACCAGCAGGTGGCGAACGGCATCCGGGTGTACGCGGCGTCCAGGAAGACCGAGTGGAACCCGGCGTCCTCGAAGTCGATCGGACGCAGGCCCCGCGGCGTCAGCAGGTTGTTGTCCGGGCAGATGTCGCCGGGCGAGAAGACCCGGAAGCGGTCCTGCTCCAGCGCGGTGACGACCCCGTCGGCGTCCGGCACGGCGATCCCCAGGCGGTCCAGCAGCGCGGCGAACTTCGCGACGTACTCCCGGAGCCACGGCTCGCCCGTGCGCGCGGGCAGCTCGTGCTCGCGGCCCACACTCCACGCCGCCAGCCGGCCGTACACCGAGGCCCATTCGACCAGCCCCGCGCGCGCCGCCCGTTCGTCCCCGCCCAGCAGCACGTCGGCGAGGTTGCCGTGCTCGCCGAGGTCTTCCATGACGATCAGCCGCAGCCCGTCATCGGCGGCGAGCAGCCGGGGACCCAGGTCGGTGAACCGCAGGCCGCCCCGCTCGGCGACGTACTCCCGCGGCTCCCCGTGGGCTTTGAGGATGACCGTGCCGCCTTCGGCGGTCCGGACCCGCAGCACCGTGCTCCGCGTACTGCCGCCGAGGTCGACGGGCTCGGTCAGCTCGGTGCCGAGCAGGACCGAGGCCGTTTTGACGATGTCCGCTGCTTCCACAGGAGCCAGGCAACCACAGGCCGGCGCTGCGAGCCGAGCAGATTTCGCCGCGGCCCCGCCGGGCCGCTCAGCTCCCCGCGTTCCGCTCGTACACCAGCCGCAGCCCGACCAGCGTCAGCCACGGCTCGTGCACGTCCACCACCTCGGACTCGTCCAGCACCAGCGCCGCCAGGCCGCCGGTGGCGACCACGGTCACGTCGTCGGGGTCGTCGGCCATCTCCTCGGCCATGCGGTGCACCACGCCGTCCACCTGCCCGGCGAAGCCGTACAGGATCCCGGACTGCATGCACTCCACGGTGTTCTTGCCGATGATGCTGCGCGGCTTGGTCAGCTCGATCTTGCGCAGCTGCGCCCCGCGCATGCCCAGCGCCTCCACCGATATCTCGATGCCCGGCGCTATCGCCCCGCCGAGGAACTCGCCCTTGGCCGAGACCGCGTCGAAGGAGGTGGCGGTGCCGAAGTCGACCACGATCACCGGGCCCTCGTACAGGTAGTGCGCGGCCAGCGCGTTCATGATGCGGTCCGCGCCGACCTCCTTGGGGTTGTCGACCAGGATCGGCACCCCGGTCTTCACCCCGGGCTCGACCAGCACGGTCGGCAGCTCGCCGTAGTGCCGCCGGCTCATGTCCCGCATCTCGTGCAGCACCGAGGGCACCGTGGAGCAGATCGACAGCCCGGTCAGGACGCCGTCCTTGCCGGCCGTCGGGTGCTGGTTCAGCAGGCCCTGGGTCATCACGGCGAGCTCGTCGGAGGTGCGGCGCGGGTCGGTGGCCACGCGCCAGTGCTCGATGATCTCCTCGCCGTCGAACAGCCCGTAGACGGTCTGGGTGTTGCCGACGTCTATGGTCAGGAGCACCGGGCTACTTCCCTTCTTCGCGGAAGTCCGAGCCGACGTCCAGGATCGGCGCCGAGTGGGTCAGCGCGCCGACCGAGAGGTAGTCCACCCCGGTCTCGGCCACGGCGCGGGCCTGGTCCAGGGTCAGGCCGCCGGAGGCCTCCAGCCGGGTGCGGCCATAGAGCTCGTTGCGGCCGGTGATCTGCACCGCGGCCCGCATCCGCTCGGGGGTGAAGTTGTCCAGCAGGATCAGCTCGGCGCCGGCCGCCAGCACGCCGGGCAGCTGCTCCAGGGAGTCGATCTCGACCTCGACCGGCAGCTCCGGGTGCGCCTTGCGCAGCGCCTCGAAGGCCTCCACGACGCCGCCGGCGGCCACCACGTGGTTGTCCTTGACCAGGCCGGCGTCGGACAGCGACATGCGGTGGTTCACGCCGCCGCCGCAGCGGACCGCGTACTTCTCCAGGGCCCGCAGGCCCGGGGTGGTCTTGCGGGTGTCGCGGATCTTGGCGCCGGTGCCGGCCACGGCGTCCACCCACAGCCGGGTCTGGGTGGCGATCCCGGACAGGTGGCACAGCAGGTTCAGCGCGGTGCGCTCGCCGGTGAGCAGGTCGCGGGTGCCGCCGGTGACGGTGAGCAGCACCGAGCCGGGCTCGACGCGGTCGCCGTCCTTGGCGACCCGGGTGATCTTCGCCGTGCCCTGGGAGACGAGGTCGAACACGGCGGCGGCGACCGGGACGCCGGCCGCGACGCCCGGGGCGCGCGCGGCGAAGTCGGCGGTCGCGGTGGCGGCGGCCGGGACGGTGGCCTCGGTGGTGGCGTCCGGGCCGTCGGCCAGGTCTTCGTCCAGCGCCATCATGATCACCGAGATCACGTACTCCGGGTCCAGGCCGGCGTCGGCCAGGGCCTTGGCGGTCTCCGGGGACAACGAGCTCATCAGGGCTTCACTCCATCCATGTCCGCGCTGCGCAGCGGCTGCTTCTCCGTGATCAGCTGCCCGGTCGCCGGGTCGAGGCGGTGGGCCAGGCGCACCAGCCACCGATCGGCGCTGTCCGGGAAATCCTCGCGCCAGTGCGAGCCGCGAGTCTCGTTCCTCAGGGCCGCGCCCTTGACCAGGGCGCTGGCCAGCAGGTGGAGGTTGGTGGCCTCCCACGCCTCCAGGTGCGGCGCGTCGGCGGTGCGGGTGGCGAGCCGCTCCAGTTCGCCGGCGGTGCGGTCCAGGGACTGCGCGCTGCGCAGCACCCCGGCGCCGGCGGTCATGGTGTGCTGCACCTCGGCCATCACGCCGGGCTCCAGCAGCACGTCGTGGACGTCGCCGGCCTCGACCGGGACCGGGGTCTCGGTCCACGGCAGCCGCTTGGCCAGGTCGGTGCCGATCCGCTCGGCGAAGACCAGGCCCTCCAGCAGCGAGTTGGAGGCCAGGCGGTTGGCACCGTGCACGCCGGTGCAGGCGGTCTCGCCGCAGGCGTAGAGCCGGGGTATGGAGGTGCGGCCCCAGATGTCGGTGCGGACGCCGCCGGAGGCGTAGTGCTCGGCGGGCGCGACCGGGATCAGGTCCTTCGCCGGGTCGATGCCGTGTTGCAGACAGGACTCGAGGATGGTCGGGAAGCGCTGCCGCCAGAACTGCTCGGAGAACTCCGCGACGCCGGTGCGGGCGTCCAGCCACATGTGCGGCTCGCCGGTCTCGGCCATGCGGCGCATGATGCCCTTGGCCACGACGTCCCGCGGCGCCAGCTCGGCCAGCGGGTGCCGCCCCACCATGAAGCGCACGCCTGCGGAGTCCACCAGGTGCGCGCCCTCGCCGCGGACCGCCTCGGAGATCAGCGGCTGCTGGCCGCGGGCGGCGCCGCCGAGCCACATCACGGTCGGGTGGAACTGCACGAACTCCAGGTCGGCGACCTCGGCCCCGGCCCGCAGCGCCACGGCCACGCCGTCGCCGGTGGCCACCGAGGGGTTGGTGGTGGCGTCGAAGACCTGGCCCATGCCGCCGGTGGCGAGCACCACGGCCTTGGCGTGGACCGCGCCGACGCCGTCGCGCGCGCCCTCGCCCATCACGTGCAGGGTGACGCCGGCCGCGCCGCCGTCGGCGTCCTTGAGCAGGTCCAGGACCAGCGCGTGGTCGATGACCTCGATCTCGCCGATGGTGTGCTCCAGGGCGGCGATCAGGGCCCGGGAGATCTCCTTGCCGGTGGCGTCGCCGCCGGCGTGCGCGATCCGGTCGGCCAGGTGCCCGCCCTCGCGGCCCAGCGCGATGGAGCCGTCGGCGGTCTTGTCGAACTCCGCGCCCAGCGCGATCAGCCGCCGCACCGCCGCCGGGCCCTCGGTGACCAGGATCCGGACCGCGTCCGGATCGCAGACGCCGGCCCCGGCCACCAGGGTGTCCTGCATGTGCGCCTCGGGACTGTCGCCGACGCCGAGCGCGGCGGCGATGCCGCCCTGCGCCCAGCGGGTCGAGCCGTCCTGCAGGCGGGCCTTCGTCACCAGCAGGACGCTGCCCGCCTGGCGCGCCGCCAGCGCCGCGGTGATGCCGGCCACGCCGGAGCCCACCACCACGGTGTCCGCGTACGCCCGCCATCCCGGGCGGGGTGCCCTCAGCCGCTGCACCATCTCGTTGCCCCTCACCTACCGGTGGATACCGGTACCCGCCTCAGTTCGCGATGACGTCGCCCCGGGTCAGGACCTGCGACCCGGGGATCGTCTCGGCCGGATCGGCGCCCAGGGCGATGATCCGGTTCTCGGTGTCGACGTGCACCACCTTCGGCTGAAGCGTACGCGCCTCGGCGTCGTCGACCTGCATGTAGGAGATCAGGATGACCAGGTCTCCGGGGTGCACCAGGCGCGCGGCGGCGCCGTTGATGCCGATCACGCCGGTGCCGCGGGCGCCGGGTATGACATAGGTCTCCAGGCGGGCGCCGTTGTCGATGTCGACGATCGCGACCTGCTCGCCGGGCAGCAGGTCGGCGGCGTCCATCAGGTCCTCGTCGATCGTCACCGAGCCGACGTAGTGCAGGTCGGCCTGGGTGACGGTGGCCCGGTGGACCTTGGACTTGAGCATCGTGCGGTACATCAGCCGACTCCGGGGGTGAGGGTGAGGGGGAGGTTGTCGATGAGGCGGGTGCTTCCGACGCGCGCCGCCACGGCCAGGACAGCATCACCGGTGAACGCTGGAGGCACCTCGGAAAAATCCTCGGGGTCCACTAGCGCCAGGTAGTCGACGGTGAGACCGCCGCCCGCGGCGGCCTCGCCGAGCACGGCCCCGGCGGCGCCCCGGACGGCCTCGGCGCCGTTCCCGGCCGCGGCCTGGCTCTCGCCGGCGAACAGGGCCCGGGACAGGCCGAGGGCGACGGTGCGCTCCTCGGGGCTCAGGTAGCGGTTGCGGCTGGACTTGGCCAGGCCGTCGGCGTCCCGGACGGTCGGCACGGCGACGACCTCGACCGGCATGTTCAGATCCAGGACCATGCGGCGCACCAGGGCCAGCTGCTGGGCGTCTTTCTGGCCGAAGAAGGTCACGTCCGGCCGGGTCAGGTGCAGGAGCTTGTTGACGATGGTCAGCACGCCGGTGAAGAAGCCGGGGCGGAACTCGCCCTCCAGGACCTCGCCCATCGCGCCCGGGGAAACTTGGACGATCGGCGGGCCGCCGGGGTAGACCTCGGCCACGGCCGGGGCGAAGACCACGTCGACGCCGGCCTCGGCGCACAGCTTGAGGTCGTCGTCGAGAGTGCGGGGGTAGCGGTCGAAGTCCTCGTTGGGGCCGAACTGCAGCGGGTTCACGAAGATGGTGGCGACGAGCAGGTCGCAGTCGTGGCGGGCCCGCTTGAACAGCTCCAGGTGGCCTTCGTGCAGGGCGCCCATGGTCATGACGACGCCGCGCTTACTGTTCGCGAAGCCGTCCAGATAGGGCTGCAACTCGGCCCGGGTCGATGCGAGGGCGGTCATGCGTCGGCCTCCTTGTTCAGCACTCCGAGCAGGTGTTCGGCCTTCTCCGCGGACAGCAGTCCGGAGGCCAGGGCGCGGTCGGCGGTGAGGCGGCCCAGGGCGCGGTAGCCGCGCGCGGCCTGCGGGTCCTCGGTGCGCAGCACGTCCAGGTGCGCGGCCACGGTCCCGGCGTCGCCGCGGGCCACCGGACCGGTCAGGGCCAGGTCGCCGGAGCGCAGCGCGTTGTCCAGGGCCGCGCCGAGCAGCGGGCCGAGCATCCGGCCGGGCTCGCGCACCCCGGCCGCGGCGAGCAGGTCCTCGGCCTGGGCGACCAGCGTGACCAGGTAGTTGGAGCCGTAGGCCAGGGCGGCGTGGTACAGCGGGCGGACCGCCTCCTCGATCCACTCCGGCTCGCCGCCCATCTCCACCACCAGCGCCTCGGCGATGGGGCGCAGCGGCTCCGGGGCGGTGACGCCGAACGAGCAGCCGGCCAGCCGCGCCACGTCCACCTCGGTGCCGGTGAAGGTCATCGCCGGGTGCAGGGCCAGCGGCAGCGCGCCGGCCCGGGTGGCGGGGTCCAGGACGCCGTAGCCGTAGCGGCCGGAGGTGTGGACCAGGATCGTGCCGGGCCGCACCGCGCCGGTGGCGGCCAGGCCCTCGACCAGGCCGGGCAGCGCGTCGTCGGGGACGGTGAGCAGCACCAGGTCGGCGGCGGCGAGCACGTCCGGGGGCGGGGAGAGGGGGACGTCGGGCAGCAGTTTGTCGGCGCGGCGCCGCGACTGCTCGGACACGCCGGACGCGGCGACCACGCGGTGGCCGGCACGCTGCAGGGCGGCGCCGAGGGCCGAGCCGACGCGGCCGGTGCCGACCACCCCGACCGCCAGGCGGGACTCTGCGGAATCCATATGCTCTCTGTCTGTCAACGATCCAGTCCGCCGGGGGTACCAGTCGTATCAAAATGATGGCGGGATCAGGGTATCCCGGTTGCCGCCCGCCAGTCATCATCGCCTGCGCCACACCGCCGGTCCCGGCACCGGGCGAAGAGCCGCTGCGCGGCGCTTTACCAGCTGTCCCGGCCAGGTCTGCCATGATCTCCCCATGCCACGCGCCACGGACTCGGTCGGCGAGTTCACCCGGGAGCTGCTCGGCCGCGGCCACACCACGCTGCGGGCCGGCGTCGAGCGCTCCGTGCGGGTGCTGCGGCTGCACGGCGTGCGGCACTGGCTGCGCCGCGAACGGGGCGCGTTCCGGCAGACGCTGAAGACCGCGCTGGCCTGCGCGGTGGCCTGGGAGCTGGCCAAGCACCTGATCTACCACGGATCCCCGCAGGTCCACGCGGTGCTGGCGCCGGTCGCGGTGCTGATCACCATGCAGGTGACCATCTACCAGACCTTCCGGCGCGGGCTGCAGCAGGTCGCGGCGGTGGTGCTGGGCGTCATCGCGGCCCTGGCGGTGGGCGCCTACATCGAGCTGACCTGGTACACGCTGTCCGCCCTGGTGATCATCGCCCTGGTCATCGGCCGCACGCTGCGCCTGGGCACCCAGGTCAACCAGGTCGCCACCACCTCGCTGCTGGTCTACAGCCTGGGCCGGGGCTACGGCCTGGAGCGGGTGTGGGACACGCTGCTCGGCGCCGGCGTGGGCATCATCGCCAACACCGCGGTGGCCCCGCCGACGTACAGCGACTCGGCCGCCAAGGAGCTGGCCGACCTCGCCGACGACCTGGCCGAGCTGTGCCGCGACGTGGCCATCGCGCTGCGCGACGGCAGCTGGACCGCCGCCGAGGCCCGCAAGTGGCTGGACCGCTCCCGCTCCCTGTTCGGCGACTCCCAGGACACCGAAGAGGTCGCCGACCAGGCCGAGGAAGCGGTCCGCTACCACCCCCGGCGCTCCGCGCTGGAAGCTGAGGTGAACCGGGTGGACCAGGCCGCGATCTGCCTGAGCCACGTGGCCTCCCAGCTCAACGGCCTGCTGCGCGGGCTCTACGACCTGGCCAACGGCAACCGCGGCCTGCCGGCCACCACCGAGGTCCCGAAGGCGCTGGGGATACTGGTGCTGGACGTCGGACGCGCCCTCAACCGCTTCGGCCGCCTGCAGATCCCGGACCGCGACAGCCGCCAGGTCCTGGAGGAGCTGAAGGTCGTCATCACCGCGGCCGACGACCACCAGCTCTCGGCCATAGAGGACATGCTCCCGATAGGAGCCCACGCGGTGGAGCGCTGGTCGGTCCACGGCGCCCTGCTCGACAACGCGCGGCGGATGCTCTACGAGCTGGACCCGGTCGGCGGTCCGCACACGCTGGCCATCCCGCCGATAGCGCCCGCGCCGGTGGCCAGCGCGTCGACGTAGGGGCCGTCAGGGGCCGTCAGGGGCGGGTCGGCTACGGCCGATCGTCATCAGCGAACGAACGTGGGGCGCGCTCCCTCATCAGGAGCGCGCCCCACGTCGACTTTCCAGGAGCCTTCGACGGCCCTACTTCAGCTTCGTCCCCACCGAGCGCAGGTCCTGGCAGGCCTCGACGACGCGCGCCGCCATCGCGCCCTCCGCCGCCTTGCCGTAGGTGCGCGGGTCGTAGGTCTTCTTGTTGCCGACCTCGCCGTCGACCTTCAGCACGCCGTCGTAGTTCTTGAACATGTGGTCGGCGATCGGCCGGGTGAACGCGTACTGCGTGTCGGTGTCGATGTTCATCTTCACCACGCCGTAGTCCAGGGCCTCGCGGATCTCCTCCAGGGTGGAGCCGGAGCCGCCGTGGAAGACCAGGTCGAACGGCTTGTCGC
>JABFXP010000870.1 GCA_013361685.1 Catenulispora sp.
GCCGGCACCGGCCCCGGCTCCCGGGACGGTGCCCCCTGGGATCAGCGGGACCGCGCCGGGACCGCGACCGAGGTGCGCCCGGCTCCGGCCCCGGCCCCGGCCGAACCGAGCGTCGGCCGCGCCTCACGGCTGATGGCGCTGGGCACCCTGGCCTCCCGCACCACCGGCCTGGTGCGGCAGTTCCTGCTGGTCGCCGCGATCGGCACGGCCGGCATCGGCAACGCCTACACCATCGGCCTGAACCTGCCGAACATGCTCTACATCCTGATCATCGGCGGCGCGCTGAACGCGGTGTTCGTGCCGCAGCTGGTGCGCTCCATGCACCGGGACCGGGACGGCGGCACGGCCTACGCCAGCCGGCTGCTGACCCTGATCCTGACCGGGGTGCTGGTGCTGACCGTGCTCACCGAGCTGTTCACGCCGCAGCTGGTGAGCCTGTTCGCCAACTTCAAGGGCGCGAACCGGCAGCTGGCCATCGATCTGGGCCGGATGTTCATGCCGCAGATCTTCTTCCTGGGCCTGTTCGTGGTGCTGGGCCAGATCCTCAACGCCAAGGGCCGCTTCGGGCCGATGATGTGGACCCCGGTGCTGACCAACGTGGTCGTCATCGCCTCCACCGGCGCCTACTGGTACCTCAACCACAACAAGGACCTGACCCCGTCCACCATCCCGGCCTCCGACGTGCGGCTGCTGGGCCTGGGCGTGACCCTGGGCATCGCGGTGCAGGCCCTGGCGCTGTTCCCGTACCTGAAGGCCGCCGGGATCCGGCTGACGCTGCGCTTCGACTGGCGCAACGCGGGCCTGGGCAAGGCCATGACGCTGGCCAAGTGGACGCTGCTGTTCGTGCTGGTGAACCAGATCGGCCTGGCCGTGGTCATGCGCTACGCCTCCGACGTCGGCAGCGACGGCTACGAGCACTGGAGCGTGGCGGCGTACAACAACGCCTACATGATCTGGGGCCTGCCGCAGGCGCTGATCACGGTGTCGGTGATCACCGCGCTGCTGCCCCGGATGAGCCGGGCCGCGGTGGAGAACGACCTGGCCTCGGTGCGCGAGGACATCTCCTACGGCCTGCGGGTCACCGGCGTCGCGATCGTCCCGGCGGCGTTCGCGTTCCTGGCCCTGGGCCCGCAGATCGCCGTGGTGCTGTTCCAGCACGGCGGCGTGGACATCGACAACGCGCACATCATCGGCTACATGCTCTCCGCCTTCGGCCTGGGCCTGATCCCGTTCTCGGCGCAGTTCCTGATGCTGCGCGGCTTCTACGCCTTCGAGGACACCCGCAGCCCGTTCACGATCAACATCTGGATCTCGGCGGCGAACGTGGCGCTGAGCTCGATCGTGTTCTACAGCCTGCGCGGCTCGGACAAGGAGCGCTGGGCGGTGGTCGCGATGTGCTTCGTGTACGGCGTCGCCTACTGCATCGGCCTGGCCATCACCGCGCAGAAGCTCAAGCGCCGGCTGCGCGGACTGGACGCCCGCCGCATCACCCAGACCTACGTCCGGCTGATCGCCGCCTCGGCGGTCGCGGGCGCCGCGGCGTTTATCGTCGCTTTATACGTCAACCGTATGGTCGGTCAGAGTTGGCTCGGCTCGACCGTCGCACTGCTGGCCGGCGGGACGATACTCGGAGCGCTGTTCCTGGTGTGCTCGCGCCTGATGCGGGTGGAGGAGGTCGAACAGCTCCTGGGCTCCGTCCGAGCCAAGTTCGGACGATAGCCACCGGGCCCGCCGTCGACGGTGGCCGATTCCAGACCCGCGGCCGGGCAACCGGCCGCCCGTCCGGACGGTCTGCACAGATGAGGGTCGGGCAACGCCCCACGGGGACGGCACGAAACCTAATACCATGAGGCGGGGATGACGAGACCATGCCACAGAGCATGCACGGACCAGGGAGTCATGTGGCAGCCGCGGACCAGACCACCGATCCGGACGGCGGCGTCGGCGCGGACGCCGAGGCGCTGATCCGGTCCCTCGGCGTTTCCGCTGGCGACCGGCTCGACGGCCGGTACCGCCTGGAGCGCGTCCTGCACACCACCGGCCCGGCCGTCACCTGGCTCGCCGCCGACGAGAAGCTGAACCGGCCCAGCCGGATCCACCTGCTGCGCTCGGACCAGCCCCGGGCCGAGGCCTTCATGGCCGCCGCCCGCGCCGCGGCGGCGATGGCCGACAACCACTTCGTGCAGGTCCTGGACGCGGTCCCGGACGACGGCCGGTACTACGTGATCACCGAGTGGCTGCACGACGGCCACACCCTGGGCGAGGTCCTCTCCGGCGGCCCGCTGCCGATCCACGAGGCCGTGCGGATCACCTCCGAGCTGGCCCGGGCCATGACCGAGGCGCACGACCAGGGCCTGGCGCACCTGCGGCTGTCGCCGAAGACGGTGCTGCGCACCGACACCGGCGAGGTGAAGATCCTCGACCTGTGCCTGGCCGCGGCGCTGACCGGCACGGTCTCCCGGGACCCGCTGGGCACCGACCTGACCGCGATCGGCGAGCTGGCCTACGCGATGCTCACCGGCAAGCGCCCGCAGCCCCGGCCGGCTCCGCCGAGCGACCTGCGCCCGGAGGTCAGCCCGCAGCTGGACGAGGTGGTGCTGCGGATCCTGGGCGATGAGAGCGCCGGCCCCGCCTTCCAGACCCCGACCGAGGTCGCCGACGCCCTGGCCCAGCTGCCGCGCCCGCGCTTCGAGGCGCCGCTGCCCTCGACCCCGCAGACCGCCCCGCTGCGCCATCAGCAGACCACGGTGATGCCGGCGGCCGCGGCGACGGCCGCCCTCGGTCCGGTGGCTTCCGGGCCCGCCCCGGTACGGCCGACCACGGCGATGCCGCAGGTCGCGGCCAGTTACCAGGCCGCCCCGCCCCGGCCGGCCGCGCACGGCGGCCACGGCGGCACCCGCCGGCCGAGCGGCTACGACGACGACTACCAGCCCCGCGCCAACCGGGGCGGCGGCTCCGGCGCAGGCAGCGGGCGCGGCAGCTCGACGATGATCATCGTCGGCGTGATCGCCGCGGTGGTGGCGATCTCGCTGCTGGCCTACTCCATGTTCGGCAGTGACAAGGGCAAGGGCGGCCCGAACGGCGCCGGCACCTCCAGCACCTCCTCGCACCCCTCGTCGGCGGACAGTTCCACCACCGCGGCGGCCGCGGGCGCGGGGCTGCCGATCTCCAAGGCGATGGCCTACACCAGCAAGCCGGGGGACAACGCGGACCCGAAGGTGAGCCTGGCCTACGACGGCGACCCGAACACCGCCTGGGACTCCGCGTCCTACCAGGACTCGAAGATATTCCGGCACGGCTCGGGCATCATCTTCGACCTGGGCTCGGTGCAGACCGTGAAGTCGGTCGACATCACCTTGAAGGCGCCCGGCGCCACCGTGCAGATGTTCGCCGCCGGCGACTCGGTGACCGACTTCCCGACGGTGAAGGACGGCAGCAAGGGTGACTCCACCCCCGACGGGTTCACCCAGACCGGGGCCCAGGACGCCGCGCCGGCCACCTTCACCCTGACCCCCTCCTCGCCGATGAAGACCCGCTTCGTCCTGGTGTGGTTCACCCAGGTCCCGCAGTGGGCCGACACGCACTGCGGCAAGGGCACCTGCTACGGCGACAGCTTCGCCGAGGTCAAGTTCAACGGCGCCTCCTGACCCGGCCATGTCCGCCGACCACCACGCCGCCCTCGGCGCCGTCGACGACCGGGAGCTGTTGGCCCGGCACGCCGGCGGCGACCCCGAGGCGTTCGGCGAGTTGTTCCGGCGCCACCGGGACCGGCTGTGGTCGGTGGCGCTGCGCACCCTCGGCGATCCTGAGGAGGCCGCCGACGCGCTGCAGGACGCGATGCTCTCGGCCTACCGGGCGGCCGGGTCGTTCCGCGGTGACGCCGCGGTCACGACCTGGCTGCACCGGGTGGTGGTGAACGCCTGCCTGGACCGGATCCGGCGGCGCAACAGCCGGCCCACCGTCCCGCTGCCGGAGGTGGAGACCGAGACCCGGCTGCCGGGCCCGACCGACGACATCGCCAACACCGACCTGCGCCTGGCGCTGGCTTCGGCGCTGGCCACGCTGTCCGAGGAGCAGCGGGTGGCCCTGGTGCTGGTCGACGTCGAGGGCTACAGCGTCGAGGAGACAGCACGAGTGCTGGGGGTGGCCTCCGGCACGGTCAAGAGCCGGTGCGCGCGCGCCCGGGCCAAGCTGCTGCCGCTGCTGCGGCACCTGCGCGAGGGCGACGGCCCGGAATCGGCGTCCGGTCTGCACCGGTCTGTTCCGGATCCCGGTCCGGGGAACCGAACCGGGGGTTCCCGCGTCAAAATCTCGACACACGATGATCGCCGGGAAGGAGGGACGGCCCCATGGTGACCGATTCCGCCGCCTCCAGCCCGGACACCCACCTGGACCCGGACCGGCTGGCGGACCTCGCCGAAGGGCTGCTCGATCCCGCCTCGGCCGGGGCCGCGCAGCAGCACCTGGCCTCCTGCCCGGCGTGTGCCGAGGACTTCGCCCTGATCACCATGGACGCCGGGCTGTTCACGGCGGACTCCGGGTTGGCCGCGCGCGCGGCGGCCGAACTCGCCGCGCCGGTGCCGATCCCGGCCGAGGTGGCGATCCGGATCGAGGCCGCGCTGCACCGGGAACCGCCGCTGACCCCGCTGGCACCGCCGACGTCCGCGCCGCACCATTCCGTGGCGCCCCGGCGGAACCGGCGCTTCCGCCTGTGGGCCGGCAGCCTGGCCGGTGCGTCGCTGGTGGTCGCGGGTGCGTTCGCGGGCATCGCGGCGCTGAGCTCCACAGGTGCCGATTCCCAGAAGTCCTCGGCGAGCGGTGCCTCCTCCGGGGACCTCGCCCGCAACCCCGCCCTGTCCGACTCCGCACCGAGCGACAGCAAGGCGGCCGGAGTGGCGCCTAACGCAGCGGGCACCGCGGCGGGCGGCGGTGCCCTGAACCCGCACTCGTCGGCGGCGGCAGCGCCTTCCGGGGCGTCCGCCGCCTCCGCGCTCAGCATCCAGAACCAGGCCGAGCAACTGCTCAAGAAGACCGGTCAAAGCCAGCCCCAGGCTGCGGGCAGCACCGGCGGAGCGACAGAGCCGGCGCCTTTCCTGTGCGCGCCGGCCGGCTGGCAGGGCTATACCCCGCTGGGTATGACGGCCATCACGTATCAGGGCCAGTCCGCGGAGTTGCTGGTGTACCCCAAGCCCGGCGACGCCACCCGGGCGACGGTGTATGTGGTGTCCCTCACCGGGTGCACGGCGACCGCCCCGGGGACCGTGTTGTACTCGACCGAGGTACCCCGGCGATAACACCTGCGGGCAATCCGCGGCGCGTGGCGCTGCCGGGAATGCATCTTGCCTAGGATCGGTTGAGCCAACCGGCACCCCAAGCTGCCCCAGGATTCGAGAGGCCAGGCTCACGTGAGCGAGATCCGCAACGTCATCATCATCGGTTCGGGACCGGCCGGTTACACCGCCGCGGTCTACACCGCGCGTGCGGGCCTGAATCCGCTGGTGTTCGCCGGTTCCGTGACCGCCGGCGGCGCGCTGATGAACACCACCGAGGTGGAGAACTTCCCGGGCTTCCCCGAGGGGATCATGGGCCCGGACCTGATGGACAACATGCAGAAGCAGGCCGAGCGCTTCGGTGCCGAGCTGGTCTTCGACGACGTCATGGCGGTCGACCTGTCCGGCACCATAAAGCTGGTCACCGACTCGGCCGGCACCGTGCACCGCGCGCACACCGTGATCGTCGCCACCGGCTCGGCCTACAAGGAGCTGGGGCTGCCGGACGAGCGGCGGCTGTCCGGCAAGGGCGTGTCGTGGTGCGCCACCTGTGACGGCTTCTTCTTCAAGGACCAGGACATCGTCGTGGTCGGCGGCGGCGACACCGCCATGGAGGAGGCGCTGTTCCTCACCCGGTTCGGCAAGTCCGTGACCGTCGTGCACCGCCGCGACGAGCTGCGGGCGTCGAAGGTGATGCAGGAGCGGGCCTTCGCCAACCCGAAGATCTCCTTCATCTGGGACTCCGAGGTGGTCGCCATCGAGGGCCAGACCCAGGTGACCGCCGTGAAGCTGCGCAACCTGAAGACCGGCGAGGAGACGCTGAAGCCGGCCGGGGCGCTGTTCGTGGCGATCGGGCACCTGCCGCGCACCGAGCTGTTCGCGGGCGTGCTGGACCTGGACGACGAGGGCTACATCAAGGTGGAGTCCCCGACCACCCGCACCAGCCTGCCGGCCGTGTACGCGTGCGGCGACGTGGTGGACCACACCTACCGGCAGGCCATCACCGCGGCCGGCACCGGGTGCTCGGCCGCGCTGGACGCCGAGCGGCACCTGTCCCAGCTCGCGCACCATCAGGCGGTCACCGTCTGAGCTGTTTCCCGTGAAACAGGACCCTCGTTTCACGGGAAACCACCCCTGAAGACGTCCCCACCCGGACAGCGACACCAAGAGGAGCACACCATGGGCGACATCCGTGCAGTGACCGACGCGACCTTCGAGGCGGAGGTGCTCAACAGCACCAAGCCCGTGCTGGTCGACTTCTGGGCGCCGTGGTGCGGTCCGTGCCGCCAGGTCGCCCCGGTCCTGGAGGCCATCTACGCCGAGCACAACGACAAGATCGACGTCGTGAAGCTCAACACCGACGAGAACCCGCTGACCCAGGCGAAGTACGGGGTCCGCTCGATCCCGACCCTCAACGTCTACTCCGGCGGCGAGGTCGTGAAGACCATCGTCGGCGCCAAGCCGAAGGCCCTGCTGCTGAAGGACCTGGCCGACTACGTCGGCTGAGCACGTTCGCACGCGTGAAGGGGCGGCCCGCGGCCGCCCCTTCACGCTTTGCCGCCGGCCGGGAGTGACAGAGTGCGTAGGGTAGAGGACCGTGACCACTGAACCGACCTACCGCCGCGGCGACACCGGGCCCGCGGTGGCCGCGATCCGCGAACGCCTGGCCCGCCTGGGCCTGCTCGACGCCGGAGCCATCCCGGCCCAGGGCGAGACGGTGTTCGACGAGGCGGTGGAGACCGCGGTCCGGCACTTCCAGCAGACCCGCCGCACCACGGTCGACGGCCTGGTCACCCCCGGCACCCTGCGCCTGCTGGAGGAGGCCTCCTGGCGGCTGGGCGACCGCGACCTGCTCGCCACGCCGGACGCCGAGCCGCCCTTCGGCGACGACGTCGCCGAACTCCAGCGCTCCCTGCTCACCCTGGGCTTCGACTGCGGCCGGGTGAACGGCACCTACGACCGCGCCACCGTGGCCGCGGTCCGGGAGTTCCAGCGCAACGTCGGCCTCACCCCCGACGGCGTCACCGACCTGCTGACCGTCCAGGCCCTGAACCGCCTCAACCGCCGGATGTCCAGCGGCGGCCTGCTGCACGCGATGCGCGAATCAGAGGCCATCCAGTCCGCGGGTCCCGCCCTGCCCGGCAAGACCGTGGTGCTGGACCCCGGCCACGGCGGCCCGGACACCGGGGTCACCACCCCCGGCCTCACCGAGTCCGAGATCGTCTTCGACATCGCCGACCGGGTCCGCACCCGCCTGGAGAAGCTCAGCGTCACCACCCACCTGACGCGCGGCGCCGGCGGCAGTCCCGACCAGCGCCGCCGTGCCGAGAAAGCCAACGAGGTGGGCGCCGACCTGCTGATCTCGCTGCACTGCGACGCCCACGCGAACCCCGCGGCCTCCGGCGTGGCCGCGTTCTACTACGGCAACGACCGCTTCGGCCACAGCTCCCCCACCGGCGAGAAGTTCGCCGGCCTGGTCCAGCGCGAGATCACCGCCCGCACCGGCCTGGCCAATCTGGGCACCCACGGCATGACCTGGGACCTCCTGCGCTACACGCAGATGCCCGCCGTCCGCATCGAACTCGGCTACCTCACCAGCACCCACGACGCCGCGCTGCTCGCCTCGCAACGCTTCCGTGAATCCTGTGCCGACGCCATAGTGATCGCCGTCCAACGCCTCTACCTGCCCCCGGAGTCCGACGCCCCCACCGGCATCCTCCGGCTGGCAGAGCTGCGGGCGCGATAGCCGTCCGGCGGTCCGCGGCACCCCTACCCTTGAACAGTGCCCCGTCCCCTGCGAGCCGTCCTCGTCGGACATGGTCACCCGGCGATCCGGGCGACTCATGCCAAGACGTTCGAGCTGACCGCCGAATCGACCGTCACGTCCCGGGCGACGTGTGTCCTGGCCGTCGGCACGGTTCTGGATCCCTCGCTGGCGGCGATGCGCGGCCGGGTACGGCTCACCCTGAGCACCGACGGGCTGCCCGCCGTCAGCGGCGAGGCGACCCTCAATCCGCGGCGGGCCATCACCGACCGGGTGGTCGTCCGCCGCAGCGCGAGTCTGGATCCCGACACGCTGGCTGTCGGATCCAGTCTGACCGCCGAGGATCTGCCCGCGGACTTCGCCGATGTGCTGACCGACCCGGATCGGGAGGTCAGTCTCACCGTCGAGGAGCTCGGTCCTGCTCGGCCGCTGCTGCGGGTCTCCTTCGGCGAGCGCACGCATCTGCCGGCGATGAAGGAGCTCGCGGCGCAGGGGAGTGCGGAACTCGTCATCGCCGAGGGCGCCCCGCCCAAAGAAGCCGCGATGGTCAACACAGCACTCGAACGAGCGACAGCCCTGGGCACCCGGGTCGCGGTTGCCGGGCCGTACAAGCCCTTGGAAGCCCTCTTATCAGCCGGCCTACCTCCGAACCCGTACACCTACCTCGGAACCCCGCAGCGGCTCTCTACGCTCCCTGCAACAGCCACCGTCTTCCGTATGCCCGAGGCTATGCCCGTTCCTCTCCTCGCCGGGCGGGATGTCTGGGTCGAGGACACCGCGGAACTCGACATCGGCACCGCCATGGAGCCGAGCACGATCGCCGCCGCGGTCGCGGCGGTCGGAGCCCTCGTGGTGGTCGGCCCGGCGCCGGCCCAGGAGAGCATGGTCGACCTGGCAGCCGTCGCCCGGGCACTCACCGACGCCGGCCTCGCGCCCAGGACGCTGACCGAGGCGCTGGCCCCCCTCGGCTTCACCCGCAAGAAGCTCTACGCCCTTCTCTCCGAGCAAGACCGGAACCAGCCATGAACACCGCTCCCCGCTTGAAGGTCCTCGCCGGCAAGAAGCTCGTGGACCTCGCCCCGGCCGAACTCCAGGCCGCGCTCTCCGCCGCCGAGCACGTCCTCGTCGACGTCGGCACCGGGGACGCCCGCACCGCTTACCGCCAGGCGGTCGCCCATCCGGAGTGGGTGGTGATCGGCGTGGACCCGGCGTGGCAGCGGATGACCGAGACCGCGGTGCGGGCCGCGCGCAAACCCATGAAGGGCGGGGCGCCCAATCTGATCCTGGTGAACGCGGCGATCGAAAGCGTCCCGGCGCCGCTGCACGGGGTGGCGGACCAAGTCACCGTGCTCATGCCGTGGGGCAAGCTGCTGCGGGGTGTGGTGCTCGGCGAGCCGGACGTGCTGTCCGGACTGCGTGCCGTCGCCAAGGCCGGTGCGCCGCTGGAGCTGTCGATCGGCACCAGCATCTGGCGCGATCCGGTGCCGTTGGAGATCCGGGACCTGCCGGAGCTGACCCCGGAGACGGTCGAGTCAACCGGCCTGGCCGACCGCCTGGCCGCGCTCGGTTGGGCGGTGGCCGACGTCCGCCTGGTGCCCCACACGGAGTTGGAGACCATCAGCTCGTCGTGGGCGCGGCGGCTGGGGTCGGGCGCCACCGAGACCGTACTGCGGCTGCGCGCGATCGCGGTCGACCCAGGTGAGGCGGTGCGGGCAGAACAGCGCGCCGCCGAAGCCGGCGAGCAGGCCGCCGGTGAACCAGAGCGTGAGGCGTAGCGCTCCCCTGCCGATGCGTTCCCACATCCGTCGGCTCCCCCTTCTGGCCGCGAGACGATGTTTCCCGTGAAACATTCGCCCGGCGACCGTCCGCCAGGGGCGATGTTAGTCCCGTCACACGTCACCGAAAAGGCGGACAGGCCCCCGCGATGATGGCCTGGCCTGCTTGACTTGGGGGCGACAGGCGCATCCACCTTCCAGCTCCAAGGAGGAGTGACATGGAACTCCCGCAGCGTCCAGGTTCACGGCTCGACTCGTACGTCGACCGTTACGCCGCCAGGACCCGCGGGATGACCGCATCGGAGATCCGAGCTCTGTTCGCCGTGGCCTCCCGGCCCGAGGTGGTCTCCCTGGCCGGCGGGATGCCGAACCTCGCGGCGCTGCCGATGGACTCCATCGCCACCGTCGCCGAGGAGCTGATCCGCGAGTCCGGCACGGTCGCCATGCAGTACGGCGGAGCGCAGGGCGATGAGACGCTGCGCGAGCAGATCTGCGAGATCATGCGGCTGGAGAACGTCGAGGGCCACCCCGACGACGTGATCGCCACCGTCGGCTCGCAGCAGGCCCTGGACCTGGTCACCCGGATCTTCGTCGACCCCGGCGACGTCATCCTCGCCGAGGGCCCCTCCTACGTCGGCGCGCTCGGCGTCTTCGCCTCCTACCAGGCGCAGGTGGTCCACGTCGCGATGGACGACCAGGGCCTGGTGCCGGACAACCTGCGGGCGGCCATCGCCTCGGTCCAGGCCACCGGCCGCCGCATCAAGTTCCTCTACACGATCCCGAACTTCCACAACCCGGCCGGCGTCACGATGGCGGTCGAGCGGCGCCCGGAGATCGTCCAGATCTGCCGCGAGGCCGGGATCCTCATCCTCGAGGACAACCCCTACGGGCTGCTCGGGTTCAACGGCGAGACCTACCCGGCGCTGCGCTCCCTGGACACCGAGAACGTCATCTACCTCGGCTCGTTCTCCAAGACCTTCGCCCCCGGCTTCCGCGTCGGCTGGGCCCTGGCCCCGCACGCGGTCCGCGAGAAGCTGACCCTGGCCGCCGAGGCCGCGGACCTGTGTCCCCCGGCCTTCTCGCAGATGATGATCTCCCGCTACCTGACCACCCAGCCCTGGCGGGAGCAGATCAAGGCCTTCCGCGAGCTGTACCGGGAACGCCGCGACGCGACGCTGTCCGCGCTGTCCGACCTGATGCCCGCCGGTGTCACGTGGACCAAGCCGGCCGGCGGCTTCTACGTCTGGGTCACGCTGCCCCCGGGACTGGACTCCAAGGCGATGCTGCCCCGCGCGGTCACCGCCCGCGTGGCCTACGTCCCGGGCACCGGCTTCTACGGCGACGGCTTCGGGGCCTCCTCGCTGCGGCTGTCGTACTGCTACCCGACCCCGGAGCGGATCCGCGAGGGCGTGCGGCGCTTCGCCGATGTGCTGCGCGAGGAGATGGAACTGCGGGCGGCCTTCGGCCACGACGCCTCCCGAGCGCTCGACAGCCGCGAGGCGATCGACACGCCCGGACCGGATCTGGCGTAGTGCGAGCCGGAGGCGCGATGTTTCACGGGAAACATCGCGCCTGGTTTCCCGTGAAACATGGCCCCCGCCGGGCCGCCGCGGGCTGGTTTCCCGTGAAACATCGGGCTCGTCAAGGGTCGCCCGTGCCGGATGTTTCCCGTGAAACATCGGCGCGGCCCGGGACTTCCGGCCACCGTGTTTCCCGTGAAACATCCGGCGCGGTCGGTCGTGAAACAGTGGACCCTGGCGCCGAAGGCCGATGTTTCACGGGAAACACGACCGAGGATCCACCTGGCCGGTGCCGACATGATCCGGCGCGAAGAACCCCTGGAGAAGGACAGTGATTGCAATGAGCGACCTGGGCCGTGTCGTCGTCCTGGCCGGCGGCCTCAGCCATGAGCGCGACGTCTCGATCCGCTCCGGCCGCCGCGTCGCCGAGGCGCTGCGCGGAGCCGGCGTCGAGGTGCAAGTCCGCGACATCGACGCGGCGCTGCTGCCCGCGCTGCTCACCGACCGCCCGGACGCCGTCTTCCCGACGGTGCACGGCGCCACCGGCGAGGACGGCGCGATCCAGGGCATCCTGGCCCTGCTGGACCTGCCGTACGTCGGCTCCTCACCAGCCGCCTGCCGCCGCGCCTTCGACAAGCCGTCGGCCAAGGAGGCGGTCCGCGGCGCGGGACTGGCGACCCCGGACTGGGTCGCGATCCCCAAGACCACCTTCCGGGACCTCGGCACCCAGGCCGTGCTGGACACCGTCGCCGCCGCACTCCCGCTGCCGTTGTTCGTGAAGCCGGCCCGCGGCGGATCGTCCCTCGGCGCGGCCGCTGTGCACAGCCGCGAGGAACTGCCGGCCGCGATGGTCGCCTGCTTCGCCTACGACGAGACCGCCCTGATCGAGCGGCACGTCTCCGGCCGGGAGATCGCCGTGTCCGTGGTCGACACCGGCGACGGCCCCCGCGCCCTGCCGCCGGTCGAGATCGTCGCCGATTCCGGCATCTACGACTACGCGGCCCGCTACACCGCCGGTATGACGGAGTTCTTCGCCCCGGCCCGCCTCACCGCCGACGAGACGAAGGTGGTCGAGGACCTGGCCATCCAGGCGCACAACGTGCTGGGCCTGTCCTGGATCTCCCGCACCGACCTGATCCTCGACGCCGACGGGACGCCCTGGTTCCTCGAAGTGAACGTCGCCCCCGGCCTCACCGAGACCAGCCTGCTGCCGCTCGCGGCCGGCGCCGCGGATCTCGACCTCGGCGTGCTCTACCGCGATCTGGTTCAGGCGGTCCTCGCCGCGTAGCGATGTTTCACGGGAAACCATGAGCGATGTTTCCCGTGAAACAGTGAGTCCTGACGATCCCCGCAACACCTTGAACCTGGGGAGTTGCGGGGATCGACTGCTGTTTCCCGGGAAACATGGCTCGGTTCGCGGAGCCTGGCGTCATGTTTCACGGGAAACATGACGCAGCAGCAGCCACGTGAAAGGCTGCACCGCACCCCACGGAGTCCGATGTTCCTCGCGCCGAGTCGCGACCACCTGCCAGCCGGGGAACTCAGCCGCGAGAGCGTCGGCATCGTGGCGGGCGGTCGGCAGCCCCGAGCACTGCTCCGGACCATCGGCCGCGAACGTCCCCAGCACCATCCAGCCGTCAGGGTCGATCGCGGCTTCCAGAGTCCAGCGATACGCTTCGCGATCCGCGGCCGCTGTCAGGAAGTGGAAGATGGCGCGATCGTGCCACAGCCGATAGCGCCGCCGCGGCTGCCAACGGGTGACGTCGGCCGTGACCGTGTTTCCCGTGAAACCGAGCTCGTCCCGGGCCGTCGCCACCGCCGACTCGGCGACGTCGAGCAGCGTCACATCTCGAAAGCCTGCCGCCAGCAGCTGCAGGCCCAGCACCGAGGCGCCGCCACCGACATCGATGATCGCCGCGTCCCAGCCGATTCCGGACTGCTCGATGAGGGCTGTCGACACCTGCGGGTCATCTTGGAACCAGCTGACATCCCTCCAGTCCTTCTCCCGATAGACCCGGTCCCAATGCGCGGCCATCCGGCTGCTCCCTCCTCACCCATGTTTCCCGTGAAACATCGCCATGTTCTGGCGTGAAACGACGAAGGCCCGGCGGGATCCGCCGGGCCTTCGTCGTTTCACGGTTTCCCGTGAAACATCGCTCTACTCTCCCAGGATCGCCTTCGCGATCCGCTTCAGATCCTCTATCCCGGCGTACTCGATGGTGATCCGGCCCCGCTTCTGCATGATGTCGACCTTCACCCGGGTCTCCAGCCGGTCCGACAGCCGCTGGCCGTACTCCTCCAGGATCGGCGTCCGGCTGCCCGAGCGGATCCGCTTGCCCTTCGGCTTGTCGCTGAAATCGAGGTAGTCCTCCGGCGTCTGGCTCAGCGCGGCGTCCAGCGCGGCGGAGTCCCACCGGCCCATCCCCGCCAGTTCCTCCACCGCGCGGACCGAGAGGTTCTCCTTCACGATCCGGGCGGCGATCTCCTCCTGGTGCTCGACCGACTTCAGGCCGAGCAGCGCGCGGGCGTGCCCGGCGGAGATGACGCCGGCGGCGACCCGGCGCTGGATGCCCGAGGGCAGGGTCAGCAGCCGCAGGGTGTTGGTCACGTGCGGGCGGGACTTGCCCACCTTGACCGCCAGCACCTCGTGCGTGCAGTCGAAGTCCTTCAGAAGCTGGTCGTAGGCGGCGGCCTCTTCGAGCGGGTTCAGCTGGGCCCGCTGGAGGTTCTCCAGCAGCGCGTCCAGCAGCATCCGGTCGTCGCGGGTGTCCCGGATGATGGCCGGGATCGCCTCCAGTCCGGCTTCCTGGGTGGCCCGCCAGCGACGCTCACCCATGATGAGCTCGTAGCGGTGCTCCCCGTCGGGCTCGGGCAGCGTCCGGACCACGATCGGCTGCAGCAGTCCGACTTCCCGGATCGAGGCGGCCAACTCGGCCAGCGCGTCCTCGTCGAACTCCGTGCGCGGCTGCACCGGGTTCATCCGGATCTGGACGTGCGGGATCTCGGCGAACGAGGCTCCCGGCACCGGCATCAGGCCGTCCGGCAGGACCGCGGAGACCTCGGGGCTGACAGCGGGAGCCGGGACCGTGGCCGTCACCGTCGGGAGGCTCACGCCTTCGTCAGCGCGGTCGGTCTCGATCGGCAGGGTCCCCAGCGCGGTGCGCGGGGCCGCCGTCGCGACCGATGTTTCACGGGAAACATCGGTCGCGGTTTCCCGTGAAACATCCCCGTTGGCTGGAGCGTTCGCCGACTCCGCCCGGGTCTTCTCGGACAGTATCGAGGGCGGGGCACCGGTGGGGATCAGGGCACCCAGGCCCTTGCCCAGTCCGCGTCGGCTGCTGCTCACCACTGCTCTCCCATCGTGCTGCTCACTGCCCACCGCTGTGCAGGGACGCCCCACCGTACTCGATGTCGGCGCGGAAATCGTTCATGCCGTCCATCGGGACCCGCGACGCGCCGCGCTCGGCGATCTCCCGGGCGGCGTCGCGGTAGGCGATGGCGCCGGTGGACACCGGGTCCCAGGTCATCACGGTCTGGCCGTAGGAGGGGGCCTCGGAGACCCGCACCGAGCGCGGGATGGCCGAGGACAGCACCTCGTTCGGGAAGTGGGTGCGCACCTGCTCGGCGACCTCGGTGGACAGCCGGGTGCGGGAGTCGTACATGGTGAGCAGGATGGTGGAGACGTGCAGGTCCGGGTTCAGGTGCCCGCGGATCAGCTCGATGTTGTGCAGCAGCTGGCTCAACCCCTCCAGCGCGTAGTACTCGCACTGGATCGGGATCAGCACCTCGGCGCCGGCCACCATCGCGTTGACCGTCAGCAGGCCGAGCGAGGGCGGGCAGTCGATGAGGATGTAGTCCATCTGCTTCTGGTAGGCCGACAGAGCCTTGGACAGCCGGCTCTCCCGGGCCACCATCGAGACGAGTTCGATCTCGGCGCCGGCCAGGTCGATGGTCGCCGGGCAGCAGTAGAGGTTCGGGATCTCGGGGACCTGCTGCACCACCTCGTCCATGGTGTAGCGCTCGATGAGCACGTCGTACACCGAGGGCACGTCGGCGTGGTGCTCCACGGACAGCGCGGTCGAGGCGTTGCCCTGCGGGTCCAGGTCGATCACGAGCACGTTGGCGCCGGCCTGGGCCAGCGAGGCGGCCAGGTTCACCGTGGTCGTGGTCTTGCCGACGCCGCCCTTCTGGTTGGCGACGACGAGCACCCGGGTCTTGTCGGGCCTGGGCAGTCTGGTCACACCGGACAGCGCTTCTATGGCGGCGGCGGCCTGGCGGGCGATCGGGGTGTCGGCGTCGTTGGCGGCCGGCCCCTGGGCGGGAATGGAAGAAGGCGGCATGTGCGGTACCTGCAGGTGTGCGGAGGGAGTGGCTCCCGCGGGAACGTGTCCGGACTCGTATTCGAGGGCCACCGGCGGGGCGGCCATGACGTCTGTGGTCCCGGCGGGGTAATACGGCTCGTCGTTCAGGCTGTCCACCACTGACTGCGCGAGCAGCGGGTCGACCCCCTGGTGCTCTCGGTGTTCGTTGCCGGGTGCGGCCACAGAAGGACTCCTGTCATGGGACACGCGGAAGTCTGTGCTCAAGAAAGCTACGAACCAACAGTCTGCCGTACTCGCTGCCTCGAGAACGAACGAAGGGCGGTGTTTCCCGTGAAACATCGCCCTCATTATGAAGTTTCACGTGAAACATGGGTCGGTTTCACGGGAAACGTTGTCCTTCGTAGCCGGCTTCCGTTCCGGACTCAGCGCCCAGGCCGCCGACTCTTCGACCGCGCCTTCTTCGCGCTCCGCACCTGGAGCTCCTGATCGATCCCGACCCGGATCACCGTCGTCGGCGGCTCGACGACCCCGGCGCCGACCGTCTCCACGCTCCACCGCGTCGCGCCGAGCTTGGCCAGCAGGTCCGCGCTCTCGGCGAGTTCGGCCTCGGCCGAGCCGCCCTTGAGCGCCACCATCTCGCCCCCGGAGCGCAGCAGCGGCAGCGACCACCCCGCGAGCCGGTCCAGCGGCGCCACCGCCCGCGAGGTGACCACGTCGAACCGTTCCTTGCCGGCGAACTCCTCGGCCCGGCCGCGCAGCACGCGCACGTTGTCCAGCCCCAGCAGCTGGATCACCTCGTCCAGGAACAGGGTGCGGCGCAGCAGCGGCTCCAGCAGGGTCACCGACAGGTCCGGCCGGGCCAGCGCCAGCACGATGCCGGGCAGGCCGGCGCCGGAGCCGACGTCGCACACCGCGATGTCGGCGGGCAGCAGGTCGCCGACCACCGCGCAGTTCAGGATGTGCCGCTCCCACAGCCGGGGCACCTCGCGCGGCCCCAGCAGACCGCGGGTCACCCCGGGACCGGCCAGGATCTCGGCGTAGCGGCCGGCGGCGGCGGCCCGGTCCCCGAAGACCGGGCCGACCGCCTCCGGCGCCGGTCCCAACATCAGTTCGGGCGGGTCGCCGCCGGGGGAGCCGGGGTCGGACGAAGAGGGTCGCATGTCTCCACTATGTCCCAGCTCGGCGCTCAGACCGACGGTGACAGCGCGGGCAGGACCACGACGCAGCGGTTCGGCTCCTCGCCCTCGGACTCGCTGCGCAGCCCGGCCGCCGCGACCGCGTCGTGCACCACCTTGCGCTCGAACGGCGACATCGCGGAGAGCTTCACCGGCTCCCCGGACTCGGCCACCTTGCGCGCCGCCTCGGTGCCGATCCGGGTCAGCTCCGAGCGCCGGGTGGCCCGGTGCCCGTCGATGTCCAGCATCAGCCGGGACCGCTCGCCGGTCTCCCGCAGCACCGCCAGCCGGGTCAGCTCCTGCAGCGCGTCCAGCACCTCGCCCTCGCCGCCGACCAGGTGCGACAGCTTGCCGCCGACGATGGACACCGAGGCCCGATCGCCTTCGACGTCCATGTCGATGTCCCCGTCCAGATCGGCGATGTCGAGCAGGCCCTCCAGATAGTCGGCGGCGATGTCGCCCTCGCGCTCCAGGCGGGCGATCCGCTCGGCCTGGGTCTCGGCCGGCTTGTCGGCCTGCTCGCCCGCCTCGACCTCGGCGGTCTGCTCCGCGGCCGCGGAAAGGCCCGGCTCGGAGGTCTCGGCCTCGGTCACCGCGGTGGTGTCGCTCATGGGAGTGGGACTCCTCTACTTCTTGCGCTTGCTACGAGTGGTGCGGACCGGCTGCTGGCGCTGTCGCGAGACCGGCACCTTGTCCTGGGTCGACCCGTTCGCCCCGGCCAGTTCCCTGGCCTTCTCCGGGTCCTTGGCGATCAGCTCCTGCTGCTTGCGCTCCTCCTTGGCCTTGCGGCGGGCCAGCATCTCCTTCTCGGCCTGGCTGCCGGGCATGGGGGAGTTGCGCAGGGTGTAGAACTGCTGGCCGATGGTCCACACGTTGGTGGTCATCAGGTAGAGCACGACACCGATCTGGACGTTCAGGCTGAAGAACAGCATGCCGAACGGCATGACGTAGAGCATGATCTTCTGGCTCTGCATCATCGGGTTCGGGACGGAGTTGTCCAGGTTGGTGTTCTTGGCCATCATCATGCGCTGCGTCAGGAACTGCGACGTGGCGTAGATGACCGCCATGATGATCGCGACGACCTGCAGGTTGGTCACCGAGGTGACGCCGATCTTGGCCATCTGCGCCGAGGTGTGGTGCAGGAAGCTCAGCGACAGCGGGGCCCCGAAGAACGAGGCGTGCATCGCGCTCTGCGAGTCGGACGCGGACAACGCGCCGACCGCGCTGCCGGAGGCCACGTGGCTCAGCACCCGGTACAGGCCCATGAAGAACGGCGTCTGCAGCAGGATCGGCATGCACGAGGCGAACGGGGAGGTCCCGTTGTCCTTGTACAGCTTCATCATCTCTTGCTGAAGCTTCTGCTTGTCGAGCTTGTACTTCTTCTGCAGAGCCTGGATCTGCGGCTGGAGTCGCTGCATGTTCTGCATCGACTTGATCTGCTTGCGGAACAGCGGGATCATCGCCGCGCGGATGGTGATCGTCAAGAAGATGATCGACAGCACCCAGGACGCCGAGGAGTCGCTGCCGAAAATCGCCCCGAACGCCCGGTGCCACAGCATCATGACGAAGCTGGTGGCCCAGATGATCGGCGAGAGGATTGTGTCGATCACGATCGCGCTCCTCGGCTGGACATCAGGTCGGGCCGGACCGCGTCGCGGGCCGGCTTGGTGGTCATACCGACCTTTTCAGTCCGGTCGGAAGTCTGTGTGTCACCACCGGGGGAACTCGTCTCGGTGTCCGAGAGGTTCCGCGCCCGGCGGCCTTTCTTGGCGCCCCGGGGTTCGCGGGGCTTCACTGGATCGTAGCCGCCCGCGCTCCACGGGTTGCACCGCAGCACCCGCCACGCGGCCATGCCGCCGCCCTTGATCGCTCCGTGCACCTTCACGGCCTCATAGCCGTAGTGCGAACAGGAGGGCTCGTATCGGCAGACCGGCCCCCGCCAGTTGACCATGGGGCTCAGAACGATCTGGTAGAGCCGGATCAGGCCCATCAGGAGGTACTTCATCGCAATAACTTCCGCAGGGCGGAGTCCAGGTCGGCGCCGAGCGCCGCGGAGTCCGCGGTGGCGGCCGCCGGCAGCGCCCGGACCACCAGGCGCGACCCGGGGGGCAGCAATTCCAGCCTAGACCGGACCAGGTGCCGCAGTCGCCGCTTGACCGCGGTCCGCACCACCGCCGGACCCACGGCCTTGCTCACCACGAAACCCGCGAGCACCGGGGCGTCAGCGGGGGTTCGGGGGTCGGACGGGACTGCCAGGTGCGCGACGAGGGTGGACCGGCCGGCCCGCCGACCGCCGCGCACCGCCGCACCGAAGTCCGTCGACCTCCGCATCCGATGGGCGGAGGACAGCACGGCGCGGCCCTATCTGCTCGCGGCGGCTCAGGCCGACAGCTCGCGACGGCCCTTGGCACGGCGGTTGGCCAGGATGGAGCGGCCCGCGCGGGTCCGCATACGGAGCCGGAAGCCGTGGGTCTTGGCGCGGCGGCGGTTGTTCGGCTGGAAGGTGCGCTTGCTCACTGGGGGCTCCGCTGTGTCGTTGGCGCCCTTCAGGGCGGCTCACTGCTTGATGGCTTCTAGCTGTCGAAGGAGTGGGTCGGGCGCCATATTCAAAGACGCGCGCTCTGGCCTTGGGTGGCACAGACGTGCGGCATCGGCAATCGACTTCTCGACCTGCTTACGGTACGTGCCGCCACCCGGAAGGGTCAAACCCGAGGTCGGCCCGCCCGGCGGGACACCCGCGACGGCTATTATCCACAGGGCTGCCGCACTTGTGGATAACCGGGGCCACCGGCTACGGTCGGCGGACCGCCGCGCGGAGGTGGCGGGTCGCATTTTGTGAGGACCCGAAGCCTTCGACAGGCGCGGGACCAGTGAAAACGACAGATACGATGACCTACGCGGCCACTGCCCGCGCTGTCCCGGACCAGTGCACAACCACTGTGCACGACCTGTGGAAAGCCTGTGGAAACGTGCGGCCGACCGCGGCCCAGACCCACCCGCTGACAGCACAGAAGGAGCCGCGGCCGTGTCCGACCCGCAAGGCTACACCCCCGCCCCGGTCCCGCCGGCCGCTCCCGGCGACCCGAAGGCCCTGTGGCCGGAGTTCGTGGCCCGCGTCGAAGCCGACGAGTCGCTCACCAAGAGCGAGCAGGCCTTCCTCATGATCCCGCACCTGGTGGCGGTGATCGGGGACACCGTGGTGCTCGCGGTGCCGGACGAGTTCTCCAAGAACTACCTGGAGCAGCGACTCGAGCCGATGCTCATGGCGCATCTCACAGCTGTACTCGGCGGGGACATCAAGAAGTTCAGCCTGTTCGTCGACAAGACGCTGGAGAACCAGCCGGCCCCGGCCGCCGCGCCCGCCGCCCCGGCCGCGAACCCGGTCCCGGCGGCCGGCCTGGTGCCGCAGCAGGCCGCCCCCGCGCCGAACCACTGGACGCCGCCCCCGGTGACCAGCGCGGCCGCCGAGGCGCACAACCGCCAGCCCGGCTACCCCGCGCAGACCCCGGCCTTCTCCCCCGAGTCCTCCCGGCCCATGGCCGGCGGCATCGGCATGCCGCCGCCGCGGATCTCCGAACCCCCGGCCGAGGCCAGCGACCCGATAGCGGCCACCGTGGCGCTGTCCACCGGCAGCCCGGGGGCCCGGTCCTCGGTCGAGGACACCAGCGCCAAGGCCCAGCACGCCAAGCTGAACGAGAAGTACGTCTTCGAGACCTTCGTCATCGGCTCCAGCAACCGGTTCGCGCACGCCGCGGCGGTCGCGGTCGCCGAGGCCCCGGCCAAGGCCTACAACCCGCTGTTCATCTACGGCGACTCCGGTCTGGGCAAGACCCACCTGCTTCACGCGATCGGCCACTACGCGCGCAACCTGTACCCGCAGACCAGGGTGCGCTACGTCTCCACCGAGGAGTTCACCAACGACTTCATCAACGCGATCCGCGACGGCAAGGGCGACCTGCTGCGCCGCCGCTACCGCGACGTCGACATCCTGATGGTCGACGACATCCAGTTCCTGGAGAACAAGGAGGGGACCCAGGAGGAGTTCTTCCACACCTTCAACACCCTCCACAACGCCTCCAAGCAGATCGTCATCTCCAGCGACCGGCCGCCCAAGCAGCTGAACACGCTGGAGGACCGGCTGCGCTCGCGCTTCGAGTGGGGCCTGATCACCGACATCCAGCCCCCCGAGCTGGAGACCCGGATCGCGATCCTGCGCAAGAAGGCCCAGCAGGAGGGCTTGAACGCGCCGCCAGAGGTGCTGGAGTTCATCGCCTCGAAGATCTCGACCAACATCCGGGAGTTGGAGGGCGCGCTGATCCGGGTCACCGCGTTCGCCTCGCTGAACCGGGCGCCTGTCGACTTGTCGCTGGCCGAGATCGTGCTGAAGGACCTGGTGCCGGACGCGGCCGGGCCGGAGATCACGGTCTCCACGATCATGGCCCAGACCGCCATGTACTTCGGCATCACCATGGAGGACCTGTGCGGCACCTCCCGCAGCCGCATCCTGGTCACCGCACGGCAGATCGCCATGTATCTGTGCCGTGAGCTCACCGACCTCTCCCTGCCGAAGATCGGGCAGGCCTTCGGCGGCCGGGACCACACCACGGTGATGCACGCCGACCGCAAGATCCGCTCGCTGCTGCCGGAGCGGCGCGCCATCTTCAACCAGGTCACCGAGCTGACCAACCGGATCAAGCAGTCCGGCTGACCCTTCGGCCCCCGGTCGGTCCCCAGGTCCCCCGCGCGTGAACGACGCCGGGGGGCCTTTTTGACGGGCCCGACGCGCCGGTGACCCGACACGCCGGAGATCCTTGATCCCGACCTCCCACCTTTCATAGCTCCTTGTCGACTAATGTCCTGCATGTCCGCTTCAGAGCTCTATGTCGCTAAGGAGACGCCCGAAGGCCCGACGTTCGGCAGGTTCGACAAGTACCCCACTCGGCGCAGCCGGCGATTCGGGCTGCCTGGGGAAAAGGCGGGGGAAAACTGGGGATAACCTGTGGACAACGCTGTGCGTAACTGAGTGGACGTGTGGATACCGGGGAGTTATCCCCAGAGATGAATTGTTTTCCACAGTTCCGTGCACAAGCAATGTGGACTAACAAAATAGGGTTGACCTGCCCGAAGACCGGTTATCCACAGTATCCACAGCCCCTACTACTACTACGACCACAGATAGCTTCGGACGCCGATCTGAATCAGTTCGGCCCACATCTGTGGAAAACCTGCGGACCACTTATCGGACGTCCTAAGGCCACGGAGACGGATTCACTCTTCCAGGTGGCACTGACAACCCTTCCCGCTCTGTCGCGGTTTCAACCCGCCGACGGGCCTGCTTGGGGCACACTGGAACCTCCCGACATGCCGACACGATTCACACCGGCACGATTCACAGCCTGTGGGTCGGCCACGGCATGATGGGACGCTGGTTCCGACGAGTGGCAAGCAAGCAGGAGGCGGTGTCCGGTGAAGTTCCGGGTAGAGCGCGACGTCCTTTCCGAGGCCGTGGCATGGACTGCGCGGTCCCTGCCCAGCCGCCCGGCCGCACCGGTGCTGGCCGGTCTGGTCTTCGAAGCCGTCGAGGGCGACGGATCCGAGGGCTCGGTCACCCTGTCCGGCTTCGACTACGAGGTCTCCTCGCGCGCCGACATCACCGCCGACGTCACCGAGCCCGGCCGCATCCTGATCCACGGCAAGCTGCTGGCCGACATCGCCAAGTCGCTGCCCAACCGCCCGGTGGAGTTCGCCACCGAGGGCTCGAAGGTGCTGCTGTCCTGCGGCTCCTCCCGCTTCACCCTGCAGACCCTGCCGGTCGAGGACTATCCGGCGCTGCCGACCATGCCGACCGCCACCGGCGCGGTCACCGCCGCCGGGCTGGCCTCGGCGGTGTCCCAGGTGGCCATCGCGGCCGGCCGCGACGACACCATCCCCATGCTCACCGGCATCCGGGTCGAGATCGAGGGCGAGAAGATCACCCTGGTCGCCACCGACCGCTTCCGGCTGGCCGTCCGCGAGCTGGAGTGGAAGCCCGAGCAGCAGGACATGTCGGCGACCGCGCTGATCCCCTCCAAGATCCTGGCCGACACGGCCAAGGCGCTCACCGGCGGCGACTGGGTCACCCTGGCGCTGTCCTCCGGCGACGCCGGGGAGGGACTGATCGGCTTCGAGTCCGGCGAGGGCGCCAGCAGCGGCGGCAAGGGTGCGCGCCGGATGACCTCCCGGCTGCTGTCCGGCGAGTTCGTGAAGTACCGCTCGCTGTTCCCGAACGAGTACAACATCACCGCGACCGTGGAGACCGCGCCGTTCCTGGAGGCCGCCAAGCGCGTCTCCCTGGTGGCCGACCGGACCTCCCCGATCAAGCTCGCCTTCACCCAGGGCGAGGTCACCCTCGAGGCCGGCGCCGGCGACGAGGCGCAGGCCTCCGAAGCCATGGACGCCGTGCTCGACGGCGACGACATCAGCGTGTCGTTCAACCCGGCCTTCCTGCTCGACGGCCTGCACGTGATCGACACCCAGTACGCCCAGCTGTCGTTCACGGTCGCCAGCAAGCCCGCGGTGCTGATGGGCCGCCCGGCCCTGGACGCCGCGCCGCTGGAGGAATTCCGTTACCTGATGATGCCGCTGCGTGTTCCCGGTCAGTCCGCGGGCTGACCCGGAAAGCACGCCTGAGGCGAGCGCCGTAGTGTCATAGCTGACAACTCGATCAGGTGATGTAGGGAAGAAGGAACAGACCATGGAGATCGGTCTTGTCGGCCTGGGCAAGATGGGCGGCAACATGCGCGAGCGCATGCGCCGCGCCGGTCACACCGTCGTCGGCTACGACCGCGACCCCAAGCTGGCCGACGTCGGCTCGCTGAAGGAACTGGTCCAGACGCTGCAGGCGCCGCGTGTGGTGTGGGTCATGGTGCCGGCCGGCGAGGCCACCGACGCCACGGTCACCGAGCTGGCCGATCTGCTGTCCGTCGGCGACCTGGTGGTGGACGGCGGCAACTCGCGCTGGACCGAGGACATCAAGCACGCCGAGCTGTTGAAGACCAAGGGCGTGGGCTTCGTCGACGCCGGCGTCTCCGGCGGCGTCTGGGGCCTGGAGAACGGCTACGCGCTGATGGTCGGCGGCGAGGCCGACGCCGTCGCCCGGGTGCAGCCGATCTTCGACGCGCTCAAGCCCGAGGGCGACAGCGGTTTCGTGCACGCCGGCGCGGTCGGCGCGGGTCACTTCTCGAAGATGGTCCACAACGGCATCGAGTACGGCATGATGCAGTCCTTCGCCGAGGGCTGGGAGCTGCTGGAGGCCGCCCCGCAGGTGACCAACGTCCGCGAGGTCTTCCGCTCCTGGCAGGAGGGCACGGTCATCCGCTCCTGGCTGCTGGACCTGCTGGTGCGGGCCCTGGACGAGGACGAGCACCTGTCCGGCATCCGCGGCTACGCCGACGACTCCGGAGAGGGCCGCTGGACCGTGGAGGCCGGCATCGACATGGCCGTGCCGACCCCGGCGATCACCGCCTCGCTGTACGCCCGCTTCACCTCGCGGCAGGAGGACTCGCCGCAGATGAAGGCGGTCGCGGCGCTGCGCAACCAGTTCGGCGGCCACGCCGTCCACAAGGACTGAGCGAAGGACTACGTTGCGGGTCACGCATCTGTCGCTGGCGGATTTCCGCTCCTACGCCGCCCTCGAGCTCGCGCTCGAGGGCGGCGTCACCGCGTTCGTCGGCCCCAACGGGCAGGGGAAGACCAACCTGGTCGAGGCGATCGGCTACCTCGCCACCCTGGACAGCCACCGCGTGGCCACCGACCAGCCGCTGGTGCGCTTCGGCGCGCCGCGGGCCATAGTGCGCGCGAACGTCGAGCGCGAGGGCCGGACCCAGCTGGTGGAGATCGAGCTGAACCCCGGCGGGGCGAACCGCGCGCGGCTGAACCGCAATCCGGTGTCGCGGCCGCGGGAGGTGCTGGGCGTGCTGCGCACCGTGCTGTTCGCGCCGGAGGACCTGTCGCTGGTCAAGGGCGACCCGGGCGAGCGGCGCCGGTTCCTGGACGAGCTGCTGGTCGCGCGCTGGCCGCGGTTCGCCGGGGTGCGCGCCGACTACGACCGGGTCCTGAAACAACGGAACACATTGCTGCGCACGGCCGCCATGGCGCGCCGTAACAAGACCTCCGGTCCCAACATGTCGACGCTGGACGCCTGGGACCACCACCTGGCGCTGGCCGGGTCGGAGCTGGTGGCCGCCCGGCTGGCGCTCATCACGGCGCTGTCCCCACTTGTGGACAAGTGTTATGCCGAGATCGCCGAGGGCGGCTCGACCTCCATCGGCTACCGGTCGACGATCGCGCCGGAGCCGGACCCCGCGGTCGCGGCCCTAACGGAACAGTTCCTGGCGGCCCTCGGCGAGGCGCGCGGTAACGAATTGGAGCGCGGCATCACCCTGGTCGGACCGCACCGTGACGAAATGCTGCTGGAGCTCACGTCGGGCGCCGGGGAGGCCATGCCGGCCCGCGGGTACGCCAGCCACGGCGAGTCCTGGTCGTACGCGCTGGCCCTGCGGCTGGCCTCCTACGATCTGCTGCGCTCGGACGGCTCCGCCGGCGGCGAGCCGGTCCTGATCCTCGACGACGTCTTCGCCGAGCTCGACGCCAAGCGCCGGCGGCGGCTGGCCGAGCGGGTGTCCGGTGCGGACCAGGTGCTCATCACCGCGGCGGTGGAGGCCGACGTGCCGCCGCAGTTGGCCGGCCAGAAGTTCGCGGTCGCCGCAGGGCTGGTGACGGCGGCGTGAATCCACAGCCTGTGGACAACGGGAACGGCGAGGGCTCCGGGAGCTCCGGCGCCTCCGGGCGGTCCGGCCCGGGCTCCGAATCCGGAATGGACCTGGCCCGTGCCGCCCTGGCCGCGGCCCGGTCCCGGGGCCGGGACGGCGGCGCCGGCTGGACCGGTGGCCGCCGTCGCACGTCGACGCCCGGCCAGCGTTCGGGATCCGGCCCGGACGAACGCGATCCCCAGCTGTTGTCGGCGGCCATCCCGCGGCTGATCGAAGACCGCGGCTGGACCGTCCCGGCCGCCGTCGGCGGGGTGATGGGCCGCTGGGGGGAGATCGTCGGCGGCCACATCGCCGCGCACTGCACGCCGGTGGAGTTCAACGACGGCGTGCTGACCGTCCGTACGGACTCGACGGCCTGGGCGACCGAACTGCGCCTGATGGCTCCGCAGCTGTTGGCCCGGCTGAACGAGGCGCTGGGCACCTCACGGTCGGCGCACGGCGGCCGGGACACCGCCGGCGCGATCGCGACGTTGAAGGTGGTCGGCCCCGGCGGACGCTGACCCCGTGTCTGGCCGCTCGCCGACCGGTCGGCCACCCGGTTCCGGGGCGATCCGTGGCTGATTCGCCACGATTCGCCCACCCGTCGCCCGCCCCGCCATGGCGCATCGCATCAGTTCTGCTACAAAGCGTCGCAGCGACCGTCGGCATCCCTGCGCATCGGTCGCGACCGTTTCGTGAACCGCCTTCCGTCCCAACAGCCACAACCCCGCTCCGGGCAGGGATGACGGCTGTCGGACCCGGGTGCTATACCGGTCTATACCTGTGACAATCACCCCCTCGCATCCTCAGACCGTGCCGGACGGTCCTGTGAGCGTCTTTCAGATGGCCTCGCATAGGGGGTCTTCAAAGACGGGCAAAAAATGTCTCTGGAGGCCTCGCAGGGCCCTAGGAGGGCCACTTTCGTCGGTCGGGCAGGGTAGAATAGAGCTCGTAAGTCTTCCCCTTCGCGGCTCGCGTCGGGCCGCGACTGCCGGGCTGGTTCCTTCCCCCGTGGCGCGCTCCGAGTACCGGGCCGTGCTTTGAGAAAGGGCCAGCGCGCCGTGGCGGACGTAGAACCGACCGGGGGTAGCACCCCAAGCTCTGATGGCACCTACAACGCCGACTCGATCAGCGTCCTGGAAGGGCTGGAAGCCGTCCGCAAGCGGCCGGGCATGTACATCGGCTCCACCGGTGAGCGCGGACTGCACCACCTGGTGTACGAGATCGTCGACAACTCCGTCGACGAGGCGATGGCCGGGTTCGCCGACACCATCGAGGTGACCCTGCTGGCCGACGGCGGCGTGAAGGTCGTCGACAACGGCCGCGGCATCCCGGTGGGCACCAACACCAAGACCGGCAAGTCGGCGCTGGAGGTCGTGATGACCATCCTGCACGCCGGCGGCAAGTTCGGCGACGGCGGCTACAAGGTCTCCGGCGGTCTGCACGGTGTCGGCGTCTCGGTGGTGAACGCGCTGTCCACCCGGGTCGAGGTGGAAGTGCACACCGACGGCCACGTCTGGAACCAGGCCTACAAGCACGGCGTCCCGGAGTCCGAGGTGCGCAAGGGCGGCGTCGCCGAGGACACCGGCACCACCACGGTCTTCTGGGCCGACGCCGGCATCTTCGAGACCACCACCTACTCCTTCGAGACGCTCTCCCGGCGCTTCCAGGAGATGGCGTTCCTCAACAAGGGCCTGACGATCTCGCTCACCGACGAGCGCCCGGAGTTCCGGGACGAGAACGGCGAGCAGCGTTCGGTGAAGTACCACGCCGAGGGCGGCATCGCCGACTTCGTGCGGCACATCAACGCCCGCAAGGGCGAGCCGGTGCACGCGAACGTCATCGAGGTGGAGGGCGAGGACAAGGACAAGACCCTCGCCGCCGAGGTCGCGCTGCAGTGGAACAGCCAGTACTCGGAGTCCATCTACACCTTCGCCAACAACATCAACACCCACGGCGGCGGTACCCACGAAGAGGGCTTCCGCGCGGCGATGACCACGCTCATCAACAAGTACGCGCGCGACCAGAAGCTGTTGAAGGACAAGGACGACAACCTCGCCGGCGAGGACATCCGCGAGGGCCTGACCGCGATCATCTCGGTGAAGCTGGCCGAGCCGCAGTTCGAGGGCCAGACCAAGGACAAGCTGGGCAACCCCGAGGCCAAGGCGTTCGTGCAGCGCCTGACCTACGAGAAGCTCGGCGAGTGGCTGGAGGAGAACCCGAACGAGGCCCGCGAGGTGGTCCGCAAGGCGGTCCAGGCCTCCACCGCGCGCATGGCCGCGCGCAAGGCCCGCGAGCTCACCCGGCGCAAGGGGCTGCTGGAGTCCACCTCACTGCCCGGCAAGCTGTCCGACTGCCAGTCCAACGACCCGACGAAGACCGAGATCTTCATCGTCGAGGGTGACTCCGCCGGCGGTTCGGCGCGCTCGGGCCGGGACCCGATGACCCAGGCCATCCTGCCGATCCGCGGCAAGATCCTGAACGTCGAGAAGGCCCGGATCGACAAGGTGCTGCAGAACACCGAGGTGCAGGCGCTGATCTCGGCCCTGGGCACCGGCGTGCACGACGACTTCGACATCAGCCGGCTGCGCTACCACAAGATCATCCTGATGGCGGACGCCGACGTCGACGGCGCCCACATCAACACCCTGCTTCTGACGCTGCTGTTCCGCTTCATGAAGCCGCTGGTCGAGGCGGGCCACGTCTACCTGGCCGCGCCGCCGCTGTTCAAGGTGAAGTGGACCAACAACGACTTCCACTACGCCTACTCCGACCGCGAGCGCGACCAGCTGCTCGAAGCCGGCATCGCGGCCGGCAAGCGGATGAAGGACGAGACCGTCCAGCGCTTCAAGGGCCTGGGCGAGATGAACGCCGAGGAGCTGCGGGTCACCACCATGGACCGCGAGCACCGGATCCTGCGGCAGGTGACGCTCGACGACGCGGCGCAGGCCGACGACCTGTTCTCGGTCCTGATGGGCGAGGACGTCGAGGCCCGGCGCAACTTCATCCAGCGCAACGCGAAGGACGTCAGGTTCCTGGACATCTAGGCCCCGCCTTCGGGGCACCCGGCCCCGCCGAAGACCTGACGAGAGCACGACCTCTCCTTTAAGCGAAGGATTGAGATTTGAGCACGGAAACTGTGGACTCCACGCCGCAGCACGATCGGATCGACCCGGTCGACCTGCAGACCGAGATGCAGCGCTCGTACCTGGACTACGCGATGAGCGTGATCGTCGGGCGCGCGCTGCCGGACGTCCGGGACGGCCTGAAGCCGGTGCACCGCCGGGTGCTGTACGCGATGTACGACGGCGGCTACCGCCCCGACCGCGGCTACTACAAGTGCGCCCGCGTCGTTGGCGAAGTCATGGGTATCTACCACCCGCACGGTGACTCCCCGATCTACGACACCCTGGTGCGGCTGGCCCAGCCCTGGTCGATGCGGATGCCGCTGGTCGACGGCAACGGCAACTTCGGCTCCCCGGGCAACGACCCGGCCGCGGCCATGCGGTACACCGAGTGCAAGATGGCGCCGCTGGCCATGGAGATGGTGCGGGACATCGACGAGGAGACCGTCGACTTCCGCCCCAACTACGACGGCCGCTCCACCGAGCCGATCGTGCTGCCGGCGCGGTTCCCGAACCTGCTGGTGAACGGCTCGACCGGCATCGCGGTCGGCATGGCCACCAACATCCCGAGCCACAACCTGCGCGAGGTCAACGACGGCGTCCAGTGGTTCCTGCAGAACCCGCAGGCCACCAACGAGGAGCTGCTCGAAGCGCTGATCGAGCGGATCAAGGGCCCGGACTTCCCCACCGGCGCGCTGATCGTCGGCCGCCGGGGCATCGAGGAGGCCTACCGGACCGGCCGCGGCTCGATCACCATGCGCGCGGTGGTCAACACCGAGGAGATCAACGGGCGGATGTGCCTGGTGGTCACCGAGCTGCCCTACCAGGTGAACCCGGACAACCTGGCGCTGAAGATCGCCGAGCTGGTGAAGGACGGCAAGGTCGCCGGCATCGCCGACGTGCGCGACGAGTCCTCCTCGCGCACCGGCCAGCGCCTGGTGATCGTGCTCAAGCGGGACGCCGTCGCCAAGGTCGTGCTGAACAACCTGTACAAGCACACCCAGCTGCAGGACTCCTTCGGCGCCAACATGCTGGCCCTGGTCGACGAGGTGCCGCGGACCCTGTCGCTGGACGCGTTCATCCGCCACTGGGTGACGCACCAGATCGACGTGATCGTCCGCCGCACCCGGTTCCGGCTGCGCAAGGCCCAGGAGCGCGCCCACATCCTGCAGGGCCTGCTCAAGGCGCTGGACGCGATCGACGAGGTGGTGGCGCTGATCCGGCGCTCGCCCACGGTCGACGAGGCGCGCACCGGCCTGATCTCGCTGCTCACCATCGACGAGATCCAGGCCAACGCGATCCTGGAGATGCAGCTGCGCCGCCTGGCCGCCCTGGAGCGGCAGAAGATCGAGGCCGAGCACAACGAGCTGATGGCGAAGATCGCGGACTACAACGCGATCCTGGAGTCGCCGGCCCGGCAGCGGCAGATCGTCTCCGAGGAGCTGCAGGCGATCGCCGACAAGTACGGCGACGACCGGCGCTCGCAGCTGGTGCCGTACGAGGGCGACATGTCCATCGAGGACCTGATCCCCGAGGAGGACGTGGTCGTCACGATCACCCGCGGCGGCTACACCCGGCGGACCAAGACCGACCTGTACCGCTCGCAGAAGCGCGGCGGCAAGGGCGTCAAGGGCGCGCAGCTGAAGCAGGACGACATCGTCGACCACTTCTTCGTCACCACGACGCACCACTGGCTGCTGTTCTTCACGAACAAGGGCCGGGTGTACCGGGCCAAGGCGCACGAGCTGCCGGACACCGCACGCGACGCCCGCGGGCAGCACGTGGCGAACCTGCTGGCGTTCCTGCCCGACGAGAAGATCGCACAGGTGCTGGACCTGCGGGACTACGAGCAGACGCCGTATCTGGTGCTGGCCACCAAGAACGGCCTGATCAAGAAGACCCCGCTGAAGGACTACGACTCGCCGCGCTCGGCCGGCGTCATCGCCATCAACCTGCGCGAGGACGACGAGCTGATCGCCGCCGAGCTGGTCTCCCCCGAGGACGACCTGCTGCTGGTCTCCAAGGGCGCGCAGGGGCTGCGGTTCACCGCCACCGACGAGGCGCTGCGGCCGATGGGCCGGGCCACCTCCGGGGTGATCGGGATGCGCTTCCGCGAGGACGACGAGCTGCTGTCGATGTCGGTGGTGCGGCCCGAGACGTTCCTGTTCACCGCCACGTCCGGCGGCTACGGGAAGCGGACGCCGGTGGACATGTTCCCGCTGCGCGGCCGCGGCGGCCTGGGCGTCATCGCCGCCAAGACGGTCGACGAGCGCGGCGGCCTGGTGGGCGCCACGATCGTGGACGAGGGCGACGAGGTCATGGCCATCACGCTCAGCGGCGGGGTGATCCGGACGCGGGTCGCCGAGGTGCGGCCGACGTCCCGGGACACCATGGGCGTGCGGGTGATAAACCTCAGCAAGGGGGACACGGTCCTGGCGATCGCGCGCAACGCGGACCCGGTCGACGACGAGGCCGTCGACCTCGAGGGCGAGGCGCTGACGGCCGAGGGCGCGGCGCTGGCGGCGGTGCTGGAGGGATCGGGGCCGGCGGCTGAGGGTGACGGTTCGGAAGCTGGGGCTGAGTCGGGGACCGACTCTGACGGCGGGGCCGACGGTGGGCCCGACTCCGGTTCGGACTCGGACTCCGGCGAGGAGTAGGTCGGCAGCAGTCGGCTGAACGAAGGCGGCGGCATCGATGCGGGGCATCGGTGCCGCCGCCTGGCGTCTCCGGCATTGATTCGGGGTTTTCTCGGATCGGCGGACGTCGGGACGCTCCGAGTGATACGGGCAGATGGGTGACAGCCGTTTGGCGGGTCGCGACGACGTGGCCGAAAGCAGCTATTCGTACCTTTACGTGTCCGTCCACGCGCACAGCGCGAGCGTTGCGTCCATCGAACATATGGTCCCGCCTACGAAAAATGGCGGGGCTGGGGAGACCTAAGAGGAGTAGGACGGTAGCTTGGCCGAGTGAGTAGCGAGACGACGACCGATCCCGGCCTCGGAACCGACCCCGACGGCGCCGGCGGCGGGCCCCGCTCTTACGGGCCAGGCTCCGGCGCCGCTCCTGTTTCCGGCGCCGTGCCGCCCGGAGCGCACCGCCAGCCGGGGCAGCATCAGCAGGCTCCGCAGCGTCCGCCGCAGGGGCAGGGCGTGCCGCAAGGTGGCCGGGCTGCTGCGCCCGGCGGGTATGGCGGTGGGCCCGGCGGTGCGCAGGGAGTGCCAGGCGGCCCC
>JABFXP010000212.1 GCA_013361685.1 Catenulispora sp.
GCCGCCGAGCGCCGGCAGTCCGTCAGCGAGGCGGCGATGTCCTCGTCCTCCGGGGCCAGCGCGGCGGCCAGCTCCAGATCGGCCAGGGCCTGACGCCAGTCGCCGGTCTCCTGGTGGAGGAACGCCCGGTTGTAGCGCAGGGCCGGGTCCTCGGGGTCGAGCTCCACCGCGCGGGTGAGATCGTCGAGCGCGGCCTGCGGGCGGCCGGTCTCGTAGCGGACGGCGGCCCGGCCGGACAGCGCGCTGACCAGCGTGGGATCGGCGGCCAGCGCGCGGTCGTACGCGGCCTCGGCGTCCGCGTGGTCCTTGCGTTCGGCCAGCACCTGGCCGACCACGGCGTGCAGGTGGGCGCAGTCCGGGTCCAGCAGCAGACCCGCCTGGGCGTCGCGCAGCGCGGAGTCCGGGTCGCCCAGTTCGAGGTGGAGCCCGGCTCGGTTGATGTAGGCGTCGAGGAACTCCGGTTCCAGGTCGAGGACGTAGCTGAAGTCGGCCATCGCGCCCTCCACGTCGCCGGCGGTGAGCCGCAGGTCGGCGCGGTTGTAGTAGATCTCCGGGAAGGGAGGCGACAGTCGAAGCGCCCTGGTGTAGTCGGCCAGGGCCTCGTCGTACCGTCCAAGCCGGCGCAGGATGTCGCCGCGTTCCAAGTAGTGCTCGGCGTGGTTCGGATCCTGCTCGATGACGACGGCGTAGTCGGCGAGCGCTTCGTCGAAGTGCCGGAGGCCGATGTAGACGCGGGCCCGGTTGTTCTTCAGCACGGAGCGGTGCAGGCGGTGCTGGTCGGGGGTGAGTTGCCGGTCGAGGTCTTCGATGCACTCCGTGACCAGTCTCAGGGCCTCCCGCAGGTCCCCGAGGTGTACCTCGACCAGTGCGCGGCCGTTCTTGTAGAAGGCGCTCTTGAAGGCCCGGTCGACGTGTTCCTTCAGCAGCGAGGCGATGGCGATGGCGCCGTTGAGCAGGCCCTTCGCCAGCCGGTCGTCACGCAGCGCCGGTTCGTGGTGCCGGGTGTAGAGCATGGCGATGGAGTAGGCGCATTCCATCTGCACCGCCGGTGCGGTGGACAGGATGCGGGCCTCCTCGTAGATCCGCTCCGCCTCGCGGGTCCGGCCGAGAAGGGACAGCGCGAGGCCGCGCCGGGGAGCGAACCGCCACCACTCGTCGAATTCCGTGGCGCCGTCCAGCAGGGCGTGACCGCGTTCGGTCAGGTCGATCACCGCGTCGTAGAAGCCGTTGACCACGCAGTGGTCTTGGGCGGCCCACAGCGCCGGTACCGCCCGGCCGTGCGGGTCGGTGCCGCGCTCCAGGTGATACGGGACGGCTCCCAGCGTCAGCGAGAACTCGCCGGCTGCCCGGAGCTCGTCGACGCGTCGGTCGTGCAGCTCGGCCCGCTCCTCCGGGGTCAAAGCCTCGTAGGCACTGCGCAGGACGCCTGCCTCCGGGCCGTCGGGAAGGCACTCCGCGCGGACGTAGGCCCAGGCGGCGTCCCCGCTCGGGTCGAGCGGCGCTTCCGAGTCGGCGCCAGGCAGGACGGTGGGCAAAACGGTGGGTTCGCAATACGTCGCCAACGCCGACGCCAGTGCCTCGCTCGGCTGCTCATCAGAGCCGGTACACACGACGACGGTGAGCCGCGCCGGATCCGTCCGGCGCAGGAGCGCGGTCAGGAACTCCTGGTCGGACTGGTCGGCGTGCTCGGCGTTGTAGACCACCAGAGCGCGCGGCGCCTCGTCGTCCCAGGACGAGCGGAAGAACTCCACCAGCCCGTTGGCGATCCGCTTGGTACGCAGCCGGGCGTAGTAGCGGGTGCGCTCGGCGGGCAGCGCCATCGACGTCAGCGTCTCGCGCGAGTTGGGCACGCAGTCGCTCAGCTCGGGCGCCACCGAGAGCAGTTCGATGTCGTAGCGGCGCACGAGATCGGTGTCGCGGGCGAGCACCCCGGGGGTGAGCGCCCGGGCCATGGTGCCCGCCGCCGTGTAGGGGCCGCGCAGCCGACGGTGCGCGTCGACCGGATCGAGCAGTGCCGGCGGCAGCGGCAGAGAAGGCACGGCCGCCAGCCGGTCGTCGAGCGTGCCGCCGTGAAGCCAGTGGTGGCGGAGGGTTGCCTGCTCCATGTCTGCGGTCTCCCTTTACACGGTGGGCTTACACGGGGGCTTGCAGGGGGCTTACACGGGTTACAAGGACTTACACAGTGGGGGCGGTGGCGCCGGACGCGCTCGGGGTGCGACCACGGCTGCCACGGCGTTTGCGCCAGGACCGGTATGCCAGATAGCCGGCGATCACCGGTTCGAAGAAGTTCAGGACCAGGAAGGTGAACACGTCGGCCGCGTTGAGCGGGGAGAGATGGCTTCCCAGCTTGTGGACGGCCATCTCGGTCACCTTGATGCCGCTGGGGATGGCCGTGGTCAGCACGATGACCGTCAGCACGACGTATCCGGCCATCATCAGCCAGGAGTACCACTCGGCCACCTGCCGGTCGCGGTCGCGGAAGGTGGCCGGATCGACCATCTTGTCCGGGCGGCGCAGGATCCGCATCAAGCGGTTGCGCAGAACCTGCCGGGCGGTGGCCTGGAGGTCGTTGCAGCCCAGGACCGTGATCGCCAGGAAGTAGAGATCGGTGCGCAGGAAGAAGTAGAACTGCCAGGCGATCCGCAGGATCACGGTGAAGGCCATCGACAGCATCAGCCGGCCGATCAGCCCGGCCGCCCCGGCGGACCCGTGCAGGGCGTAGGCGCCGAGAGTCAGGGCACTGACCACGAGGACGTCCAGGATCATGCCCGCCAGCATCGGCAGGTAGCGCTTGCGGCGCGGCACGGTCACCAGCCCGTCCAACGCCGTCTCGAACACCACGTAGTAGAAGCGCCGGCTGATGGCGAGCGTGGAGTTGAGGCCGAGACGACGGCCTGCCAGGGCGTGCGCGGCCTCGTGCATCAGGATCCAGGGAGCCTGTCCGAGGAAGATGCCCAGGGTCAGCACGACCAGCGAACCGTGGGTGAAGAACAGGTTCTGGTAGTGCGGCACGAGCACCGGGGTGCGGATCATGGCGGCCACCGCGGCGGCGACCAGCAGCCCGTACAGGACCCAGGCGACCGGGGAGAAGACCGCGCGGCCGAGCCGCTGCCAGCGCACCGGGCCGGTCCGCACGGCGATCTCCTCGCCGGCCTTGACCAGGAGCTCCAGCTCCTCCAGGACCTCGATGAACTCCGCCATGTCGACCTGCTCGCCGTACTGCTCGCGGTACCAGCGGGCCGCGGCGTTCGGCGACTCCCCGGTCTCCAGCCGGCGCAGCAGGGCGGCTCCGTCGGGCGGGAACAGGCCGTAGGAGTCGATGTCCGCGCGGCCGACGGTGACCTCCTCGCCCTCGTCCAGGTAGGTCAACGGGTGCAGCCGCAGCGGCTGGTCGAGATCCGGGGGCGACGCCTCCAGAGACGACGCCTGCGGGGACGACGGTGTCGTCATGCCTCACCTCTCCGGTCCTGGTCGGCCTGTCGTGAAGGGCAAATCGGGAGGGGCCGTGCGGCGGGTCGGACACCCGCCGCACGGCGGACGTCGATCAGGAGGGGCAGTAGCAGGAGGCGGCAGCCGAGGTCAGGCGGACGGCTCCGGCCTTGCGCACGACGATCGTCTTCATGAGAACTCCTTCTGGACAGTGGTGCACACTCCGCCGCCCGGGGATTCGGGCGGCGGACCCGATGGCTCGGGCTCTTCGGGTCGGGCCGAACCATGGTTGCCGCCGGCCGCGGGCGGCGTGGGGGATTCCGGACATGGGCGAACTCCGGCAGAAACGGACGGATTCCGGCCCGGATCCGTTGCGGGAGCCATGACGGACGTGAACCGCGTCCGCCCTTATGTTCGTGTTCGTAGACAGCCGGGAACAACGCCATGATGGGAGCCGATATGAGTCAGTACCCTGAGCCCGTCGGCGCCCTGACAGAGGTCGCGGCCCGAGCCGTCTCGCTGGAGGACGTGGCCGCCCTGTTGCGGGCCCTGCGCCGCCGGCACGCGCGGGTCCAGCGGGACAGCGCTCTGACCTATCGGGAACTGGCGGCGCGCACCGGGTGGTCGCCGGCGGCGATCGCGGAGTACTTCACCGCCCGCACCCTGCCGCCCACCGACCGGTACGACGCCCTGCTCGACGTCCTGGGCGCCGCCCCGGGCGAGCTGCGCGCGCTGGTCGACGCCCGCGACCGGGCCGAGGAGACCCTGCGCCGGACCAGGAACCGCCGCACCTCCGGGCTCGCCACCCCCTCCCCCGGCGGCCCCGCCGGATCCGCCGCGCACCCCGGGCGGCCGGCCGTGGTGCCGCGGCAGCTGCCCGCGGACACCGCCTTGTTCACCGGCCGCGAACTGGAACTCGGACACCTCCTCAGCCTGGCGGAGCACGCAGCGGGCAAGACCGCACCGGGCGCGGCGGTGATCGGCACGATCGACGGGATGGGCGGAGTGGGCAAGACCGCCTTGGCCGTGCACGCCGGGCACCTGCTGGCCGGGCACTTCCCGGACGGACAGCTGCTCCTGGACCTGCACGGCTTCTCCGGAGACACCGCGCCGCAGGAGCCGGGCGAGGCGCTGGCCGGACTGCTCGGCGCGCTCGGGGTGCCGCCCGGGCAGATCCCCGCGCAGCTGGAGGCGCGCGCCGCGCTCTACCGCGAACGCATGGCGGGCACCCGCACCCTGGTGGTGCTCGACAACGCGGTCGACGAGGCCCAGGTGCGCCCGCTGCTGCCCGCCTCCGCCGGCTGCCTGGTGCTGGTCACCAGCCGCCGGCATCTGAAGGCCCTGGACGACGCGGTGCCTCTGTCGTTGGACATGTTGGCCGAGCAGGAGGCCGTGGCGCTGCTGCGGCAGGCCGCCCGCGTGCGCGACGATCCGGCGCAGGCCGACGACGCGCGCTGGAGGCGGGTGGCCGAGCTGTGCGGGTGGCTGCCCGTGGCCCTGGTGATCGCCGGCGCCCTGCTGCGCACCGGCGGGAAGGCCTGGGACCTCCAGCGGCTGATCGACCGGCTCGCCCCGCGCCGGCCCGGAGCCGAGCTGGCGGGCTACACCGACGACATCCGGAGCCTGGCCGCGGTGTTCGACCTGTCCTATCAGTCCTTGTCCGGGAACGAGCGGACGCTGTACCGCCGCCTCGGCCTGCTGCCGGGATCCGAGCTCGACGCCTACGCCGCCGCCGCGCTGCTGGGCGCCGACCCGGACGCGGCAGACCTGCTGGTCCAGCGCCTGGCGGACCAGAGCCTGCTGATCGGCGTGTCCCCGGGCCGCTACCGCGTCCACGACCTGATCCGCGACCACGCGAGCACCCTGGCCGCGATCGTGGATCCCGAACTCGAGCGGGAGGAGGCCCGGGACCGGCTGCTGCGCTACTACGCCGAGGCCGCCCGCAGAGCCTCACGGCCCATCGCCCGCTGTCCGCGTCCCGCGCTCGACGGGCCCGCGCACGTCCCCGGCTTCAAGGACCCGGACGCCGCCCTGGCCTGGCTGCGCGCCGAACGCCCCACCGTGGAAGCGGCCTTCGCCCAGGCGAGCGTCCACGGCCTCGACGAGCACACGATCGCCCTGGCCGCCGGACTGGCCGAGATCCTGCGCGCCGACGGCCCCTGGACCCGGGCGGTCCAGGCGCACCGCACCGCCGCGGCCGCCGCCGAACGCCTGGGGCGGCCCGCCGACCAGGCCGCCGCGCTGGCCGACCTGGGCCGGGTGGGCTTCCTGGACGGGGACTACCCCGGAGCCGCCGGCGCCCTCACCCGGGCGCTGGAGATGTACCGGGCGCAAGGCGACCGCCACGGGGAGGCCAACGCCCTCAACGACTTGGGGCGGGTGCGGTTCCTGACCGGGGACCTGCCCGAGGCCGGCGACGCCCACAGCCGGGCGCTGGAGATCTACCGCGGGCTCGGCGACCGCCGCGGCGAGGCCAACGCCCTCAACGATCTGGGGCGCGTGCGGCACCTGAGCGGGGACTTCGCAGGGGCCGGAGAAGCCCACACCGGAGCGCTGGAGATCTACCGTGAGCTCGGCCATCGCCACGGGGAGGCCAATGCCTTCAATTACCTGGGGCGGGTGCGGAACCTGACCGGGGACCTGGCGGGGGCCGACGACGCCCACAGCCGGGCACTGGAGATCTACCGCGCCCTGGGCCACCGCCGCGGCGAGGCCAACGCCCTGTACGAACTGGGGCGGGTGCGGATCATGGTCGGGGACTTCGCCGGGGCCGGCGACGCCCAGGCCCGGGCGCTGGAGATCTCCCGCGCGCTCGGCTACCGCCGCGGCGAGGCCAACGCCTGGTGCGAGCTGGGGCGGGTGCGGCAGGCGACCGGCGACCACCGGGGGGCCGTGGAAGCCCACACCCGGGCGCTGGAGGCCTACCGCGCGCTCGACGACCGGCACGGCGAGGCCTGCGTCCTCAACGACCTGGGGCGGGTGCGGCAGGCGACGGGCGACCATGCCGGGGCCGTCGAGGCCCACACCCGGGCGCTGGAGATCTACCGCGCGCTCAACGACCGGGCCAACGAGGCCTGGGTGCTCAATTACTACGCCGCTGCGATCGCCGCCACCGGCCGGCCCCTTCGCGCCCTCGCGCTCTATCACCGGGCGCTGGACATGAACCGCGAGCTGAACAAGCCCGACGACGAAGCCAACTCCCTGGAAGGCATCGGTGATCACCACCTCGCCGACGGCGATGTCCGGCGGGGAACCGGGTATCTACGCCAGGCGCTGGAGATCTACGAGCGCCTCGGTATGCGCGTGGACAGCGACCGCGTCCGAGCGCGGCTCGACAGCATCGCCGCCCCGGACGCATGACTCTTGAACAGCTGCCCATCCGCCGATCGCGAGGTGGGTTCAGGTGCAGGTGACTCCATTCACCGCGAAAGAAGTGGGCGGGCTGTTGGCGCCGCTGTAGCTGAAGTTCGCTGCCGGATCGGCTGTTCCGTTCGTCGGGACGCTGCCGTTCCACGATGTGCCGGCCACGGTCACGGTCTTTCCGGACTGGCTCCAGGTCCCGTTCCAGCCGCTTTGCAGGGTCTGGTTGCCGGGGAAGGTGAAGGTGAGCGTCCAGCTGGTCCACGGCGCGCCGGTGTTCGTGATGAGCACGTTGCCGCTGAACCCCGAGCCCCAGTCGTTGGTGTTGGAGAACACTGCTTTGCAGGAGGTCCCACCGGCCGAGGAGGGGGTTGAGCTCGGGGTTGAACTCGGGCTAGAGCTCGGAGACGTCCGGGGCGTGGTGGTCGGCGTACTCGGCGTGGTGCTCGGCGTGGTGCTCGGCGTGCTCGACGGCGACGTGCTCGGAGGACCACCGGCCGCGGTGCTCAGGACCACGACCGAGTAGGCGGGCACCGTGACCGAGGTCCCGGTCGCCGTGCTCGTCGTGATGGTCGGGTTGGCTGCGCTGTAGGAGTACTCGGTCTGGGTCGGGCTCGTGATGCCCAGGCTCGACGTGCTGAGCGTGTAAGGGTTCGACGGGTCGGCGTTGGCCAGGAGAACCGAGTACGTCCCGTCGGCGGCCTGGGAGTAGTAGCCGTAGATGTTCGGCGTCGACACCGGCAGCGTCCCGACCTTCGCTCCCTTCACCGCCAGTTTGGACGCGAGCAGGTGCCCGTAGTACGGCGGCAGCGGGGTGTCCATCGCCGGCTCACCGCCGGTCGCGGAGGAGAACATGCCGAAGTCGGCGGTCGAGGTGCCGTAGTTGTGGACGTCCCACCAGTCCACGCTCTGCGCGCCGTTCGCCAGCCATTCCAGGGCGTTCGCGGCCGAGAACAGCGCGCCCACCGGCTGTTCGTTCCAGGCGTTCGCGGTCTGGGAGATGTTGGTCTCGCCGACGACGAAGTAGGCGCTCGGGTCATAGGCGGACAGTGCCGACTTGACCTCGGCGGCCGCCGCGGGGACGTTGTCGATCAGCTCCATGATGGACTGCACGCTCTCCGTCGGCACTCCGTTGATCGGGTACCAGTGCACGTCGGCGCAGTCGATCTGCGCGGCGTCGGCCTGAAGGATCGTCGAGTTCCACGTCTGCCAGCCGTCGACGCCGGATCCCGGAGCCAGCCCGCCGTCCATGCCGTAGTCGTAACAGACCTGGGCTGCCGGGTCGGCCGCGTGCACAGCCTGCATGTAGGGCAGCGCGTTGGTCGCGTAGGACGCCGCGGTATGCGGGGCGGTGTGGTTGTCCACTTCCCAGGACCCGTATTCCTCGTTGCCGACCTCCCACAGCGCCACGCCCTGGCCGGCCGTGCCCTTGGCCTGTTTCGCCCACGCGCCGGCACTGGCCGGGGTGTCCGAACCGTAGTTCAGCGTGACGAACTTCTGGCCGTCCGCGACGGCGTCCGTCTGAGCGGAGTACTGGGCGAAGTCGACCGGCTGTGTCTTGCCGCCGACGCTGTTGCTCTGCCACAGGTACTGGTCCGCCCACGAGCCGCCGGGGTAGCGGACCAATCCTGTGCGCGCCGCGGAAAGGCTGCCCGCGATGGACGAGTCGACGAAGTTCGTGTCCCAGGACGCGGTGTTGACCCCCAGCGGATCCAGCGGGCCGGAAAGCACGGCGCTGGCAGAGCCCTGCGAAGGACCGGAGCAGGTGACGGTCGGGACGGGGTTCGACGTCCCGTTGTAGGTGCCGTGGAAGCCCCACGTCGTCGAGGCGCCCGGGTTCAGCGTCGCGTTGTAGCTGCCGCCGGGGGTGGCGGTCACCGCCGTGCCGTTCTGGACGACGTTCGCGCTGTAGGCGGAACCGGCGATGATCTTCTGGCCGCCGGTGAAGTTCCAGCTGACGGTCCACCCGGAGATCGGATACGACGCGTTGTCGGTGACGGTGACGGTCACCCCGAAGTCCGGCGGGCTGTCCGACGGCGTCTGCCACCCGATCGTGTACACCGCGCTGCACGCGGCCCCGGTGTCGGCGGGCGCGGCCGGCGCCGTCAGGGCGACCACGGCCGCCGCGCTCGCGGTCGCCAGGGCGGCCGCCGCGAACGCGCTGCTCCACCGCCTGGTGGTTCCGGACATGGGCGATCGCCTCTCGAGGCCGCAGGGGGAAGCCGTCAGGGAACAGCTTTCGGGCGGCCCGGCCCGCGCCGTCAACGCGCGGCGCCCGGCTTTGGCAACGACCTGCGATGACGCGCCGATTCCGGTGAAAGTTCCATCGGCACGGCGCCGGAACGTCAACCCGCGAGCGGTCCGGCCACAGGCGGGGTCCGGCGGCGGCTCCCCGCGCGGAACACCACGGGCATAACATATAAAGGACTGGAGGCTATGACGAGAGCAGCGCAGGGCCCGGGCCACCCGTTCCGGACCGTGTGCGGATCGGTCGGCACGATGACCGCCGAGAAGCGGAACATGCCAGCTCCAGACGGGGATCCGGCGGAACAGCCCGGGGCATCCGGCCTGGACGAGGAAGAGCTCGACCGCATCTGCCTGCACAACCTCCTGTCGGCCAGCGCGGACACGATCTTCTTCAAGGACCGTGAATCCCGGTTCATCCGGGTCAGCCGCAGCGAGGCCGACCTGACCGGCGCCGCCGATCCGACCGAGATGATCGGCAAGACCGATTTCGATTATTTCAACCCCGGCCACGCCGAGCGCGCCTTCAAGGACGAGCAGGAGATCATCCGCAGCGGTGAACCGCTGTACGACACGCACGAGGCGAACACCCTGCCCCACGCCTCCGGGCGGGTGTTCAGCTGCACCAAACAGCCGCTGCGCGACTTCGCCGGGAACATCATCGGCATCTTCGGCATCACGCGTGACATCACGGCGCGGACGTCCGCCGAGTCACAGCTGCTGGCGAAGACCGCGGAGCTGGACCGGGTCGGCAACGAGCTGCGGACGCTGCTGGAGTCCAGCCCGGACCCCATGGCCCGCTTCGACCGGCAGCTCCGCTACACCTACGCCAACCCCGCGGCCCTGGTCCTGGCCGGCGTGCCCGAGAACGTCCTGATCGGGCACACCAACCGGGAGCTCGGGCACCCCGAGGACTTCGTGCACAAATGGGAGCAGGCCCTGCGCGAGGTGCTGCGGACCGGAGTGGGCGGTGAAGCCGAGCAGGAAGTGGTCATCGCGGGCACCCGGCGCTACCTGCACACCCGGCTGGTCCCGGAGAAGGACGCCGACGGCGCCGTGGTGAGCGTCCTGGCCGTCAGCCACGATCTGACCGACCGCAAGCGCATCGAGGACGCCCTGGCCGACCAGGCCGTGCACGACCCGCTCACCCGGCTGGCCAACCGCGCGCTGCTCGCCGACCGGATCAAGCAGGCCCTGGCCCGGATCCGCGACCACGGCGGCCAGCTCGCGGTGCTGTTCCTCGACCTCGACCGCTTCAAGGTCGTCAACGACAGCCTGGGCCACGCCGCCGGCGACGCCCTGCTCATCGCGACCGCCGCGCGCCTGCGCTCCGCGGCCCGCCGCAGCAGCGATCTGGTCGCCCGGTTCGGCGGCGACGAGTTCGTGATCCTGTGCGAACGCGTCCACGGACGCAAGGACGTGGCAGCGGTGGCCAGACGCGTGTATCGCGCGCTGTCCGCCCCCTTCGAGTACGACGGCCGGCCGATCCACATCAGCGCGAGCATCGGGATCGCCATGACCTCGGACCCCACGACGACCGCGGACACGCTGCTGCGCGACGCGGACGCGGCCATGTTCCGGGTCAAGGCACGCAGTCACGGAACGGGCAACTACCTGTTCTTCGACACCAGTGTGCGCGATGAAGCGGTCTCCCGGCTCTGGCTCGAAGGAGAACTGCGGCGGGCCATCGCGGAGGAGGAGTTCCGTCTCTTCTACGAACCCGTATACACCTTGCAGGACCGGCGGATCACGGGCATGGAGGCGCTGATCCGCTGGCAGCACCCCGAGCAGGGCCTGCTGCCGCCGTCGGCGTTCATCGAGGTCGCCGAGGACTGCAATCTCATCGTGCCCATGGGCCGCTGGGTCCTGCGCGAGGCATGCCGGCAGTTGGCCGCCTGGAACCGGCGGCGGGGCGCCGGACAGCCGCCGCTGACCATGGCGGTGAACCTCTCCCCGCGGCAGCTCGACCACCGCGGGCTGATCAAGGAGGTCACCGACGCGCTGACAAGCAACGGTCTGTCACCGGACCAGTTGTGCCTGGAGGTCACGGAGACCGCGGTGCACGAGGTTCCCGAGGTGGCGCAAGCCGTGCTGGCCCGCCTCTCGGACCTCGGCGTGCGGATCGCCCTGGACGACTTCGGCACCGGCTACTCCTCGCTGAGCCACCTGCAGCACATTCCCGTCGACACGCTGAAGATCGACCGGATGTTCGTCAACGGCCTGGACCACGACAGCGGCGCCTCGGCGATCGTGGCGGCGGTCGTCACCATGGCCCACGCCCTGGACATGTCCACCATCGGTGAGGGTGTCGAAAGCGTGGCCCAGTACGAACACCTGCGGGCGCTCGGCTGCGATCAGGGCCAGGGTCACCTGTTCGCCGAGGCGGTGCCCGCCGC
>JABFXP010000508.1 GCA_013361685.1 Catenulispora sp.
GGCCACCGCCGACGCCACCGTCATCGACCACCTCGACATCAGAACGGTCTGACACCGCCATGCCGAACCGCTCGATCACGAACCGCTCGATCACGAACCGCTCGACCACGAGCCGCTCGATCACCCGCTCCCGCCTCGCCCTGGCCACGGCCGCCCTGGCCGCCGCCGCGGTCCTGCCGGCCGCCGCCCCGGCGCCCGCGCACGCCGCGCTCGCCTCCGGCGACTTCCTCAAGACCAACGGCACCGTGCTGCGCAACGCCTCAGGCACCGGCGGCGTCGTCAACCTGCACGGCACCAACCTCGGCGGCTGGCTCACCCAGGAGGACTGGATGTCCCCGCTCGGGGAGTTCGCCCTGGACCGCACCGGCTGGACCGCCACCGCCTCCGCCTCGGCCGGCACCGCGCAGAACGCCCTCGACGGCGACGCCACCACCGGCTGGAGCACCGGCGCGGCCCAGACCGGCGGCGAATGGCTCCAGATCGACATGGGCGCGCCGACCCAACTGGACCGGGTCTACGTCGACGCCGCGGCCAACGCCGGCCAATACCCGGCCGGCTACCAGGTGGCCGTCTCCGACGACGGCAGCACCTGGAACACCGTCACCGTCGGCGCCGCCACCGCGCAGCGCCAGTCCATATCCTTCCCGCCCCGCGTCGCCCGCTACCTGCGCCTCACGCAGACCGGCACCGGCGCCACGCCCTGGACCGTCGCCGAGATCAACGCCTTCAACGACCCGGTCCAGGCCTACACGCCGAACTGCCTGACCTCCGGCACCCAGGTCTCCGGGCAGACCTGCGTCGTCGACCTCGGCGCGCAGACCTCCGTCTGGAAGGTGCTGTTCGACGCCGGACCGGCCACCCCCGGCCAGTTCCCGGCCGAATACGAGGTCTGGGGCTCCCCGGACAACACCACCTGGACCAAGTACACCGACGGCATCGGCAACGGCCAGACCACCACCTCGACCCTGCCCGCCTCGGAGACCTTCCGCTACCTGAAGCTGGTGCAGGTCGGGACCAAGAACGTGCCGTGGTCCGTCGCCGGCGTGAACATCTACTCCACGCCCTACTTCACCAAGAGCGGCTGGACCGTGACCAGCTCCGCCGGCCAGTGGATCCAGGCCGACATGGGCTCGGAGCAGACCTTCAACCAGGTCCAGTTCACCTCCGCCTCCGCCACCGACTACCCCGGCTCCTACACCGTCCAGGTCTCCGACGACGGCGCCGCCTGGACCCAGGTCGCCGCGGGCAACGGCTACCCGCTGTCCACACCGATCAACTTCCCCGCCACCCGCGCCCGCTACTTCAAGCTCACCGAATCCGGTACCCAGACCGCCGCGCTGAGCATCAGCAAGGTCGACGTCGCCCTCATCGGCGACGACTACGACCTGAACCTGACCACGACCCAGCGGTTCGGCGCCGCGACCGCGCAGAGCATCGTCGACACCCACCAGAACACCTGGATCCAGGCCGCCGACCTGGACCACATCAAGGCCCTGGGCCTGAACATGGTCCGGCTGCCGATCGGCTGGCAGACGCTGCTCAACACCGACGGCACCTGGAAGACCAACGCCTGGGACCGCATCGACTGGCTGGTCCAGCAAGCCGGGCAGCGCGGCATCTACGTCGTGCTGGACCTGCACACCCTGCCCGGCGGCGACTGCCCCTGGGCCAGCTGCGGCCGCCTGGCGAACAGCCCCAACGAGTTCTGGAACAACAACACCTACCAGGACTGGGTCAACACCATCTGGCAGCAGATGGCCGCCCGCTACGCCGGCAACCCCACCGTCGCCGCCTACGACCTGATGAACGAGCCGCTGCTCGCGATCAGCGAGACCGCCGCCGACAACGCCAAGAAGACCGCCTACCAGAACCGGCTCTACCAGACCGTCCGCGCGGCCGACCCCGACCACGTGATCATGATGGAGGCGTTCTTCAGCTGGAGCGGCACCACGCCGCCGGCCACCTACGGCTGGACCAACGTCATGTACGAAGTCCACCCCTACGACATGGCCGACCCCTTCTCCGCCGACGCCCAGAACACCCTGGTCACCAACCAGCTCGCGGCGCTCGCCGCGAAGCAGGCCGACCCGGCCTGGGGCACCCCGATCCTGGCCGGCGAATTCCAGCTCTACCAATACGACGACGTCTGGCGCCGCTGGCTGTCCGGTCTCAACGCCCTGAACGTCTCCTGGAGCAACTGGACCTACAAGGTCATCCAAGGCCAGGCCGACATCGGCGGCGGCTACTGGGGCCTGTACAACTCCGACCCCAGCCCGACACCGATCATCAACAACGACACCGCCGCGACCGTCATCGCCAAACTCGGAGCCTTCGGCACCGCGGACTTCCAGCCCAACGTCCCGTTCCAGAACGACGTCGCCAAGGCCGCCTCCGGCGCGCCCATGGCCCAGGCCACGCCGATCAGCCAGACCGGCTGGACCGCCACCGCCTCGTCGTCCTCGGCCACCACGCCGCCGGCCAACGCCCTGGACTGGAACACCGGCACCCGCTGGGCCTCCGGCGCCGACCAGACGCCCGGGCAGTGGTTCCAAGTCGACATGGGCAGCGCACAGCTCGTCAGCGCCGTGTCGATCGAATCCCGGCCGACCGACCTGTTCGACTACCCCCGCGGCCTGACGATCCAGACCTCCGTCGACGGCACCACCTGGACGACCGTCCGCACCGGCCCCGGCTGGGGATTCAAGCAGAACCTCGCCTTCGCACCGGTCTACGCCCGCTACCTCAAACTCACCCAGACCAGTTCCTCCAGCACCTGGTGGACCATGGCCGAATTCCACGCCTACACCGAGCCCCCGCTGTCCCGCACCGGCTGGACCGCGACCGCCTCCGGCACCGGCCCCGGCACCACCCTGGCCGGCCCGCTGGACGGCTCCCTCACCACCCGCTGGAACAGCGGCGCCGCCCAGACCCCGGGCCAGTACTACCAGGTCGACATGGGCAAGACCCAGACCTTCGACACCGTCCTGCTCGACAGCGCCGCCTTCGGCGGCGACTACGCCCGCGGCTACACGATCCAGACCTCGAACGACGGGACCACCTGGACCACCGCCGCCACCGGCACCGGAACCGGGCAACAGAGCATCGCCACCTTCGCCCCGCAGACCGCGCGCTACCTGCGCGTCACCCAGACCGGCACCGCCGCCAACTGGTGGTCCCTGGCCGAGCTGAACGTCTACGGCGAACAAGAGAACGCCCGCACCGGCTGGGCCGTCACCGCCTCGGCCACCGGATCCGGCTCGGCCACCGCCAACGTCCTGGACGGCTCGGCCGGTACCCGCTGGACCAGCGGCGCCGCCCAGACAGCCGGCCAGTGGGTGCAGCTCGACATGGGCGGCCAACAGTGGTTCAACCACATCGTCCTGGACTCCGGAACCTCGACCGACGACTACCCGCGCGGCTTCACCGTGCAGGTCTCCGCGGACGGCACGACCTGGCAGACCGTCGCCGAGGGCTTCGGCACCGGGGCCCGCACCGCCGTGAACTTCCCGTTCCTGCAAGGCCGGTACGTCCGGGTCGTCCTGACCCAGGGCACCGGGACCAACGGCGCTTGGTGGTCGATCGCCGAGCTCCGCGCCTTCCAATAGCGGGCACCAGGCTTTACAGCAGTGAGGAGAGGTGGAACGTGTCAGCCACGACGACCAGCCCGGCCCCCGGCGCGATGATCGGCCGGGCCGACGAACAGCAGCGGCTCGCCGAGTTCGTGACCGCCGGCCGCGGCCGGGCCCTGGTGCTGCGCGGCGAGACCGGCGTCGGCAAGACCGCGCTGCTCGACCACGCGGCCGGCCTCGCGCTCGGCGCCGGGCAGCGGGTCATCCGGGCCACCGGCATCGAGGCCGAGGCCGGACTCCCCTACGCCGGCCTGCACCAACTCGTGCACCCGCTGCTCGCCGACGCCGACCGGCTCGACGACGGCAGCCGCGCGGTGTTCGACGCCGTCTTCGGCTACACCGAGGGCGGCAAGCCGCCCTCGGTGATGGCCCTGGGCATCGCCGTGCTCGCGCTGCTGTCCCAGGCCGCCGGCCCGCAGCCGCTGCTGCTGGTGCTCGACGACGGCCAGTGGCTCGACGACGCCAGCACCGACGTGTGCGGCTTCGTCGGCCGCCGGCTGGCCGGCAGCCCGGTCACGCTGCTGGCCGCGGTCCGCACCGACGTGGAGTCCCGCTTCGACGCCACCGCCCTGCCGGAGTTCCCGGTGCGCCCGCTGACCGAGCAGGACGCCGCCGTCCTGCTCGACCACCGCCACCCGCAGCTGGGCTCCCAGATCCGCCGGCTGGTCCTGGAACAGGCCCAGGGCAACCCGCTCGCCCTGCTGGAACTGCCCGCCCACTTCGCCGGCGGCACCGGCGAGGACATGCCCGAGGACCTGTTCGGACAGCACACCGTCCCGGTGCCCCGGCGCCTGCAGCACCTGTACGGGACCCGTATCAGCGCCCTGAGCCCCCAGGTCCGCGCCGAACTGCTGATGGGCGCCCTGGACGGCGCCGGCGGCCGCTCCGGGCAGGGCGCCTCCGGCGGCGCGCGCTACCGGATGCGCGACGCCGACGAGGCGGTGTCCGCCGGGCTGCTCGACGTCGAGCCCGGCACCGGGGACTTCACCTTCCGGCACCCGCTGGTGCGCTCGACCGTGGTGCAGATGGCCACGCCGAACCAGCGCCGCGCCGCGCACCAGGCGCTCGCCCAGGTGCACCGCGAGCACCTGGAACGCCGGGCCACGCACCTGGCGGCGGCGACCGTCGACCCCGACGAGGACGTCGCCGACATCCTGGAGGCCGCGGCCGAATCGGTGACCCGGCGCGGCGGCGCGCTGGCCGCCGTGTCCTGGCTGACCCGCGCCGCCGAGCTCAGCCAGACCCACGCCGGCCGGTCCCGGCGGCTGGCCGACGCGGCGTTCATCGCCGGCCACGCCGCCCAGCTCGGCCAGGCGCACCGGCTGGTGCTGGCCGACCCCTACGCCGGGCCGACCGAGTCCCCGGCGGCCGTGCTGGCCTCCGCCTACCAGGCGCTGTACCAGAACGGCGACTACCGCTCCACCTGGCGCCAGGTCACCGCCGCGATCGAGGCCCTGCGCGACGGCGGGGCGCCGGAGTCGCGGGAGATGCTGGTCCGGCTGTCCGACCTGCTGTTGTGCATGAGCCAGTACGCCGGCGACGCCCCCGCGTGGGAGCGGACCATCGAGCTGCTGGACTCCCTCGGGGACGTGATCAGCGAACGGACGTGGACCTTCTGTCACACCTGGAGCGACGTGGTGCGCTACGGCGCGGCCTGCGGCGCGCGGGTCGAGCAGGCCACCGGCGACCTGCCGGACCTGGAGCCGTGGGAGGTCACCCGGCTCGGGGTGGCCGCCTACCACCTCGACGTCCTGAGCCAGTACCGGCCGCACCTGCAGCGCGTCGTCGACCGCGAACTCCAGACCGGCGCCGCCGCCAGCGGCATCGTGATGCTGCACCTGATCATGCTCGACCAGCTGGCGGTCGGGGAGTGGGACGAGGCCGAGCGGCGCGGCCGGCGGGCCCTGGACCTCGCCGTCGAACACGGCCTGGAACTGTTCGCCATGCAGAGCCGCGGCTACCTGGCCCACCTGGCGGCGCTGCGCGGCCAGGTCTCCCGCGCCCGCGATCTGCAGGCCGAGGTCGACGCCTGGGCCCGCCCGCGCGGTCTGGGCTTCCTGACCCAGCTGGCCGACGCCGGCGGCGCGCTGGCCGCGCTGAACACCGGCGACTATGAGACCGCGTACTTGTACGCCGTCGGCGTCACCGCCCCCGGCACCTTCCAGCCGTTCGCGTATCAGGCCCCGCGCATGCTGCTGGACCTGGTCGAGGCCGCCCGGCACACCGGACGCGCCGAGCAGGCCCGGCAGCACGCGCTGGCCGCGCGCGACGCCGGGCTGCCGCAGGTGTCGCCGCGCCTGGCGCTGCTCACCTACGGCGCGCTGGCCATGACCGCGGACGGCGAACAGGAGGCCGACGAGATGTTCGCGCGGGCCGAGACCCACCCGGACGCCGCGCGCTTCCCGTTCGACCTGGCCCGCGTCCGGCTGGCCCACGGCATCCGGGTGCGGCACGTCAAGGGCCGGGTCGCGGCCCGGCAATTGCTGGTGCAGGCCGCCGAGGCCTTCGACCGGCTCGGCGCCGAGGCCTGGGCCCAGCGCGCGCACCTGGAACTGCGCGCCACCGGCTCCACGCCCCGGGCCTCGATCCTGAACCTGGCCTCGCTGACCTGGCAGGAACGGCGGATCGCGGACCTGGCGGCCAGCGGACTGACGAACAAGGAGATCGGCAAGCGGATGCACCTGTCGCCGCGAACTGTCAGCTCGCACCTGTACCGCATCTTCCCGAAGCTGGGGATCACGACGCGGGCGGCGTTGCGGGACGCGTTGAGCCGCTCCGAGGAGGACAGCGACAAGCTCGCGAGCTGACGACGGGCTCGCCGGTGCCGCCCGGCCAGCCGGGAGACAGGACTCTGCGACGGCCCGCCCGCAGGGGCGTGTCGCTCCGGCCGGTGAGGCGATGGAAGGGCCCTGAGAAGCGGTCGAACCAGCCGGCGTCGTGGCGCTCGGGAGGCTTCGTCTCAGCCTGCGGGACGCAGCGAAGCCCCGCTACGGTCCGAGATCCGGGCCGCTGCGGGGCTTCGAGCCGTGTCCGCCGATCAGGAGTGCGTGCCCTGCTGCCCCGCCTTGCGCCGGCGGGTGTAGACGACCATGCCGCCGCCCGCCGCGACCAGCGCCAGCGCGCCGCCGCCGATGGCCATCGTGTTGCCGGCGCCGGTGTGCGCCAGGTCGGTGTCCGACGTGGAGGTGGTGGTGCCCTCCGTCGGCGTGCTCGACGGCGTCGTGGTGGTGGTGCCGGCGGTGCTCGTCGGCGTGCTCGACGGCGTCGTCGAGGGGGAAGTCGACGAGGGCGAGGTCGAGGGGTGCGACGACGACGGGTGCGAGGTCGGCGAAGAAGAGGAGCTGCTGCTCGGGGAGGTGGGCGGCGTCACCACGGTGGTCCAGGACACGCCGGCGTCCGCCGCGACCGGCGCGGAGCTCGTCTGCGCCAGGATGAGGTTCTGCCCGGGCGTGGTCTGGTTCTCGCTGACGAAGACCCGCCCGGCCTCGATGCCGTTCGCGATGCCCGACGCATGCAGGGTGACGGTGCCGTTCGCGGGCTTGGTCGGCAGCTGGACGTAGACCGTGGTGCCGCTCTTGAAGGTGTCGGTCGGCCCGATGGCCTTGCCGGTGCCGTCCACGAGCTTCGCGCCGGACGCGTCGCCGGTGAACCCGACCGAGATGAACTGGTCGGTGGTGTCGGTGCTCACCAGCTTGAATCCGAGCTTGTCGCCCGCGTGGGGCGCCGAAGTCTGGGCCGGGACGATGTTCAGCGATGCCTGCTGCTGCACGGTGCCGCCCGTGCTCGCGGCGCCTGTCAGATACGTGAACAACTGGTAGACGTTGTCGTCTCCGTCGGCGGACTTCTGCGCGGTCTGGTTGATCTTGAGCGCGCCGGTGGGATCGGCCATGGCCCAGATGGCGGCCTGGGTGGCCTCGACCGCCTCGGTCTCGCTCAGGTTGACGACCGGATCATGGGCCGCGTTCGAGGCCGAGGCCAACGCGGTCGTGCTGATCTGCGGGACGGAGTGGTTGAGGATCCACTTGATGCCCTGCAGATGCGCCGGGCTGATGTGGATCCGGGCGGCTTCCTTCGCCCAGTCCGCCTCGTCATAAAGCTGGCTCGCGTTGAGGGTCACCGTCTGCTGGATGCAGTAGGTCAGCAAATCACTGTCGCCGCCCTTCGGCTTCAGGGCGATCAACACCGTCTCGAACGTGCCGGCGTTGCCGCCGCCGGTCAGGGCCACGGTGCCCGCGTCCTTGTCGCCGGCCGGATCGACCGACGCGCCCTTGATGCCCCCGTCGGCGTGCGCGGAGCCGGCGACCATCGCGGTCGAGGCGGCCCCGAGGAATATCGCGGTGGCCAGTCTGCGCCCCGAACCGGACGTCGAGTTCTGCATTGGTTCCCACCCTCATGAGTCGTTCGGCGCGAAGGGCGACCGGCGGATGCTCGCCGATCGACGCCTCGTCTGGCCGCTGCCCGATACACGCTGACGGCCGGAGTATACTCACCGCTAACTACGAGTACTGATGATTCGGCATAATTGTCGCCGCTCGTTCGCGCCGGCGCCATGGGGGCTCAGCGCACGCCGTCCAGCGGATCGGCCAGCAACCGGCCGAAGGCCAGCTCCGCGGCGCCGATCAGCGGTGCGTCGTCCTCCAGCACCGGGGTGCGCAGCCGCACCGATTCGCGGTGTGTGGCCAGCGTCGAGGTGCGCAGCCGTCCGCGCACGTGCGTCGCAGCGCCCAGATACACTCCGCGCAGCATCCCGCCCATGATGATCATCTGGGGGTTGAAGATGTTGACCAGGTTGGCCACGCCGAACCCGAGCCAGTCCCCGACGCGCAGCAGCGCGCGCTGGGCGTCGGTGTCGCCCAGCCGAGCGGCCAGCACCACGGCCTCGACCGCCTCGGTGCCGGTGCCCTCCCGGCCGGCGGCGCGCAGCAGCGCGATCTCGCCGACCTCCGTCTCCCAGCAGCCGTAGGCGCCGCAGCCGCAGGGTTTGCCGCCTTCCATCCGCACGGCCATGTGGCCCACTTCGCCGCCGAAGCCGTCGGTGCCGGCCAGCAGGGTGCCGCCGGCGATGATGCCGGCCCCGATGCCGACGTCGCCGTGCAGGTAGATCACGTCGTCGCAGCCGGTGGCCGCGCCGCGGGCGTGTTCGGCCAGGGCGCCGAGGTCGGCGTCGTTGCCGATGCTGACCGGGCGGTGGCGGCCGTAGACCTCGCTGAGCGAGTCGGCCAGGGCCTTGCCCAGGGGTTCGGAGGACCAGCCGATGTTGGGGCCGAAACAGACCTCGCCGCCTTCGTCGCGGACTATGCCGCAGAAGGCGACGCCGGTGCCCACGTGCAGCGCTTCGGCCGGGGCGGCCCGGCGCAGCGATTCGGCGAAGGCGCGCACCGTGCCCACCACCGAGTCCAGGGACAGTTCCTCGCGGCTGGTGCCGGTGTCGCGGCGGTCCAGCACGACGCCGCCCAGGCCCACCCGGGCGGCGGTGATGCGGTCCACGCCCACGGCCACGGCCAGCACGTGCACCCGGTCGGACTGCGGGCGCACCAGCAGCGAGGGGCGGCCGGTGCGGCCGCCGCCGGCCTGGGCCTGTTCGGTCACCAGGCCGGCGTCGGCCAACTCCGAGGTGAGGGCGCCGATGGTGGAGCGGTTCAGGCCCAGCCGGGCGGTCAGGTCGGTGCGGGAGATGGGTCCGGAGAAGTGGACCTGCCGCAGCACCGCTGAAAGGTTGGAGCGGCGCAGGTCTTCTGTTGTCTGCGCAGCACGCACCAAGAGCGGACTCCCTTTCCGGACCGGCGGCGGTGGACTTCGGCGCCGGTCAGGTCCCGGCCGCGCCCCGTCTGCGGGAGAGGGCGTCAACGCCGGCCGCCGCCAGCAGCACGATACCGGTGAAGACCGACTTCGTGCCCGAGGACAGTCCCAGCAGGCCCATGCCGTTGTCGATGATCGCGATCACCGCGCCGCCCAGGACCGCGTCCAGGGCCCGGCCGCGTCCGCCGAACAGGCTCGCGCCGCCGATGACCGCGGCGCCCACCGACTTCAGCAGGATGTCGCTGCCGCCGGTGTTGGAGTCCACGGAGTTGGCCCGCGAGGCCAGGATGATGCCGCCGACCGCGGCCATCAGGGAACAGATGACGAAGGCGGATATCCGGACCTTGTTGACGTCGATGCCGGCCCGGCGGGCCGCCTCCCGGTTGCCGCCGACGGCGTACAGGTGCCGGCCGTAGGCGGTGCGGTTCAGCACGAAGCTCCACACCACCAGCAGGGCGCCGATCACCGGGACGATCACCGGGACGCCCCGCAGCGACCGGGCCGGGTTCAGGCTGCGCTCCAGGTTCAGCATGAAGACCAGCACGCCCAGCAGGACCGCCACGGCGGCCACCCGGACCCCGGTCAGCACCGGCGGCTCGGTGGGCAGCCCGGCGCGGCTGCGGCGTCGCAGCTTCATGATCCGGACCGCGGCGTAGGCCACGACCACCAGGCCGTACAGGACCCAGCCGATCGTCGGGTCCAGGCTGGTGTTCTCCAGGCGCAGGATGTTGGGGTCGCTGATCCGGACGATGTTGCCCTCGCCGAGCAGCATCAGGATCGCGCCCTGGAAGGCCAGGTAGGCGGCCAGGGTGACGACGAAGGACGGGATCGCGATCTTCGAGACGATCCAGCCGATCAGCGCTCCCACCAGCATGCCGGTCACCAGGGCGGCCGGGACGCCGATCAGCCAGCTGTTGCCGTGCGGCAGCATGAAGCCCGGCTGCTTGGTCATCAGCAGGGTCATGACGGTCGCGCACAGCCCGGCGGTGAACCCGGCGGACAGGTCGATCTCGCCGATGATGAGGACGAAGACCAGTCCCATGGCGATCAGCGTGACGCCGGCGCCCTGGGTGAACAGGTTGGCGATGTTGGCCTTGGTCAGGAACAGCTTCGGCCGCAGGATCTCGAAGATCGCCGACAGCACCAGCAGTCCGGCCACGGCCGGCAGCGATCCGATGTCGCCGCTGCGGATCCGGGCCCAGTAATCGCGCAGATAGCTGGCCAGCGGCGCGTCGCCCGGCCCGTTCTCGGTGCGGTCGCCGGAGGCGGTGGTCAGGGTGCCCATGGTCGCTAGCGGTCCTTTCGGCCCAGGCTGTCGCTGCCGCCTGTGGTGATCAGCTCGACCACCTGGGAGTGGCTCACCTCGGAGGTCTTCACCTGAGCTGCCGTGGTGCCGAGGTAGAGGGCTGCGATGCGGTCGGAGACGGCGAAGACGTCGTTCATGTTGTGGGAGATGAGGATCACGGCGAGGCCGGTGTCGGCCAGCCGGCGCACCAGTTCCAGCACCTGCGCGGTCTGGGCGACGCCGAGGGCGGCGGTGGGCTCGTCGAGGATGACGACCTTGCTGTTCCACAGCACCGCCTTGGCGATGGCCACGGTCTGGCGCTGGCCGCCGGACAGGGAGGCCACCGGCTGCCGGACCGAGCGCACGGTGCGCACCGACAGGCTGGTCAGCGTCCGCTGGGCCATCTGCTCCATCTGCTCGTCGTCCAGCACCGCGCCGCGCTTGGCCTCACGGCCCAGGAACATGTTGCCGACGATGTCCAGGTTGTCGCACAGCGCCAGGTCCTGGTAGACGATCTCGATGCCGAGCGCCGCGGCCTCGCGGGGGCTGCCGATGGTGACCGGCTCGCCGTTGTAGCGGATCTCGCCGCTGTCGACGGGGTGGATGCCGCCGATGCACTTGACGAGGGTGGACTTGCCGGCGCCGTTGTCGCCGACCAGCGCGGTCACCTCGCCGGCGTGCGCCTGGAAGTTCACGTCGCGCAGGACGTGGACCGG
>JABFXP010000603.1 GCA_013361685.1 Catenulispora sp.
GGTGTCGACGATGCGCCCCCGCGCCTGGTGCGTGCCGGGGCGGCCCAGCGCGCCGAACAGTCCGGCGGCCGGGTCGGTGGCCCGGCGCCGCGGCTCGTGCACCTGCCCGGCCCGGCCGCTGAAGATCCACAGCAAAGCCCCCAGGTACGGCACGGCGATCAGCACCGCCCACCCGGGCTTGGACAGCACCCGGACATACGGCCGCGGGGTCAGCAGGCAGTCGACCCAGGCGAAGATCGCCAGCGCGATCGGAATCAGCCACTGGACCACGAACAGGACCAACGCCCACCCTCCCTGCGACTCGTGGGGTTCCGGGGTTCCAACGGTTCAACAGTAACGGCCAACCCGGCTCTGCGGGACCGGTACCGGGGTCTTCCCGCCTCTGGCACATACTGGTGACCATGGCCTACGACGATCTGCGCTCCTTCCTGAAAGCTCTCGAGCGGCGCGGGCAGCTCAAGCGCGTGCGGGCGGAGGTCGACCCGCATCTGGAGGTCGGGGAGATCACCGACCGGGTGCAGAAGGCCCCCCGCGGCGACCGGCACGCCAACACCGCCCTGCTCTTCGAGAACGTCCGCGGCGCCCGCACCCCGGACGGGGAGCCGATCCCGCTGGCGATGAACGTCTTCGGCACCGAGGAGCGCCTGTGCCTGGCGCTGGGCCTGAAGAGCCTGGACGAGATCGGCGAGCGGATCGGCGGCCTGCTCAAGCCGGAGCTGCCGCAGGGCGTCTCCGGGCTGCGCGACGCCCTGGGCAAGGCCGCGCAGCTGAAGTCGGTGCCGCCCAAGCACGTGAAGAAGGCCCCGGTGCAGGAGGTGGTGCTCACCGGCGACGACGTCGACCTGGAGCGGCTGCCGGCCCTGCACACCTGGCCCGACGACGGCGGCTCGTTCTTCAACCTGGGCCTGACCCACACCAAGCACCCCGAGACCGGCGGCCGGAACCTGGGCCTGTACCGGTTGCAGCGCCAGGACAAGCGCACCATCTCGATGCACTGGCAGATCCACAAGGACTCCACGAACCACTACGCGGTCGCGCAGCGCCGGGGCGAACGCCTGCCGGTGGCCGTCGCGTTCGGCTGCCCCCCGGCGGTCACCTACGCGGCCACCGCGCCGCTGCCGTCGGACATCGACGAATACCTGCTGGCCGGCTTCATCCAGGGCAAGCGGGTGGAGCTGGTGGACTGCAAGACGGTGCCGCTCCAGGTGCCGGCACACGCCGAGGTGGTGCTCGAGGGCTGGCTCGAGCCGGGCGTCATGCTGCCCGAGGGGCCCTTCGGGGACCACACCGGCTTCTACACCCCGGTCGAGCCGTTCCCGGCGCTCACCGTGTCCGCGGTGACGATGCGCGAGCAGCCGCTGTTCCAGTCGATCGTGGTGGGCCGGCCGCCGACCGAGGACGGCCCGCTGGGCCGGGCCACCGAGCGGTTCTTCCTGCCGCTGCTGAAGGTGATCATCCCGGACCTGGTGGACTACTCGCTGCCGGAGGCCGGCGGGTTCCACAACTGCGCGATCGTCTCCATCGACAAGCGCTACCCCAAGCACGCGCAGAAGGTGATGCACGCGATCTGGGGCGCGCACCTGATGTCCCTGACCAAGCTGATCGTCGTGGTGGACGCCGACTGCGACGTCCACGACTACGCCGAGGTGGCCTGGCGGGCCTTCGGCAACGTCGACTACTCCCGGGACCTCACCGTGGTTGAGGGGGTCGTGGACCACCTGGACCACGCCTCCTACCAGCAGTTCTACGGCGGCAAGGCGGGCATCGACGCGACCCGCAAGCTGCCGGAGGAGGGCTACGGCCGCGGCTGGCCCGAGATGATCTCCTCCGACCCCATGACCGCCGCGAAGGTCGACCGCCGCTGGAAGGAATACGGCTTCTGATGTCCACCGTCCCTGTGGAACCCACCGGCACCACCCGCGAGGTCAACGCGGCCCCCGAGACGGCGCACGGCCTGGCCGGCGGGACGCGGGCGTTCCTGCGGCTGGTCCTGATCGAGCACTCGGTGTTCGCGCTGCCCTTCGCGTACATCAGCGCGCTGTGGGCGATGTTCGAGACCACCGGCCACGTGAACTGGGCCAAGCTGCTGCTCATCACGGTGGCGATGGTCGGCGCCCGCACCTTCGCGATGGCGATGAACCGGATCATCGACCGCGAGATCGACGCCCGGAACCCGCGCACGCAGATGCGTGAGCTGGTCACCGGCGCGGTGTCGGTGAAGACCGCGTACCTGGGCGCCTTCGCGGCCCTGGCGGTGTTCCTGGCGGCGGCGGCCGCCCTGAACCGGCTGTCGCTGGCCCTGGCGCCGGTGGCGGTGGTGCCGCTGGTGGTGTACCCGTACGGGAAGCGGTTCACGAACTACCCGCACGCGATCCTGGGCGTGGCGCAGGCGATCGGGCCGCTGGGGGCGTGGATCGGCGTCACCGGCCAGTGGTCGTGGCAGGCGACGCTGCTGGGGCTGGCCGTCGGCTTCTGGATCGGCGGCTTCGACCTGATCTTCGCCTGCCAGGACGTCGCGGCCGACCGGGTGATCGGCGTGAAGTCGTTCCCGGCCCGGTTCGGCATCGCCGCCGCGCTGCGGGCCTCGATCGGCACCCACGTGGTCACCCTCGGACTGCTCGTCTGGTTCGGCGTGGTGGCGCACGGCGGCGCGTTCTGGTGGGTCGGCGTGGCCGTGGTCGCCGGGGCGTTCTACTACGAGCATTCGCTGGTCAAGCCCGACGACTTGTCGAAGGTGAACCGGGCGTTCTTCACGACCAACGGGTTCGTGGGGATCTCGCTGTTCTGCTTCGCGCTGATCGACTTGGTCGTGCGGGGGATCGGGGTCTGAGGTCGGGGGATCCGCGCGGTTCCAGCTGGTCTACCTGGGGTATACTTCTGGTATGACGACGACGATGAAGGTGACCACGCGGAACCGGGACCGGCTCGCGGCCATAGCGGCGTCGGAGCTGGGCGGAGCCAGCCTCGACAGCGCGTTGGAGATGCTGCTGTTCGAGCACGAGTCGTTCGCGGCGTTGGCGCGGTTGTCCCCGGAGCAGCTCGCCGAGATGCAGGCCGAGGCCGGGGAGATCGCCGAGGCCGATGTCGCGGTGAGGGGATGACACTGGCCGTCACGCCGTGGTCGGTGTGGTGGATGGACTTCGATCCGCAGACCGGGCGCGAGCAGGCCGGGAGGCGGCCGGCGATCGTGGTGGGTTCGCGGTTCGCCTGCGCACTGCCCAACGGTCTGGCGTTGGTGGTGCCGTGTACCAGTACCGACCGGAAGCTGCCGTTTCAGCCTCGCGTGGACTTGGGCGGACGGGTCGGGTTCGCGATGTGCGATCAGATCAAGGCGTTGTCGCGGGGGCGCATCGTGAATCCGCACCAGGGCACCTTGACCACGACGGAGATCGACAAGATCAAGTTCGTGCTGCGCCGGATGCTCGACCTCTGACTCCGCCGCTAAACCAGGTGACCGCTTGAGCCCGGCGGGTGCACCCTGAGGCGATGGTCTCCTTTTCACAACTCGTACTGGTCTCCGGCGCGGCGCTGATCTTCGCGCTGGTGCCGGGGCCGGCCGTGGTGTTCATCGTCACCCGCTCCGTGGACCAGAACCGGCGCGCCGGCATGGCGTCGGGGCTGGGGGTGGCCGTCGGGAACTGGACGCTGGTGGTCGGCGCCGCCTACGGGCTCTCGGCGCTGCTCGCCACCTCCACGGCGGCTTACAACGTGGTCCGGTTCACCGGTGCCGCCTATCTGGTCTATCTCGGGGTCCGGCGGCTGCTGGACCGGCGGGCGACGTTCGAGGCCGAGGCGGCGCCGGCGGTGTCGCTGCGGCGGCTGTTCGGTCAGGGCGCGCTGGTCGGGGTGCTGAACCCGAAGGCCGCGCTGTTCTTCTTCTCCTTCCTGCCGCAGTTCGTGGTGACCGGGCACGGCGCGGTCGCGACCCAGATGCTGCTGCTCGGGACGGTCGTGGTGGCGATCACGCTGGCCAGCGACTGCCTCTACGCGGCCCTGGCCGGAGGCGTGGGGCAGGCGTTGCTGCGCAAGCCGAAGGTGGTGCGGCGGCAGCAGGTGGTCGCCGGGTGCGTGTACATAGGGCTGGGCGTCGCGGCGGCGGTCACCGGGCCGAGCACGGCGAAGGCCACGTCGTAGGGCGGCCTACGGCCCTGGTGCCGGGGCGCCGCGGCCGGCGGCGGACAATGGAGGCATGACCGACCGCCCCCGCCGTCCCTGGATCGTCGGCGTCTCCGGTGCCTCCGGGACGCCGTACGCCGCCGCGACCATCCGCGCCCTGCTCGAGGCGGGTGCGGACGTCGACCTGGTGGTCAGCCGGGCGGCCCGGCTGACCGTCCTGGACGAGGCCGGGATCCCCTTCCGCGACGGGCACTGGCGCGAGGACCTCGCGCGGTGGCTGGGGTGGCCGGCGGAACATCCGCGGCTGGACGCCGTCCGCTACTGGCCCGCCGGGGACTTCGCGGCCGGGCCGTCGTCGGGCAGCTACCCGGCGCGCGGGATGGTCGTGGTCCCGGCGTCCACGGCCGCGGTGGCCGGCATCGCGCTGGGCTTGTCGAAGGACCTGCTGCAGCGGGCCGCCGACGTGACCCTGAAGGAGCGGCGCCCGCTGGTGGTCTGCGTGCGGGAGACCCCGCTGAACCGGGCCACGCTGCGGCACATGGTGGAGCTGGACGAGGCCGGGGCCGTGGTGCTGCCCGCCGCGCCCGGGTTCTACGCCGGGCTGAAGGACGTGCAGCAGCTCGTGGACTTCGTGGCCGGCAAGATCCTGGACGTGCTCGGCGTCGAACACACCCTGTTCCAGCGCTGGCGCGGGGAACTGGGGTCCGCCCGCTGAGACGGCATCGCCTGGACACCGCATAGAGGTAAGCGGTGTGAGTAGCCTGCGGCCATGGACACCGTCGAATCTCTGTCCGGCCCTTACGAGGGCTTCCATCTAGCGCAGGTGAACGTGGGCCGACTGGTCGCGCCGCTGCACGACCCGGCGGTCGCGGACTTCACCAAGAACCTGGGCCGCGTCAACGCCCAGGGCAAGGCGATGCCGGGCTTCGTCTGGCTGCTCGAGGGCGACGATCCGGAACTGGGCGCCAGCGACATCCGGTGGCCCGGCGATCCGGAGATGATCGTCAACCTGACCGTCTGGACCTCCCTCGGCGCGCTGCGGGACTTCGCCTTCACCGGCGAGCACCGCACCCTGCTGGCCCGCCGCAAGGAGTTCTTCCAGAAGCTTCCCGAGGCCAGCACCACGATGTGGTGGGTCCCGGCGGGCCACATCCCGTCGGTGCAGGAGGCGCACGACCGGCTCGCGCACTTCCGCGAGCACGGGCCGACCGCGCACGCGTTCTCGTTTCAGCGGCCGTTCGCGCCCGCCGGCTGAGGACGCCCGGCGGCTCAGCGCACGTCGACGAGCTTCAGCTCCGGGTGCGCCGTGCCGCCCTCGATCGCGGTCGACGCGATGTGGCTCATCACGTGGTCGTCGACCGGGTCCTGGGCCGGGTCGTCGTGCACCGTCAGCAGCTGGTAGGTGGTGCTGCGCTGGGCCGGGACGCGGCCGGCGGCCCGGATCAGGTGGATCAGCTCCATGCGGTTGGAGCGGTGCTTGGCGCCGGCGGAGGACACCACGTTCTCCTCCAGCATCACCGATCCGAGGTCGTCGGCGCCGTAGTGCAGGGAGAGCTGCCCGGCCTCCTTGCCGACGGTCAGCCAGGAGCCCTGGATGTGCGCGACGTTGTACAGGTACAGCCGGGCCACCGCGATCAGCCGCAGGTACTCGAACATCGTGGCCTGTGTCCGGCCCTTGAGGTGGTTGTTCTCCGGCTGGTACGTGTACGGGATGAAGGCGCGGAAGCCGCCGGTGCGGTCCTGCACGTCGCGGATCATCCGCAGGTGCTCGATGCGCTCGGCGTTGGTCTCGCCGGTGCCCATCAGCATCGTGGACGTGCTCTCCAGGCCCAGGCCGTGCGCCGTCTCCATGATCTCCAGCCAGCGCTCCCCGGACTCCTTCAGCGGCGCGATGGCGGTGCGGGGGCGGGCCGGGAGCAGTTCGGCGCCGGCGCCGGCGAAGGAGTCCAGCCCGGCGTCCTTCAGACGGGTGATGGCCTCCTCGATGGACACGCCGGAGACCTTGGCCATGTGCTGCACCTCGGAGGCCCCGAGGGAGTGGATGACCAGCTGCGGGAAGTCGGCCTTGATGGCGCGGAAGTTCTTCTCGTAGTACTCGACCCCGTAGTCCGGGTGATGGCCGCCCTGGAACATGATCTGCGTGCCGCCCAGCGCCACGGTCTCGGCGCACCGGCGCAGGATGTCGTCGAGCTCGCGGGTCCACACCTTGTCCGACTTCGGCGCGGCGTAGAAGGCGCAGAACTTGCACGCGGTGACACAGGCGTTGGTGTAGTTGATGTTCCGCTCGATGATGTACGTGGCGATCTCGCCCTGCTCGCCGTAGACGCCGGAGAAGCGCTTGCGCCGCGCGGCGTCGGCGGCGGTGCCCAGCGCGTGCAGGGGCGCGTGCCGGTACAGTTCCAGCGCCTCGTCGTCCTCGATCCGCCCGCCCTCGGCGGCCCGGTCCAATGCGTCCTGCAGCTCGGCGGCGATCTGCCTGCTCATCGGGGATGCCCTTCGGTCCGGGAGTGGGTCGCGTGCGCCTTCCAGCGTACTTCGCGGATCAGTGGGGGAACTGCCTGGGTGGCCGCCGCTGCGCCAGGCCGTCCCGGAACCGCCCGATGACCGCGGAGATCTGCCCGATGGTCTGCGTGCCCTCCAACAACGGCAGATAGAGATGGCGGGCGGCCAGACCCTCGACGCTGACTGTGAAGTACATCGCCATGAGCGGGTTCACAAAAAGCACACTGTTGTGTGTGCGTTGTGTGAATTGGGCGTTTCCGGACAGTCCGAGCATCGCCGAGGCGATCTGCCCGTGCACGATCGACGGCCGCAGCGGCGTGTGCTCCTGCGCGTGGGCGACGGCGTCGAGGTAGAGCGCGCCCTCCCGGCTGGAGCGCGGGATGGAGAACGCGCCCAGGTAGGCGCCGTCGGCGTCCAGGTCGGCGAGGTTCTCCAGCACCTGCACGTGGTTCACGCCGTGGTAGGCGTCGATGCCGAACCCGACGCTGACCACCAGCCGCACCGGCACATCTGGGAGCCCGGCCACCGCCGCCAGGCTCGCCATGTCCTCCTCCGGCGTGCCCAGCCCGGCCTCGTCGCCCCGCATCAGGATGTCGGTCCCGCCGTCCACGAGCACGATCGCGTCGATCCCGAGGTGGTCCACCAGCGCCCGGTACGCCTCCCGCAGCGGCTCCACCCCGGTCCGCTGGAACGCGTACACCGTCGAGGGCTCTCCCACGGTCTTCAGCCACCGTGCCAACGTCCGCTCCGGGAAGTACTCGGCGAACCCGCCGCTGGCCGGCGTGATGGCCGCGACGTCCGGCGCCAGGAACGCGTCCAGCGTGAACCCGGAGGCGACGAAGGTCAGGTTCCCGAGGAACACCTCCGTCCCCCGCGCCCGCAGCGCCAGGGCCAGCGGCAGACCGCCGTACACGTCGAAGCCGCCGCCGGCTCCGGCGACCAGGACGCGCCGGGAGTCGGCCAGGGCGGTGAACAGGGGGAGATCGTGCAGGCCGGCACCGGCGGTCGTCGTCATATCAGAGGACGATAATGGCGATCGGGTGTTCTAGACCCGCACCCCCAGCAACGCGATGTCCGGGACCTGCGGCACCCCGATCTGCGGCCCGATCTGCCGCGCGAACTCCCGCACGCCCTCCAGCTGCCGCGCGCCCAGCGAGAAGTCCAGCGTGGTGAAGTAGTCCTCCAGCTCCGCGGCCGGGAACTGCTCCCAGCGCTCGACCTGGCGCGCCACCTTGTCGACGTGCTTCAGCGACATGTCGCGCGAGCGCAGGAAGCCGGCGTGCACCTCGTGGACGATGTCCGGGCACTTCTCCAGGTACTCCTTGCGGACGGCCCAGACCGCGAACACCATCGGCAGACCGGTCCAGTCCTTCCAGGCCTGTCCCAGGTCCAGCAGGTGCGCGTGCAGCCGGCGGGCGTCGTACAGCCACGCCCGCAGCGCCGGGTCGCCGATGATCACCCCGGCGTCGCCCTCGCGCAGCATCTGCTCCAGGTCCGGGGGACAGGGGAAGTAGTCCGGCCGGACGCCGAACTTCTCCCGCAGGATCAGCTGCGCCAGCTCCACCGTGGTGCGGCTGGTCGAGCCCAGCGCCACCCGGGCTCCGTCCAGTTCTTCGAACGGCACCTTGCTCACCAGGTGGCAGCTGGTCACCGGGCCGTCGCTGCCGACCGCGACGTCCGGCAGCAGCACCAGCTCCTCGGCGTGGCGCAGGTACTCCACCAGGCTGATCGGGCCGATGTCCAGGTCGCCGGCCACCAGCATGGTGGACAGCACGTCGGGGTTGTGCTTGACCAGCTCCATGTCGAGGATGGCGCCGGAGCTGACCAGGCCCCAGTAGATGGGCAGGCAGTTCAGGAACTGGATGTGCCCGACGCGGGGTCGCCGCCGGCACTGGGTGAGGTGCGCTTCGAACCGCGCGCCGGAGTCGTCGTCCACCCACCCAGGCTACGTCCGGCCGATCAGTCCTCGTCCTCCAGGGCGGCATTGGCCTGAATCCGGTTGGTCATCTTCTCGGCCCGCGCCGTCACCTGCACCGACACCGCGTCCCGCTGCCGCGACAGCAGGAAGAACGACGCCACGCCGGAGACCAGCAGCGCGCCCATCATCAGGTACAGCACGCCGTTGCCGGTGACGATGTGCCCGGTCAGCGCCACCAGGCCCCACAGCACCGCCAGGGAGACCACGAAGATGGCGATGCGCAGCGTGGCGTAGCGCAGCGTGGCGTGCTTGGCCGTGGCCGAGACCACGCTGGCGGCCAGGGCCGGCTCGGCAGGCGTCGCCGGAGCCGTCGCGGCCTCGGGCGCTTCGGCGTCCTTCACGGCGGCCGCGGCGGTCTTGTCGGCCGTCTTGTTGTCGGCAGGCATCCGCCGACTCCTTCCATCGGTATGGGGGACCAGCGACGGGCGAGACTACAGGCTCAGGGCCATGTGGATCTCGTCCCGGTAGTCGTCCGCGCCGACCCGCAGCATGCGCGGGATGCGGCCGACTTCGGTGTATCCGCACTTGGCGTAGAACCCCTCCAGCCCCAGCCCGCCGCGGCAGGTGAGGGTGAGCAGTTCGACACCGTCGAGGGTACGCGCCACCCGCTCGGCCTCCCGCATCAGCTCCGCGCCGTGTCCCCGGCCCTGGTGCTTCGGGTGCACGACCACGGTCTTGAGCAGGCGCGCGTGGTCCATCAGCGCGAACCGGTGGTCGGTGACCACCAGGAACGCGGCCGGCTCGCCGTGCTCGTCGGAGCCGACCAGCAGCAGGTCCAGCCCGACGCCGAAGGCCCGGAACGCGTGCGCGTCCACCGCCGCGCGCTCCACCGGGGCGACGAAGCCGACGGCCCCGCCGGCGTTGGTGGCCTCGACCCACATGTCGACCAGTTGCTCGCGCAGGTCGTCCGGGATCTCGGTGTGCACGCGGAACGTCAGAGCCATGACCGGGATCGCCTTCAGTGTTCGACGGCGCCGGCCGCGCGCCGGGCCCGCCGCAGTCCGACCGCGATGTTCACCACCGCGACCGCGACCACGATCAGCGCGGCCCCGCCGACCTCGGCCGGGCCCACCGCCTCGGTCCGGTCCAGCAGCAGCGCGCCGCCGGCGACCGCGAACAGGCCGACGGCCAGGATCCGCAGCTCGGTGGCCAGGCTGAAGGGGCGGGGGAGCCGGTCGGGGGACTTCACAAGATAGGACTATGCGGTACCGGTCGGCCGATTCCCAAATCAGGCTCAGACCTCAGACGCGCGACAGACGGCGGACCTGCCCGCTCGCGCAGGAGCATGTCCGCCGTCTGTGACGGCACGGCCTCAGAACGTCATCAGCTGCGGCTCCTCGCGCCGCAGCGGCTCCGGGCCCTCGTACTCCTTGATGACCTCGTACCGGGTGTTCCGCTCCACCGGCGTGAACCCGGCGTCGCGGATCAGCTCCAGCAGGTCTTCCCGGGTCATCTTGGCCGGCGTGCCGTAGTTGTCGGCGTCGTGCGTGATCTTGTACTCGACCACCGAGCCGTCCAGGTCGTCGGCGCCGTAGTTGAGCGCCAGCTGCGCGGTGGACAGGCCGTGCATCACCCAGAAGCACTTCACGTGATCGAAGTTGTCCAGCAGCAGCCGGGAGACCGCGAACGTCTTCAGCGCCTCCACGCCGGTGGCCATCGGCTGGCCCATCAGCCGGTTCCGGACCTTGCCGTCCTGGCTGTCGTGGAAGTCGTGCTGGAAGCGCAGCGGGATGAAGACCGCGAAGCCGCCGGTCTCGTCCTGCAGCTCGCGCAGCCGCAGCACGTGGTCCACCCGGTGCCGGGGCTGCTCGATGTGGCCGTACAGCATGGTGGCCGGCGTCCGCAGCCCCTTGGCGTGGGCCAGCCGGTGGATCCGGGACCAGTCCTCCCAGTGCGTCTGGTGGTCCACGATCTGCGACCGGATCTGCTCGTCGAAGATCTCGGCGCCGCCGCCGGTGAGCGACTCCAGCCCGGCGGCGATCAGCTCGTCCAGGATCTCATCGGCGCTGAGCCCGGAGATCCGCTCGAACCAGTGGATCTCGGTCGCGGTGAACGCCTTGATCGAGACCCCGGGCAGCACCGCCTTCAGCTCGCTGATCGACTTCGGGTAGTAGCGCCACGGCAGCGTGGGGTGCAGGCCGTTGACGATGTGCAGCTCGGTGATCCCGTCCGGCTCCATCTGCTGCGCGAGCCGCACGGCCTCCTCGATGCGCATCGTGTAGGCGTCCTTCTCCCCGGGCTTGCGCTGGAAGGAGCAGTACGCGCACGAGGCCGAACAGACGTTCGTCATGTTCAGGTGCCGGTTGACGTTGAAATAGACCTTGTCGCCGTTCTTGCGCGTGCGCACCTCGTGCGCGAGCTCGCCGAGCCACGCCACCTCGTCGGTGTCGTACAGCGCCACCCCGTCGTCGAAGGACAGCCGCGAGCCGGAGAGGACTTTCTCCTCGATCTCCCGCTTCAGCCCGGAATCCATGCCTTCACCTCTTCTGTCGCTGTAGCACCGGCAGAAGCAGAGTACGCCCGCACGGTGTCACAACATCGTTCGGATTCCTAGATCACGTTGCCATTCGGCGCTCCGACAGCGGATAGTCGTCATCATGTCCGAATCACCCTCCAGACGAGCCGCCGACTGGCCTCCGCCGGATGAGCGGGGCGGCGGTCGCGGTCAGCGCCCCGACGGCTACGGTCAGCGAGCGAACGCGGCGCAGGCGCCGTGGGAGCCGCAACCGCGGTCGGCGCAGCGTCCGGCCGGGCGCGACGACCGCACCCGCCGCGGAGGGTACGACGACGGGTACGGGCAGGAGCGGGGCGGCCAGTCCGGC
>JABFXP010000088.1 GCA_013361685.1 Catenulispora sp.
GCGGGCGCGGGGGCCGCCGGCGTCGAAGCCCGGGCCGGGGGCCGGCACGGCGCGGTGGTCGGCCGGTCCGAAGGCTGCCTCGACGGTCTGGACGGTCTGGACGGTCTGGACGGTCTGGACGGTCTCGACGGTGGATCCGCCCATGCCGACGCTGACGCCGACGCCGGGCCCGGTGCCGCCATGCATGCCCGCATGCTGGTCGACGGAAGCGAACGCCGTTCCAGGATCCGGCGCACCGGCGCTGACGCTCACGCCAACAGTGGTGGTGCGGTAGGGGCTGGCGTGGGGGCTGGTGTGGGGGTCGGGGGCTTCGAGGGTCGAGATGGTCGCGCCGGTCGCGGACGGGCCGCGCTGCTCCGCCCCGCCGGCCGCCGCCTCAGCAACCGCCGCCGGCCGCTGCTCGGCTCCCCCGCGGTCCCGGTCCCATAAGTCCGCCTCGCCGACGGCGGCGCCGGTCTGGCCGCCCGCGGGCTCGGCGCCGCCGACCCCGATCTGCGCGCTGTGCGTGGTCACGTCCTGCCGCCTCTCCCGGCGCTCATCAGCCGGCCGTGCCGGTGACGTGCGGTTTGACGGCCACGCCGGCGTAGGAGGCGTACCGCTGGGGGTTCTTCGCGGCGCGTTCGGCCTCCTCCGGCTCCGGCCGCCACAGTGGCAGCGGCACCACACCCGGTTTGAGGAGCGTGAAACCGTCGAACAGGGCCTCGATCTGGGCGGCGGTGCGCCAGTACATGGGCTCCGGCGACTTGGCGTTCCACATCTCGAGCATGGCGATGGTCTCGCTCGGCTGGTCGTCGTGCGAGGCGTGCTGCATGATCAGGAAACTACCCGGTGCGATCGCGTCGCGCAGCGTGGCCACCACGGCGGCGGGGTCGTCGGCGTCGGAGACGAAGTGCAGCACGCTGCACAGCAGCACCGCCACCGGGCGGTCGAAGTCGAGCAGCGCGCGGACCCGGGAGTCCGCCAGGATCGCCCGCGGGGAGCGGGCGTCGGCCTGGATGAAGGCGGCGTCGGGGTCCTCGGCGAGTATCGCCTCGCCGTGCGCCACCGCGACCGGGTCGTGGTCGACGTAGACGACGCGGGCGTGCGGGTTCCGCTCGCGGGCGATCTCGTGGACCGGGCCCATGGTGGGCACGCCGGCGCCGATGTCCAGATACTGGTCGACGCCGGCCGCGGCGGCGGTGCGGACCGCGCGGTGCAGGAACATGCGGACCTGCCGGGCCAACTCGGGCATGTCCGGCTTGAAGGCGATGGCGGCCTCGGCGACCTCACGGTCGACGGCGAAGTTGTGCGAGCCGCCGAGGAAGTAGTCCCAGACCCGGGCGGAGCTCGGCTGGTCGAGGTTGATGGCGGCCGGAGCCCATTCCGGTCGGGTGTCGCTCATGTGCGGGCCTTCCGAGGTCGGGGCACCCCGCGGTGGCGGCGGGGCGGCGTGGCGGCCGCCGGCCCCGTCCGGCGGGCAGACACGTCAACATACTGATCTACATGTTAATCATGTGTCCGGCAAGACCGTGCACGGCCTCCTTGACCGCTTCACCCAGCGTCGGATGCGCGTGGATGTTGCGGGCCACCTCATGGACGGTGAGGTCCCACTGCTGCGCCAGCGTCAGCTCCGGCAGCAGCTCGGTGACCTCCGGGCCGATCAGGTGCGCGCCCAGCAGCTCGCCGTATTTGGCGTCGCTGATCACCTTGACGAAGCCGACCGCGTCGCCCAGGCCCGCGGCCTTGCCGTTGGCGCTGAACGGGAACTTGGCGGTCTTGACCTCGAAACCCTCCAGCCGGGCCTGCTCCTCGGTCCAGCCGAAGCTGGCGATCTGCGGCTGGCAGTAGGTGGCACGCGGCACCATGACGAAGTCGATCTCCATGGTCTCCGCGCCGCCGATGGTCTCGGCAGCCACGACGCCCTGGGACTCGGCCACGTGCGCCAGCATCACCTTGGCGGTGACGTCGCCGATGGCGAAGATGTGCGGCACGTTGGTGCGGCCCCGGCCGTCCACCGCGATCGCCCCCCGCTCGGTGAGCGCCACCCCGGTCTTGTCCAGGCCGTAGCCGTCGACGTTGGGCGCGAAGCCGATGGCCTGCAGCACCTTGTCGGCCTCCAGCACCTGCTGCGCGCCGTCCTTGCCGGTGACGGTGACCCGCACCTTGGCCCCGGAGTCGTCGATGGACTCCACCCGGGTGCCGGTGAGCACGTCGACCCCGAGCTTGCGGTACTGGCGGGCCAGTTCCTTGGACACCTCGGCGTCCTCCAGCGGCACCATCCGGTCCAGGAACTCGACGATGGTGACCTTCACGCCGTAGCTGTTGAGCACGTAGGCGAACTCCACGCCGATCGCCCCCGCGCCGGCGATCACGATGCTGCCCGGCAGCGTGGAGCTGAGAATCTGCTCCTCATAGGTGACCACGCGCTCGGACAGCTTGGTGCCGGGCAGCAGCCGGGTGCGGGCGCCGGTGGCGATGATGCAGTTGTCGAAGGTGATGGTCTGGCTGGAACCGTCGGACTGCGCGACGCTGAGCGTGTGGGCGTCCAGGAACGTGCCCCGGCCGTCGTACTCCGTGATCTTGTTCTTCTTCATCAGGTAGTGGACGCCCTTGACCCGGCCGTCGGCGACCTGCCGGCTGCGCTGGAAGGCGGCGCCGTAGTCGAAGGTGATCGGGCCGTCCGAGGAGATCCCGAACGTCTTCGCCTCGTGGGTGACGATGTGCGCCAGCTCGGCGTTGCGCAGCAGGGCCTTGGAGGGGATGCACCCGACGTTCAGGCACACGCCGCCCCAGTACCGCTCCTCCACGACCGCGACCCGCTTGCCCAGCTGCGTGGCGCGGACCGCCGCGGTGTATCCGCCGGGGCCGGCACCCAGGACGACGACATCGAAATGCGTGCTCATGGCTTCGACTCTAACCGGCGGGGCCAGTGGCACGCCTGGTGGGGCGGTGGAGCTGGGGCGCCGGGGGCGGGCCGGCGCCGGGACCGGCCGCAGACCGGGGCCGGGAGGCCGGGACCGGTGCCGACGCGGGACCGGAGCCGGGACGCCGGGACCGGCGG
>JABFXP010000366.1 GCA_013361685.1 Catenulispora sp.
AGGCACACGCCCACCACGTCGTCGGGCCCCACGCCCAGGCGGCGCAGCAGGTGCGCGACCTGGTTGGCGCGCGCGCCCAGCTCCGCGTAGCCGAGGGCGGGGCCGCCGGCCAGCCCGGCCGCCGCTACCGCCACCGCGTCGGGGGTCGACTCGGTCTGACCGGCCACCAGCTCGGCGACCATCGGGAAACGCTGATTCATCGAGGCACTCCTGAGGCGATGACGCGAGGACAGGACAGGACAGGTCGGGGCGGGATCGGGACGGGGCGGGATCGGGCGGCGGGGCCGGGCCGGTCACCGGAGGCGGTCGCGGGGCCGGTCACCGGCCGGTCGCGCCGCCGGAGACGATCAGACCGCCTGGGCGGCTTCCATCCGGCGGCGCAGGCTCGCCGGCCGCATGTCGGTCCACACCACGTCGATGTGGGCCAGGCACTCTTCCCGGGTGCCGCTGGTGCCCTCGGCGCGCCAGCCGGCGGGCATCTCGCGGTCCTCCCACCAGATCGAGTACTGCTCCTCGTCGTTGACAACAACCTGGTACACGCGCGAGTCGTCGTGCTCTTCCATGGGGACTCCATCGGTCGGCGGAAACTAGCGGGCACATGGCCGCCCATCGAGGAAGAGTCTGGAAAAGGGGCCTATACAAGAGCTGCACGCCGTCGGTGCACCGGCTTGGCTTCTCAGCCCGTCTCAGCTCGGCTCGGCTCAGCGGCTCAGCCGGCTCCCATCCCGCACACGGCCCGGCTCAGCATCGCCTCGATCGCCGCGACCTGGTCTCGGGCCCGGAACAGGTCCAGCCGTTTGAGGCAGTCGGCCAGCAGCAGAACGTGGTCCGGGGTCCCCGCGATCCGGACGAGGTCTTCCAGGATCCGTGCGACCTCCGCTCCGTCCCGGGCGTGCAAGGCCGCCGGAGTGAGCGTCTCGGCGTCGTGCCGCGCGGCGGGTGTCATCGGCAGACAGCCGGCGAGCACCGCCTCCGGCAGGCGCGGGCTGACGTGTCCCGCGGCATCGTGCCACGGGGTCGCGAGCAACAGGGCTGACAGTGCTCTGTCGTAGAGTGCGGCGATGTGGGCGAACGGCAGCCGCCCGGCGAAGTCCAGACCTGATCGATGCCCGGCCGCATCCCACCGGCCCACCACCCGATGCGGCCACCTCGCCGCCGCGGGCGCGAAGTAGCGGTCGAAGCCGTCGCCGCGTTCGTCCTCGTCGCCGACGAGCAGCAGCGGCAGGGGACGTGCGCGCCGCACGAGCTCCTCAGGGTCGGCGGCGTCCAGCACCTCTTCGGCCACCGGGAAGAACAGCCGACTCGCGCCGGCCCGAGGACGCAGCGCCGACTCGGCGACCGTCACATTCGGCAGCGCTCGTACGGCGTCGTCAGCCGGCAGCCACAAGTCCCGGTCCCACACGACGGTCGGAACCCCCGGCACCGTGTACCGCGCCAGCAGCTCCTGCTGCCGATGCAGATCGCAGCTGTGCCCCGGCCGTCCGCACGGCGACGTGTTCCGCCCCGGAACCGGCCGCCGCCACTCCAGCACCAAGCCGTCGATGTCGGGGAACCCCACGTCGAACGTGTAGGCGCCGCCGAGGTCGTCCCGGGCCTGGACGAGATCACGGTGCATCTGCAGCAACACGACCTCGTGCCCGGCTCGCGCCAGCGCGTCGACGAGGACCGCCCGGTGGGACCGCCCGTCGTCCGAGGTGTCCGCGACACCGGGACCGAGGAACCCCCAGAAGTGATAGCCGATTTTCACGAAGGCCATGGTCTTCGGCGGGCCCATAGGGAGCTTATAGGCCGGGAGGGCGACGGCTGAATCAGGGTTCGTATAGGGGGCGCATAGGGGCCGCGGGTTGAATCAGAACCCTGAGTAGCTCCCGAAGTCGTCTGAGAGGACGGAAGACAATGAGCCGCACGATGAAGCGGACCGCACGGTTGGCCGGGATGCTCCTGGCCAGCGGCGGTCTGCTCGTGATCTCGCCGGTGGCCACCCAGGCCGCCACCCGGACCGCCACCACCGGTGTCGTCACCCCCGCCGTCACTCGGCACTGCGCCTCCAACGAGGTGGAGTTGTACACGGCCTCGACCAACGTGCACACCTGTCTGCTGGGCGGTTACGCGCATTCCGTCAACTTCTACGAGTGCAACTTCGACTGGGTCAACACCGGCAACAACTGGGTGGCCTTCACCTGGGGGGTGAACAACTACTCCAGCTACCAGCCGGGAATGGCGCCCTGGACGACCTGGTCCATCGGTCAGCCGGTCTGCATCGGCCGGATCGACATCGACACCTGATGACCCCCGGAGCTCGGCTCCGGACAGCGGCGATCCAGCTCTCCTGGCCAACGGGTGAGCTGGATCGCCGCCTGCTGCCCGGACTCATCGGTTGTAGCGCCGCCGCGCCGCCAGATAGCCGCCCAGCGAGATGACCGCGCTCCACACGACCGTCTTCAGCAGGCTGCTGCCGACGTGGTCGTCGCCGAGCAGCGCGCGCAAGGTCTCGATGACGGGAGTGAACGGCTGGTGCGCGGCGAACCAGCGCAGCGCGGCCGGCATGGACGAGGCGGGGACGAAACCGCTGCCCAGGAACGGGAGGATCAGCAGCGGCATCGGCAGGTTGCTCGCGGTGGCGACGTTGTCGGTCAGCATCGCGAGCGCGACGGCGAGCCACGTGATGGCGAAGGTGAACACGGCCAGCACGCCGATCACGCCGAGCCAGTCCAGCGCGGTGGCCCGCGGACGGTAGCCGATGGCGAGCGCGGCCGCGGTCGTCGCGGCGATGGCGAGGAAGGTCTGCACCAGGGAGCCGAGCACATGGCCGGTGAGCACGGAGACCCGCGCTATCGGCATCGTCTTGAAGCGGGCGACGATGCCCGAGGTCATGTCGCCGGCCACCGAGATGGTCGTGCCCTGCGCCGCGCCGGCGATCGTGGTGGCCATGATGCCGGGCACGAGGTAGGCCACGAAATCGGCGCGGCCCCCGGCGACGTTCGGGGCGATGGTGCCGCCCAGGACGTAGACGAACAGCAGCAGGAAGGCGACCGG
>JABFXP010000448.1 GCA_013361685.1 Catenulispora sp.
GTCGCCGACGCCCCGTTCGCCGTCGCGCCCGCCGCGCGCCTGGACGAGCTCCGCCTCGCCGCGCTCATCGACCGCCTCGACGCCGAGCTCCGCCTCGGGCAGGCCGCCGAGGCGCTCGCCGAGCTGGAGGCCCTGGGCGCCGAGCACCCGCTGCGGGAGAACATCGCCGCGCTCCATGTCAAAGCCCTGTACGCGGTCGGGCGCCAGGCCGAGGCGCTGGCCGTCTACGAGAAGGTCCGCCGCGCCCTGGCCGGCCAGCTCGGCATCGACCCCTCCAAGGAGCTCGCCGAGGTCCACCTCGCGGTCCTGCGCAGCGATCCCGCGCTCGCGCCGCCGGCCCCGGACCAGGCGCCGCGCACCAATCTCAAGTCCCGCCTGACGTCGTTCGTCGGCCGGGACGAGGAGCTGAAGCGGATCGGCAAGCTGCTGGACTCCTCGCGCCTGGTGACCCTGGTCGGTCCGGGCGGCGCGGGAAAGACCCGGCTGGCCGGCGAGGCCGCGCAGCGGGCCATGGAACGGTTCCCCGACGGCGCCTGGCTCGTGGAGCTGGCGCCGGTCACCGACCCCGGCGAGGTCCCGCAGGCCGTGCTCTCCGCGCTCGGTCCGCGCGAGACCCGCGTCATCGGCAACAACACGTCGTCCCCGGCGGCGGCCGCCGCGATCATGCGGGGCGGCGCGGTGGGGCACCTGATCGAGGCGCTGGCCGAGAAGCGGATCCTGCTGATCCTCGACAACTGCGAACATCTCGTCGGCGCCGCGGCCGACCTCGCCGAGACGCTGCTCGGCCACGCGCCGGGGCTGCGGGTGCTCGCCACCAGCCGCGAACCGCTGGTCATCGACGGCGAGAGCATCTTCCCGGTGCCGCCGCTGGCGCTGCCGGAGCAGTACGGGAACGACCTGTTCCAGGTCCGGGCCGCCGAATCGGCCTACGTCGGCACGCTCGGCCAGTCCCCGCAGCCGTCCCCCCTGCCCGGCCGCACGTATCAGGACCCTGGGAGCCAGGCCGAGGCGGACGCCGCCCCGGCGGCCGACCGCCGCCCGCCGCGCGATCCGGCCACCCTCACCGTCACCGAGACCCTGCTCGCCTATCCCGCCGTCCGGCTGTTCGCCGACCGCGCCGCCGCCGTCGACCCCGACTTCACGATCGACGCCGAGACGCTGCCCGACGTGATCCGGGTCTGCCGCAGCCTGGACGGCCTGCCGCTGGCCATCGAGCTCGCCGCGGCCCGGCTGCGCACCCTGCCGCTGCACCAGATCGCCGGCCGCCTCGGCGACCGGTTCCGGCTGCTCACCGGCGGCAGCCGCACCGCGATGCCGCGCCACCAGACGCTGCGCGCGGTCGTCGCCTGGAGCTGGGAGCTGCTCAGCGACGCCGAGCGGGACCTGGCCGAGGCTCTGGCCGTCTTCCCCGGCGGCGTCACCGCCGAGGCCGCCGCGGCCGTCACCCCGGGCCTGGACCCGGACACCGCCTTCGACCTGCTGTCCGCCCTCGTCGACAAGTCGCTGCTGCAGGCGGTGCCGACCGACGCCGGCCAGGACCCGCGGTTCCGCATGCTGGAGACGCTGCGCGAGTACGGGGCCGACCGGCTGAACGAGGCCGGGCGGCTGGCCGAGGTCCGGCGGGCGCACGCCGTGTTCTTCCGGGACCTGGTCGAGCAGGCCGAGCCGAATCTGCGGCGGGCCGAGCAGATGGTGTGGCTCAAGCGGCTGAACGCCGAGCGGGACAACATCCTGGCCGCGGTCCGGTTCGCCGCCGCGGACGAGGACGCCGACACCGCCGTGCGGATCGCCGCCGCCATGACCTGGTACTGGACCCTGGGCGATCAGAACCCCGAGGGCAAGCTCTGGATGCGGGTCGCGCTGGACGTGCCCGGGGAGTCGCCGCCGGAGCAGTACGCGATCGTGAAGGTGCTGGAGATGGTCACCTCGATGTTCGAGGAGAACCGCTGGACGGAGCTCCCGCAGATCGAACGGCAGGTGGCCGCGGTGCTGGAGGGGGTGCCGACGCGCACGCACCCGCTGCTGGCGCTGGCCTCGGCGATCGGGCCGATGATCGCCGACGATCCGGAGCGGCTGGAAGTGGTGGTCGCCGAGAACGCGAAACATCCCGATCCCTGGGTCGGCGCGATGCTCCAGATGATGCGCGGCATGTCGGCGGAGAACGCCGGCCGCCGCGCCGACGTGCGCCGGGACATGGAGCAGGCGCGGCGGGTCTTCGCCGGACTCGGCGACCGCTGGGGACTGTCGGCGTGCCTGAACGCCCTGGCCGCGCTGGCCATCACCGAGGGCGACGACCAGACCGCGCTGGAGCTTCAGGACGAGGCGCTGGAGCTGATCCGGGAGATCAACGCCTTCACCGACGCCGCGCAGATCCAGATCGGCCGTGCCCATCTGCTGCACCGGCTCGGCCGGACCGCGGCGGCCCGCGAGCTGCTGCTCGAAGTGCTGGAGGCCGGGCGCCGGTCCGGGTCGCCGATGAGCGCGTTCCTGGCGCTGGTCGGCCTGATCGAGCATCACCGGCTGCTCGGCGAGCGCGAGGCGGCCTGGCACTATCTGGTGCAGGCCGAGGCCGAGGCCGACACCGAGCAGACCTGGCCCGGTCCGCCGCAGTTGCTGGCGATCCGCGAGGGGCACCGCGCGATGCTGCACCTGGACGACGGCGACACCGGCGACGCCCGCGACGCCTTCGCCCGCGCCTTCCGCTACGCCACGGTGGCGCGGGACATGCCGATCCAATCCCGCATCGCCATCGGCATCGCACGGTACGCCGACGCGATCGGCGACGTCCCGCTCGCCGCCCGGGTGCTGGGCGCCGCCGAGGAGATGCTCGGCGCGCTGGACCACAGCGACCAGGACCGGCAGGCGCTGATCGCGCGGATCGACGGTCATCCTGAATACAAGTCCTGCTATACAGAGGGCAAGAACGGCATCCGCCAGGAGAATCAGCTCCTGATCGCACACCTCGTGGGGCTGGCCGACGACGAACTCCGCACGCTGCCGGACCACGCTCTGCGGTCGTAGGCCGCGCCGGGA
>JABFXP010000653.1 GCA_013361685.1 Catenulispora sp.
GGGGGCGAGGGCGGCAGGGCGGCGGCGGGTGTGAGTCCGGGCGGGGGGCCGATGAGGGTGGGCTGCGATGCGGGCAGGGGTGCCGTGTCGCTGTGGGCCCAGCCGGAGGGCCAGTCGGGCATCGGGTCGGGGGTCAGGCCGGCGGGGTTGGTCGGGGTGGAGTCTGGGTTCGGGCTGGCAGTCGCGGCCGGCATCACCTCCGTCTCTGTGTCCGGCTCTTGCGCGGATCCAGGAGCCGGATCCGCCTCCTGACCACCAGGCGTCTCCGATACCGATGCCGCTCCCGGCGCCGCTGCCGGCTCAGCCTCCCGGCCCGGCACCCCGCGCTCCCCCGCGCCCTCTCCGCTCACCGCGCGCGTCCCCCGGACCGCGGCCGGGCCGGGCCGAACGCGTAAGCCGCCAGCGTCCGCATCCCCGAGCGGCTTCCGCTCCGGGCCGCGCCGGGCAGCAGCGTGGCGGCGTGCAGCCGGGACGACAGGTGCAGGCGGGCTGCGCGCGCCGCTTTGCGCCAGCCCAGGCGGGTCATCTTCGCGGCCTCGTCGAGGAAGAACGCGCGTTCTTCGGCGAAGCGGGCGCCGCTGTGGGCGCGTTCGCTGGAGACGCTGACGGCGTGGCGGCGGTACTGGAAGCAGACGGTGTCGGCGACGACGATCTGGGCTCCGGCGCGGACCCATTCCAGGGTGAGGGCGAGGTCCTGGACGACGCGGTGTTCGGGGTTGAAGCCGACTTCGGTGATGACGTCGGCGCGCCAGCAGATGGCGGGGAAGTACATCCAGTTGCCGCGCAGGAGGCTGACGGCCAGGCTTTCGCCGCCGAGGACGGCGGCGCCGTGGACGCGGGGGGCGTAGACGAGGCGTTTGACCTTGTCGACCCAGGGGTCGACGATCTCGCCGTGCTCGTCGATGATCTCGACGCCGGGCTGGGCGAGGGAGACTTGGGGGAAGGCTTTCATCAGGGCGCGGACGGTGCCGATGTAGTTGGGCAGCATGCGGTCGTCGCTGCCGATCATGGTGACCAGCGGGTGGGTGACCAGGTCCAGGCATTTCTGGAAGTTCTCGGTGATGCCGAGGTTGGTCTCGTTGCGCTGGTAGTGGATCTTGCCGGGGCCGTGTTCGGCGATCAGGTCGGCGAACCATTCCGGGACGCCGGGTTCGGTGCCGTCGTCGACGACGGTGAGCCGCCAGTGCGGGTCGCGCTGGGCCAGGACGCTGCGGACCGCTTCCTGCATCATGCCGACGTCGCCGTAGTAGGGCATGAGGACGTCGACGATCGGTTCGGGGGTCTTGGGGGCCGGGTGCGGCGCGGGGTCGGCGGCGGCCGGCAGCCCGGCGCGGACACGCGCCCAGGTCAGGGCGTCGCGGATGCCTTCGGCGACGGTGAACTTGGGGGTCCAGCCCAGCAGGCGGCGGGCTTTGGCGGTGCCGGTGTAGGCGCCGATCACGTCGCCGGGGCGGCGGGGCGCGGTCAGCACCTCCAGCTCGCCGGGCACCGCGTCCTGGAAGGCGTCGGCGAGTTCGCGGACGGTGGTGCCGTCGCCGGTGCCGAGGTTGATCACCTCGTAGGGCACTTCGCTGCGCTGAGTGCCCGGGACGAGGTGCCGGGCCACGATGGCGTCGAAGTTCCGCAGCGCGGCGACGTGCGCCTCGGCCAGGTCCCAGACGTGGATGAAGTCGCGGATGGCGCTGCCGTCGCGGGTCGGCCAGTCCACGCCGGTGATGTGGAACGGTTCGGCGAGCTCGTAGGCGGTGATCATCTTGCCCAGGACGTGGGAGGGCTTGGGGTTGGGGTTGCCGGTGCGGAACGCGGGGTCGGCGCCGATCGGGTTGAAGTAGCGCAGCGAGATGGCCTGCAGGGCGCCGGCGCGCGCCACGTCTTCCAGGACCCATTCCATGACGGCTTTGGTGCGGGCGTAGGGGCTGGCCGGGGCGATCGGCGCTTCCTCGTCGACCTCGCCGGAGGCGCCGGCGGCGTAGACGGAGGCGGAGGAGGAGAACACCAGGCGGTGGCAGCCGTTGCGGACCAGGCCTTCGATGAGTTCGAGGGTTTTGGTGACGTTCTCGCGGTAGTAGCGGATCGGGTCGGCGACGGAGTCGGGGACGACGGTCAGCGCGGCGCAGTGCACGGCGGCGGCGAGGTCCCGGTGTTCGGCGAAGATCTGGTCGAGCAGGGCGGGGTCGGCGATGTCGCCCTGGTAGAAGATGCGGCCTTCGACGAATTCGCGGCGGCCGGTGGACAGGTTGTCCAGGATCACCGGGGTCAGGCCGGCGTCCAGGCAGGCCGAGGCGACGGTGGAGCCGATGAATCCGGCGCCGCCGGTGATGAGGACTTTCATCGCTTCACCATCCCGAACCGTTCGGCGTTCAGTTCGATGGCGTCCCGGACCGCGATGGCGCGGGCGAGTTCGGTGAACCGGGCTTCCTGGGACTTGAGCCGGAAGTAGGTGTTCACGGACACGAACACGAAAGCGATGGCCAGGACGTAGAGCACCAGGTCGGTACCGCGGCCGACGCCGACTTTGTGCGCCACCCAGTTCACCCAGTCCGGCCGCAGCACGGCGATCACGACGACGATGATGAAGCCGAGGAACGCCAGCCGCTTCAGGGCTCTGGTCTGCACCGAGTGCCAGTTCCGGATGAACAGCAGCAGCAGTCCGGCCGCGACCGCGAGCAGGACGACCTGGATGATCACAAAGGCCTCCTTCGCGAGCGCAGCGAGAGGTCGAACAGGATGTTGACGCCGTTGATCAGGGACTGGCCCTTGGCTTTGGAGTAGTCGGTGTACAGGACGGTCACCGGCACCTCGGTGACCTGCAGGTCCGAGCGGGCCAGGTAGCCGACGATCTCCGAGGCGTGCGCCATCCCGTTCATGGTGATCTTCAGGTGGGAGGCGGCGGCGCGGTTCAGGACCCGCAGGCCGTTGTGCGCGTCGGTGAGCCGCAGGCGGCGGGCGGCCGGGCTGACGACGGCGACGGTCTTCAGCAGCGCGCGTTTGAGCCAGGGCACTTCTTCGGCCTCGCCGAGGAAGCGGGAGCCCAGTGCCACGTCGGCGCCGCCGTCCTTGACCGCGCGCACCAGTTCGGCGGCGTCTTCGACGCGGTGCTGGCCGTCGGCGTCGAAGGTGACGAAGTACTGCGCCTCCTGCCGCAGCAGCGCGTAGTCCAGGCCGGTCTGCAACGCGGCGCCCTGGCCCAGGTTCACCGGGTGGGAGACCAGGTGCGCGCCGGTGTGGAAGATGCGCTCGGCGGAGTCGTCGCGGGAGCCGTCGTCGACGCACACCACGTTGGGGAACGTCGGCAGCAGGCCTTCGACGACCTCGGCGATCACCGACCCCTCGTTGTAGACCGGAATGACGACCCAGACGTCGCCGAACTCCGAAGTCCCAGCCGCACCGGGAGCCTCCGTTGTCTGCACAGCTCCCAGATTGTGTCTTTACAGGACGTATCGCACGACGATTAGCCCTAAGGGGTTGTGCCGCCGGGCGCGGCACCGGTCGCGCCGCCGGGGCCCGCGGCTCTGGCCAGCACCCGGCGGATCGCGCTGTCGACCGCGTCGGGGTGCTCCAGCGGCAGCACGTGGCCGCCCCGGGGCACGATCTCCAGGCCGACGTGCGGGACGGGATCGCCGGGGGCCGCCGCGGCGAGGGCGGCGGCGTTGATCTCGGCGGCCATCCGCTCGCTGTTGGCGGCCGGGGTGAGCAGGTCGTGGTCGCCGACGACGATCTCCACCGGCACCCGGCCCAGCGTGGGCAGCGCGGCGGACTTGTCGTGCGCGCCGAACGTGGGGAAGAAGTCGGCGATGACGTCCATCGGGGTCGAGGACAGCATCTCGTCGGTGAACCGGACCAGTGCCGGCGGCACGTCGGAGGCGAAGGCGTAGCGGCGGGTCAGCAGCTGGGCCAGGTCGGTGCCGGCGCGGCGGGTCCGGTCCACCAGCGTGTGGCCCCGGCCCAGCAGCGCGAACACGCCGGGGGCGGTGCGCTGGAACAGCCGTGCGGCGCCGGCCGGCAGCCCGAGCGTCATCTCGTTCCAGTGCCCGTCGGTGGTGGAGGCCAGCACCACGCCGCGCACCCGGGCGTGTTCGCCGCCTTCCGGCCCGCCGAACAGCTCCGGGCGCTCGGCGGCCAGCGCCATGATGGTCATGCCGCCCATGGAGTGGCCGACCAGGATCACGTCGCCGTCCGGGCACACCGCCTCCAGCACGGTGTTCAGGTCGCGGCCTATCTGGTCGATGGTGTGCGAGGGCCGGGCGCCGCGTTCGGAGCGGCCGTGGCCGCGCTGGTCCCAGAACACGCAGCGGTGCGTCGCGGCGAACTCGGCGCGCTGGTAGTGCCAGGTGTCCTGGTGCAGGGCGTAGCCGTGGCAGAACACGATCGTGGGGCCGATCGGGGAGCGGCCGGCCCGTTTGCGGGCCCAGCCGGCGCCGCCGGAGAACAGCTGCGGGCCGTCGACCTCGACGTACAGGCCCACGCCGTCTTCGGCGCGGACGGTCAGGGGCCGTCCGCGCAGCGTCCCGTAGGGTTCGGCCGCCACCCGGCGGGGTTCGGCCAGACGGCGTACGGCGCGGCCGATGGTGGCCCGTTCCAGGGCGAAGCCGGCGGCCGCCCCGGCCGCGACCACTCCGACCGCGACCCCGGCTATGCCCGCCTTCTTAGCGGTGCTCGCTGCCATTGCGCCCCTTCCGCAGAATCGCCCTACGTCACGAGTTCCCGACGTAGACCCTCGGAACACGCGGACCGATGCGTGTGACGATCTCGTAGTTCAGGGTGCCGGTGGCGCGGGCCCAGTCCTCGGCGGTGGGCTCGCCGTGGTCACCGGGGCCGAAGACCAGCACCTGGTCGCCGGCGTGCACGCCGCGCGCCGCGGCCGGGTCCCCGAGGTCGACGACGAACTGGTCCATCGCCATGCGGCCGGCGATCCGGTGCCGCCGCCCGGCGATCAGCACCTCGCCGACGTTGGAGGAGTTGCGGGGCAGGCCGTCGGCGTAGCCGAGGGGCACCAGGGCCAGCGCGGTGTCGGCGGCGGTGTGGTAGGCGTGGCCGTAGGACACGCCGTGGCCGGCCGGGACCGTCTTGACCAGCGCCACCCGCGCCCGCAGCGTCATCGCCGGGCGCAGGCCCAGCTCCGCCGGGGTGACGTCGGGCAGCGGCGACAGGCCGTACAGCGCCAGGCCCGGCCGCACCAGGTCGTAGTGGGCTTCGGGCAGCGTCAGCGTGGCCGGGCTGTTGGCCAGGTGCCGCACCTCGGGCCGCAGCCCGGCCTGGTCGGCGACGGCCAGCGCCTCGGTGAAGGCGTCCAGCTGGGCCCGGATCGACGGGTGCCCGGGCTCGTCGGCGCAGGCGAAGTGCGACCACACGCCGGTGATCTTCATGTGTCCGGCGGCCTCGGCCTTGGCGGCCCGCTCCACCAGCTCCAGCCAGTCGTGCGGCTGGGTGCCGCCGCGGCCCAGCCCGGTGTCGGCCTTGAGCTGCACCCGCGCCGGGATCCCGATCCGCTGCGCCGCCGCCGTGATCTCCTCCAGCGCCCACTGCGCGTAGGCGGTGACGTCGACGCCGGCGGTGATCAGCTGCTCCCACGGCGCGCCCACCGGATGCAGCCAGGACAGGATCGGCCCGGTGATGCCGGCCGCCCGCAGCTCCAGCGCCTCCTCCGGCAGGGCGGTGCCGAGCCAGGCGGCCCCGGCCTCCTTGGCGGCGCGCGCGCACGGCACGGCGCCGTGTCCGTAGGCGTCGGCCTTCACGACCGCCATGACCCCGGCCCCGGAGGCGGCGGCGATCCGGCCCACCCGCGCGGTGTTCGCGCGGACCGCGTCCAGGTCGATCACCGCCTCGGCGCGAAGCAGGCTCCCGGCGCCGGGCGGTAATTCGTTGGCCGTCTGATCTGTCATCGACGGTAGTCTGCCAGGCTGTCACAGCCGTTACGGCGGCACCCACCGCGCGCGGTGCCCGTATCCGCCGTCCCGGCCCAGCTCCAAGAGGGGGTTCTCGATTTTGGAAACGCTCGAGTCGAAGGTCAACGCGTACCTGCACGCCAACGCTCGCAACCGCAAGGTGAACGAGCCGTGTGGCCCGTTCCACATCGGCTTCGACGCGGGCAACCCGAACCCGTTCCTGAACTACGCCGTCCCGCAGTCCGGGGCCGCGATCGGCGCCGAGGACATCGCCGCCCTGGTCAAGGCCTTCGAGCAGCGGGGACGTACGCCGCGCCTGGAGTTCGCGCCGGGCGGGGCGCCCGGCGTCGAGGAGGCGCTGCTCGCCGCCGGGTTCGAGGTGCAGCAGCGGCTGCCGTTCATGATCGTGACGGCGGCGGAGCTGTCCGGCCCGCACCCGATCGACGGCGTCGAGGTTCTGGTGCTGGACGCGTCGGCGACCGACGAGGACCTGCGCGGCGTCGCGATCGCGCAGTGGGAGGCGTTCGGCGACCCGGAGGAGGCGCACGACGACGCCGCCTTCGACGCCGACGTGGCGGGGCTGCGCGCCGCGGTGGAGTCCGGCAAGTTCGCGGTGCTGGCGCGCGGTGCGACGGACGGCACGGCGGCCGAGGGCGAAGCCGGGGTGCCGATGGCCGGCGGGACCTGCGGGCTGGGGATCGACGGCACCACGGAGGTCGGCGGGATCGCGACGCGGCCGGCGTTCCGGCGGCGCGGGATCGGCGCGGCGGTCACGGCGGCGCTGACGCGGCACCTGCTGGAGGTGTCCGGCCTGGACTGCGTGTGGCTGTCGCCGGCCGGACCGGACCAGGAACGGCTGTATGCGACCGTCGGATACCGCAGCCTCGGGGAGATGCTGTTCATCTGGCTGCCGGGCGCCGGGGCCGGCGAGGCTTCGGAGTAACTCCAGGGCCGACCGAAGTTCCAGAAGAAAAGTTCCAGAAGAATCCTTGCGGAAGGATTCTTCTGGAACTATCGTCGGTGTCGTGCCCGAACCACGCCGCATCACCGACCCCGAGGTCCTCAAGGGCCTGTCGCACCCGCTGCGCCAACGGCTCCTGCGCCTGCTGACCCAGCTGGGCCCGTCCACCACGACGATCCTGGCCGCGCACCTGGACGGCGCCGACCCCGGCCAGATCAGCTACCACCTGCGCGAGCTGGGCAAGCGCGGCTTCATCGAGGAGGCCCCGGAGCTGGCCCGGGACCGGCGGGAGCGGTGGTGGCGGGTGCCCCGGGGGTCGATCAGCTGGTCGAACACGGACTTCCAGACGCCCGAGGGCCGCGCCGTGGCCGAGGCCGCCTTCGCGCAGAACGTGACGGACCAGTTCGAACGGCTGCGGGACTACGCCTCGGCGGCCGAGGACTGGCCGACCGAGTGGCAGCGGGCTGCGACGTCGTCCACCACGAACCTGCGACTCACGCCGGAGGAGCTGCGAGGGCTCTGCGAGGAGCTGGAGGGCGTGGTCCGGAGGTGGGCCGAGCCCGGCCGGCGCGATCCCGCGCTGCGGCCGCAGGAGCAGCCCGAAGACGGACGCGAGCAGGTGCTCGTGTTCTTCCACGCGTTCCCTGAGAAGCCCTGATCGCGCTCTCACTCACCTGTTGAAGCCCGGACGCCGGGCATTTTCCTTTCCTCACCAGCACTGAGGGGGCTTCGCCATGCCCGTTTCCGCCGCCGCCCGCCCTGCGAGCTCTCCCCGCTCCGGCATCTCCTCCCCCGCCAGGTCAGCGAGCCCGGCGCCACGCCGGATCCCGGCCCACCGCAACAGCCAATACCTCCGCTACCTCAGCGGCGCCACGCTCAGCGCCCTCGGCGACCAGTTCTGGTACGTCGCCCTCTCCTACGCCGCCGTCCGCACCGCCTCCCCCGCCGCCGCGGGCCTGGTGCTGTCCCTGTCCGCGATACCGCGCCTGCTCCTGGTGCTGTTCGGCGGCGTGATCGTCGACCGCTGCGACGTCCGCAAGCTGATGGCCGGCAGCGACGCGCTCCGCACCGTCGTGTGCCTCGTCGCCGCCGTCGCCGTCTCCGCCGTCCCCGGCCTGGGGTTCCTCGCCGTCGTCGCGGTGGTGTTCGGGATCGTCGACGCGGTCTTCCTGCCCGCTTCCGCCGCGCTGCGCCCGCGCCTGCTGGAGCCGCACCAGTACTCCGGCGGGGCGGTCCTGGCCACCCTGTCCGGGCGGCTCGCGCTGCTGGTCGGAGCACCGCTGGGCGGCGTCGTGGCCGCCTCGGCGGGCCTGCCGACCGCCCTGCTCGTGGACGCGGCCAGCTTCGCGGCCTCGATGGCGGCCGTGCTGAGCGTGCGGCCCCGCCCGATCAGCACGGATCCGGCCGTCGAAGCAGCCGCATCGCCCGCAACCCGAGCCAAGGAGCCGTTCTTCCGCAGCTTCCTCGCCGGCCTGTCCTACCTCCGCCGCCATGCGGTCCTCGGCCCCTTCGTCCTCTGGACGACCCTCGGCAACATCGGCATGGTCGGCCCGCTCAACGTCGGCGCCGCCCTGCTCGCCGCCCGGCGCGGCTGGGGCGCCCCCGGCATCGGGCTGCTCCTCACCGGCTTCGGCGTCGGCGCCGCGGTCGGCGCGGTGGCGATGGGCAAGGTGCGGGTGCGCTGCGGCCTGGGAACGTGGCTGGCCGTCGCCGGCGCGGTCCAGGGCGTGGCGGGCGCGGCCATGGCCCTGGTGCCCTCCCTCGGCGCCGCGATCGGCGCGGCCACGGCGGTGGGAGTGCTGTCCAGCGCGATGGGGGTCCCGGCCACCGTGCTCCAGCAGGCGGAGACCAAGGACGAGTTCCGGGGCCGCGTTCAGAGCGTCATGACCCTGCTGTCGCTCGGCATCGTGCCGCTGACCATGGCGCTGATGGGCGTCGCGGTCAGCGCCGCGGGCCTGCGGACCGCGTTCGTGCTCAGCGGCCTGGTGGAAGTGCTCGGGCTGGTCTGCCTGGCTTCGCAGCCGTTCCGTGCGGCACGGGTGCCGCGGTGAGCGCGTCCACCAGATCGCCGGCGATGACCTGCCGCCCGGGATGGCTGCGCAGCAGCTCACGCGCGGCCTTCCCGTGGAGCCAGGCGGCCGCGGACGCCGCGTCGTAGGCCGACAGCCCGGCGGCGAGCAGGCCGCCGGCGAGCCCGGACAGCACATCGCCGGAGCCGGCCGTGGCCAGCGCCGGGGTCCCGGTCGGGTTGACCCGGACCGTCGGGTTCCCGGGTTCGGCGATGAGCGTGGTCGAGCCCTTCAGCAACACGCTGCATCCGGTGCGGGCGACGAGTTCGCGCACGACGTCCAGCCGGGTCCGCTCGACCCGGTCCGGCGTCCACGGGTCGCCGAGCAGCCGGGCGGCCTCGCCGGCGTGCGGGGTGATCAGGGTCGGGTGGGTGCGGTGCACAGGGTGCGGGAGCGCGGCGAGCCCGTCGGCGTCGACGAGCACCGGCACCTGTTCGGCGAGGGTGGCCGCGACCCGGGCGCCGTCCTCGAGGCCGATGCCGGGGCCGACGACCCAGGCCTGGACGCGGCCGGCGCCGATGAGCACCTCGGGGTATTCGGCCAGGACCGCGTCGCAGACCTCGGGCTCGCCGACGAACCGCGCCGCTCCGACACCGCTGCGCAAGGCCGCGCCGGTGGCCAGAACGGCGGCACCGGGATACCGCGGCGACCCGGCGGCGACGCCGACGACGCCGCGCCGGTACTTGTTGCTCTCGGCTGACAGCGCCGGCAGCAGCGCCTCGACGTCCGCTGCTTCCAGGGCTTCCAGGACCGGCGCGCCTTCCAAATGGGGCGCCAGTCCGATGTCGACGAATTCCAGCTCGCCGACGTGTTCGGCTCCAGGAGAGATGAGCAGCCCGGGCTTGAGCGTGCCGAAGGTGACGGTCACGTCGGCGCGGACCGCCGGGCCGTCGACCTCGCCGGTGTCGCTGTCGACGCCGCTCGGGACGTCGACGGCCACCACGATCGGCCTGCGTCGCGGCCGGGCGGCGCTGTGCGGGCTCGCCTCGATCTGGGAGAACACCGCCGCGGCGCCTTCCCGCAGTCCGCCGCGGCCGCCGATGCCGACGACTCCGTCCAGCACCAGCTCGGCGCCGCCGAACCGCCACTTCTCGGCCGCCACGACCTGCGCGCCGGCTGCGCGCGCCGCGCTCAGCGCGGCCTTGTGGGCCCGGTCCGGGTCGAGCAGCACGGCTTCGACCACGGCGCCGCGCCGCGCCAGCCGCGCACCGGCGAACAGCGCGTCGCCGCCGTTGTCGCCGCTGCCCGCGACGACGACGATCCGTTTGCCGTAGACGCGTCCGCCGAGCAGCCGGACGCAGCAGGCCGCCAGCCCGGCGACCGCGCGCTGCATCAACTCGCCGTCGGGCAGCCGCGCCATCAGCGCCGACTCCGCACGCCGTACCTGGTCGACCGAGAACGCCGTCCGCATGGTTCCACCCTGGCCTGAGGCGGGGCTGTGCGCCAATCGCGACAGGGGCGGGGCGCATCGCTAGGATCACCGGCATGTCTGGCGAGCTGGAACCTGTCGCGCGTGCCGAGATGCGCGCGTCTCATGAAGACCGCGACATCACCGTCGATCAGTTGCGGGTCGCCGCCGGGGACGGGCGCATCGATGCCGAGGAGCTGGATCAGCGCATCGAGGCGGCGTTGAACGCGCGCACTTATGGCGAGCTCGATGTGCTGATCAAGGATCTGCCGCCGTCGACGCAGGCGGTGAGTCAGGCCCGGCGTACGGAGGCGGAGTCGTCGCAGAGCATCACCGTCGCGCATGGCAACGCGCACAAGCGCGGGGCGTGGCTGGTGCCGCGGCAGCTGACGGTCACGGTGCGGCACGGCAACGTGGAGCTGGACTTCACCGAGGCGGTGTTCCACGGCACGCGGGAGGTCGAGATCGTGTTGGACACCCGGCACTGCAATGTGCGGGTCATCGTGCCGGACGGTTCGACGTTCGACACCTCCGCTCTGGCGGTCCGGCACACCAACGTGAACCAGCGGGATCTGGGCCTGGCCGGGCCCGAGGCGGTGCGGCTGGTCATCTCCGGGCAGACCGCGCACACCAATCTGCGGGTGCGGCGGCTGTCCAACTTCGCGCGGCGGCGCCGGGAGAAGCGTGTGCAGCGGGCGTTGCCGTAGGGCGTTGACCTGCGCAATTCCCACTGAGAACCCGTAAAGGCTTTCAGGTCTGCGGCCTTTGCCCGCCCCGCGGCCTTGGCCTGCCGCACACCCCGCGTTCATCCATCGGTACGAATATCCGATCATGGAGATGGACATCCCGAACATGGGCGTGCCGGCGGACCTCGCGGCCCGCATGAGCATGGCCGAGCAGCACGAATACCTGCGCTCGAAGTTCTCGCGGCGCGGCCTGATCCGGGGCGGCGCGGTCGCCGCCGGGACCGTCGCGGCGCTGCCGCTGCTGGCCGGGACCGCGGGCGCCGCGGCCGGCGGGAGCGGCAC
>JABFXP010000696.1 GCA_013361685.1 Catenulispora sp.
GGGTCTGTCCTCACCGGCGGGACTCCCGTCTCGGCCAGCGCGCCACGGATCACGACCAGGAGCCTGTCGCCCGCCGGCAGCGTCGACGCGCGGCCGGCGCAGAACACTGCGATCCGGCCGCAACGCGTGCCGCGCTGCGTCGTCAGCGGGCACCCGACCTAGCTGCCGAATAGCTTGCGGAACCCTGTCGACCACTGCATCGCCGAGAACGGCGGCTCGCCGTCGTGGCGCTCACCGCCGCCACGGAGCCAGCGCGACCTCCGTCGCCTGCCGGATCAGGGCTCTGTGAGCCTCGGCGTCGCCGGCCTCCGCGCCCGCGTCCAGCAGCGCCATGACGGCACCGGCCACCGCGCCGGTGAACGCTCCCGCCAGGGCCGCGGCGGTGACCCGGTCCAGCGACTCGGGGAACGCCGCGCTCAGGGCCCGCGCGATGTCCTGCTGGGCGTCCATCTGGACCTGGAGAGCCTTGCCGCGGACCGCCGGCACGGTGCGGAACAGCCGCGTCCGGACAGCCGCCATCGGGCTGACCATGTCGGTGTCGGACTCGGCCACCGCGTCCAGCGCGCGGAGCAGGATGTCCACCGGACCGTCGGAAGGTTTCCGCTCCGCGATCGCCGCAAGAGTGGTTCGGGCGCGGGCGTCGCTCTCGGGGAACAGCAGATCCTCTTTGCTCGCGAAGTAGGTGAAGAACGTCCGCGTGCCGATCTCCGCCGCCGCCGCGATCTCGGCGACCGTGGTCTCGTCGTACCCCTGCCGGTCGAACAGCTCCGCGCCAACGTCGATGAGGGCCCGCCGTGTCCGTTCGCGCTTGCGCTCACGCAGAGACGGCTGCGCGGCGGGGGAGTGCGGGCTCGGCATGCGGCGAGGCTATCGCATTGACAGCAAGTCTGCATCAAATGCAAACTTGCACTCGATGCAGAAACTGCATTCGATGCAGGAATCCTGCCCCCGAACCGAAGGAGCGCGCCATGACCACCCATCCGGGACCCGTCGTCGTCATCGGAGCCACCGGCAACCAAGGCGGTGCGACCGCGCGCCACCTGCTCGCCGCCGGGTGGGTCGTGCGAGCCCTGGTCCGAGACCCCCGGTCTCCGGCCGCCGTCGCTCTCGCCGCGGACGGCGCCGATCTGGTCGTGGGCGACCTGAACGACCGGGCCGGCGTCGAAGCTGCGCTGCGCGATGCGTACGGCGTCTTCAGCGTCCAAGCCGCCAACCCCGACGAACTCGCCCAAGGCCTGAACGTGGTCGACGCCGCGAACGCCACCGGCGTCCAGCACCTCGTCTACGCCTCGGTCGGAGGAGCTGAAAGTCAGAATGCGTATTACCTCGCGCAGGGTTGGGGACCCATCGAGAAATGGCAGATCGAGGAACGCATCCGCGACCTCGGGATCCCCGCGACGATCCTCCGTCCCGCCGGCTTCATGGAGGACTTCACCAGTCCGGCCCGCTTCTTCCAGGACGGCGCGCTCAACGTCCCCTGGCGCGATGACATAGCCGTCAACCTCATAGCAATCGACGACATCGGCGTTTCGGCAGCCCAGGTCTTCGCCGCCCCGGAAGCGCACGTGGGACGCGCCATCGAGATCTCCGGCGACCGCCGCACCGCCCCGGAAATCGCCGCCGCGTTCAGCACGGCCTCAGGCCGTCCCGTTTCCCACAACCGCATCCCGCTTGACGTCCTGTGGCAGCACTCGCCCGAGGCCGCCAAGGTCTTCGAATGGGTCGACGCCTGCTACTACGACAGCGACCCCGCGACGATCCGCAAGACTTTCCCGGCGCTCGTGGACTTCGAGACCTGGCTTGCCCGCTCCGGTCGCGAACTGCTGCTCGGCCGCCTCGGCGGCGAGTGACGCGGCTATTCCGGCGCCTCGCCGAGCGGTCCCAGCACCGCCTCGCCGATGTCTCCCAGCACCCTGATCTGCTCCGGCGTCATCCGGTCGATGAACAGGCGCCGCACCGACGCCACATGGTTCGGCGCGGCGTCTTCGAGTGCGGCGCGGCCGGCGGGCGTCAGCACGATGTGCGAGCCGCGCGCGTCGCCGTCCACCTCCTCGCGCCGCACCAGGCCGCGGTCCTGCATGCGCGTGATGTGGTGCGACAGGCGGCTGCGCGACCACAGCATGCGGTCGGCCAGCTCGCCCAGCCGCCGTACTCCCGCCACGTCGTCCGACAGGCTGCTCAGTACGTCGTAGTCCGCTTCGGACAAGCCGGAGTCCTTGGCCAGCTCGCGGTTCACCTCCGCGCTCAGCACCAGGCGCAGACGCCGGAAGGCCAGCCAGGCGCGCATCTCCTCGGCGGTCAGCCAGTGCGGCTGCGGGTCGCGATCGGCGGCATCAGCGGCGGCGTCCGAGGTCATGGCGGCAGTCTAGCGCAGTTGTTGACGTGTCACCGATCGCGGCGTACGGTTTTTGTTGACACGTCACCGACCTCGCGGTGGCGGCCGGAGAGCGAGGAGACGCCAGATGCGAACCGTCGTCCGCCGCATGGCGCAGCTCTACATAGGACTGGTGCTGTTCGGCTTCAGCACCGCGTTGATGGTCCGCTCCCAGCTCGGGCTGGCCGGCTGGGACGTCCTGCACCAGGGCCTGGCCGACCGCACCGGCATCTCGATCGGCCACGTCGTGATCGTCGTCGGGGCACTGGTCTTGGTGGCCTGGATCCCGCTGCGGGAGCGGCCCGGCCTGGGCACCGTGAGCAACGTGATCGTGGTCGGCTTCGCCGCCGACGCCGGACTCGCGGTGCTGCCCGGCGCCGGTGGCCTCGTGTCCCGCTCGGCCTTGCTGGCAGCGGGCATCGTGCTCAACGGGATCGCCACCGGCCTGTACGTCGGCGCGGGGCTGGGACCGGGGCCGCGCGACGGCCTGATGACCGGCTTCGCCGCCCGCACCGGCTCCTCGCTGCGGCGCGTCAGGATCCTGATCGAAGTCGCCGTGCTCGGCGCGGGCTGGGTGCTCGGCGGGTCGGTCGGCGTCGGCACCGTCGCCTACGCGCTCGCGATCGGACCGCTCGCGCAGTTCTTCATCACCCGGTTCTCCGACACCCCCGAAAGGACCCACCCGTGCCCCGCCTTCTGATCATCACCAGCACCACCCGGCCCGGCCGCGCCGGCACCGAGCTCGCCGCCTGGGCGCGCGACCTGGCCGTCGCCCACGGCGCCTTCGCCGTCGAGGTCGCCGACCTGGCCGAGATCGGCCTGCCGTTCCTGGACGAGGCCGAGCACGCCGGCAGCGGCATCTACGAGCACGAACACACCCACGCCTGGAGCGCCACCGTCGACGCCGCCGACGCGTTCCTGATCCTCACCGCCGAATACAACCGCGGCATCACCGCGCCCCTGAAGAACGCCCTGGACTTCCTCTACCGGGAGTGGAACGACAAGCCGGTCGGCTTCCTCGCCTACGGGATGTCGTCCTCGGGCCTGCGCGCCGCCGAGATGGCCTCGCAGGTCGCCGTCGCCCTGGCGATGGTCCCGGTCGGCGTCGTCGCCCTGCCGCTGCGCCAACTCCGCGACACCGGCCTCACCGCACACCACGCGGAGGGACTGCGCGAACTGCTCGACAGCCTGGCCCGGTACGACGGGGCGCTGGCCACCCTGCGTGCTCCGCAGGTGCCGGCGGGGCAGGCGGCGTGACAGCAGAAGGAAGAAAGCCCTACTGCCCGTACGGAACCTCCGCGGCCAGCGGCACCACGGTCCCCTCCGGGGGATTGCCGTACCGGCTCCAGATCTGGTTCAGCTCGTGCTGGTAGTACAGCGACTGCAATCCGGCGACGAACATCAACACCACCCCGATCCAGCCGTTGCAGCTGCCCGGCAGCCCCGCCGCCCGCTGCATCGCGGCGATCCGCCCTCCGGTCCGGTACACCGAGACGAACGGCGGGATGATGATGATCCACCCGATCAGCACGGCGAGCAGCGCCATGCCCGGCCGCACCTCGATCCGCCGGTCGAAGTCCCGCGCCTCCCGGTTGACCTTGTAGTACCAGACGAACGAATAGATCCCGAGGGTGATCAGCGGCCACACGAACCAGACCAGGAAGATGTTGCGGCGTTTGCCGACGCGACCGTTCACCGGGGCTCCAGATGCGGATGGGGGATGGTGCGCTGCCCTCGTGCCCACCCGCGCCGCCGCTGATGCCGGGGCTACTCCGCACGGGCGACAGAGCGGCCGCGGGTGCGACCCGCTGAAACGGCTCCGCGCTCAGCCCAGCCAGATCGCGACCGCGTCGCCGCGGGCGGCGGCATCGTTGTAGCTGGTCTGCAGGTGGGTGAAGGACGCGAAAAGCCTGGACCGTTGGGCGGTGGAGTCGGCATCAACGCCGGAGTCGTGGGACCCGTGGACACCGGTGAAGTCGGCGATCCGGTAACGGCGGTCGAACTCCGCCTCGTCGACGGCGTCCAGGGCGGCGGCGAGCAGGGCGACCTCGTACGGCGAGAATATGCGGGTGCCGCCGTAGTCGGGCAGGTCGTTCTCGAGTACGTGGCCACCGGTGATCGCGGTCGCGGCCGGCGCCTCCGGGTCGCCGGCGGCGAGCACCCGGGCCAGCAGATCCCAGTCCTGGGCGATCTTGCGGCACTCGGAGGTGTGCTCGGCGGTCAGCCGCCCGGCTTCGACCGCCTGTTGATAGGTGGCCGCTGACAGGCTCCACAGAGTGAACTCGATGGTCATCGAGCCAGCTTAAACGGAAACGCTCATGACTCAGGGCTTTGATCCACGGCCGGCTGAGGTGAGCGGATGGCGAACGCGGTTCGGCCGCCGGTCATGGGACACAGAGCCGGGAAAGTCCGCGGCCGCCCGAGGCCGCCCGCTGCCGCTATCCCCGGGACTCGTAGCGCTTGTCCCGGATGTGGATCTGGGCCGGCTTGCCCTCGCCGACGCTGCGCCGGTCGACGTCGAACAGGCCCGTCGCGGCCACCAGGTTGCTGAGCTTCGCGTAGCCGTAGGTGCGGGAGTCGAAGTCCGGCTGCTGGTTCGTCAGGATGTGGCCCACCCCGGACAGGCCGGCCCAGCCGTCCTCGTCGCTGGCCGCCTGTACCGCATTGCGCAGCAGGTTCACCAGTTTCGCGTCCCCCCGCAGCGTGTTCGCCACGGATTTCGTGGCCGGCTTCGCCACGGCGTCCGGCACGACCTCGTCGGGGACCGCGAGGTTCTCGACGTAGATGAACTTGTCGCAGGCCACGACGAACGGCTTCGGCGTCTTCCGCTCGCCGAACCCGTACACGATCAGGCCCGACTCCCGGATCCGCGCGGCCAGCCGCGTGAAGTCGCTGTCGGAGGACACGATGCAGAACCCGTCGAAGCGCCCGGAGTACAGCAGGTCCATCGCGTCGATCACCATCGCCGCGTCCGTGGCGTTCTTCCCGGTGGTGTACGCGAACTGCTGGATCGGCTGGATGCTCAACGCGAGCAGGTGCTCCTTCCACCCCTTCAAGCTGGTCCCGGTCCAGTCGCCGTACGCGCGCTTGACGTGCGCCGTGCCGTACTTCGCGATCTCGGCGAGCAGCGTCTCGACATTGCCCGACTGGGCGTTGTCGGCATCGATCAACACCGCCAGCTTGACCGTGTTCTCCGCGACCATGAGCTGCTCCCTTCGACGCGGACCAGGTTATAGCCGTGGCGGCCGCTCCCGGCATCCCGTGTGCTGCAACCGAGTGGCCCTCTGCCTCCGGGTGTGCGGTGCGGCACAGGCGGGTCCGGTCCCCTACCCGCGGCGATAGGGTGGTCGAACTTCATGACAGGACGGGGGAACGCATGTTCAAGCAGTCAAGCATGTCCGCACGGGTCATAGGCGTGGCAGCCGTGGTCGCACTGTCCCTGGCCGCCTGCTCGTCGGGGTCGAAGACGGCGACCGCGAGCAACTCGTCCAGCTCGGGCGCGGCGACCGGCGCGACGACCCCGTCGGCCACCCAGAGCGCGACGCCGTCGAGTTCGTCGACCGGGTCGGCGACGCCGGCATCGGCCACCGCGACGTCTTCGACCTCGGCGACGGACTCCGCCTCACCCTCCTCGTCGGCCACCCCGCCGGCGATCACGAACAAGAAGTCCGACTGGGTCGAGCGCAGCGGCTTCCGGCTCAAGGTCGACATCGTGACCTACCCGTACACGCCTCCGGCGAACGCCTTCCTGCATCCGGCGCCCAATGAGGAGTTCCTCAAGCTCCACGTCGAGTTGGCCAACACCGAGGGCAGCGGCACCTTCTCCATGATGGACATGGAGGTCCGTGACGACGCCGACGACCGGATCGACTCCTCCGTCGTGGCGACCGACGACCTGCCGAAGGACGTCAAACTCGACCTGCTGAACCTGAAGCCCGGCGAGAAGCAGACCGGGGAAGTGGTGTTCATCGCTCCCAAGGGCGCCAAGGGACTGCGGCTGGTCTTCAACGGAACCCTGATGGCGCGGGACGGGTCCGGGGTCACCAGCGGTCCGCCGCCGGTCATCGACCTCGGGGTCTGATCACCGCTCGTCGGAGGCGACCGGGAACAGCCGCCGGACGAAGTCGTTGCGGAACTTCCCTTGCGGATCGCGGCGGTCCAGGAGTTGCCGGAAGTCGTCGGCCTTCGGGTAGGTCGTGAGAGCCGCGGCCGGGCCGCTCAGGAACAGCTTGCCCCAATGAGGGCGCGCGCCCAGCGGCAGCAGTTCCTGCTCGACGGCGGCGAGGGCCGGGGTCACCGCCGCGCGGTCGGGGATCCAGGTGAAGTGGACGGTGACGGTGTCGCGGCCGTAGGACGGGCTGAGCCACAGGTCGTCCGCCGCCACCGTGCGGACTTCCGAGATCTGGAGGACCGGGGTCACCAGAGGGCTGAGTTTCCGGACGACGTCGATCGCCTCTGCCGCGCGTTCGCGGGGGAGAAAGAGCTCTGATTGCAGTTCGGCGCCGCTGCTCGGGGTGAAGTTCGGCCGGAAGTGGGGCAGACGCTCGTGCCAGGGGCCGGGGACGCCGAGCTGCTCGGTGCAGTTCTCGGCGGGCATTCCCGGGATCGGGTGGGCGGCGCGGTCGGCGGGGTGGCCGCCCAGCCAGCCGGGCCCGAGCGGCGAGCGCGTCGCCGGCGTCTGCGCCGAAGCCGTCGGCACCTGCTGCTTCACCCAGAGCGAAGCCGTGCCGACCCAGTCGGTGAAGGCGCTGACGCTGTAGCCGGCCGAGAACGCGGCGTCGAATTGCTCCTGCGCGGTCAGCTCCTCCAGCGGCACGTCCTGGTACACGTACTGAGCGATGTCGAAGGTGGGCACGATGTCCACCGTCAGGTGCGTCACCACTCCGAGGGCCCCGAGGCCGACCACCGCGCCGGGGAAGTCCGGCGCGGCGCCGCGGTCCAGCTCGACGACGTCGCCGTCCGGTCCGACGAGCCGGATGGCGCGGACCGGCGCCCCGAGTCCGGGGTTGGCGTTGCCCGAGCCGTGCGTGCCGGTGGCGCAGGCGCCCGCCAGCGAGATGTGCGGGAGCGAGGGCAGGTTGGGCAGCGCGAATCCGGCCGCGTGCAGCCGGGCGGCGAGGTCCGCCAGACGGATGCCGGCGCTGACGGTCGCGGTGCGTGCGGCGGAGTCGATCTCGACCTCGGTCGGCAGGCCGCCGAGCAGGATCAGATCGTCCCGGGTGTCGGCGATCCGGTTGAAGGAGTGCCCGGTGCCGAGGACGCGGACCCGCGCCGCCTGCGCCACGACTCTGCGCAGGTCGTCCAGGGAGGCTGGACGGTGCCGGCGAGCGGGGTGGAAACCGACGTTGCCGGCCCAGTTGCGGATCTCTTCGGTCATTGGTGGGGATCTCCTCAGCTCTCAGCGCTCAGCCTTCGGCCCTCAGTTCTCGGCCCTCAGCCTGCCAGGCCGAGTTCCCCGGCCCGGACCCCGGCCTGGAACCGCGACTCGGCTTCCAGCAGGCGCATCAGGTCCGCGACGCGACGGCGGTAGGTGCGCAGCGACATCCCCATCCGGCGGGCCGCCGCCTCGTCGGTCAGGCCGGTGGTCAGCATCTGGAGCAGGGCCCTGCCGTCGGCGTCGAGCCGGGGGAGGTCCTGGCCGAGGTAGTCAGCCAGCGGCGTCGCGCCCGCCCAAGCCGCCTCGAACATCGCGTACACGCCCTCCACCAGGATCGGCGACGTCGTCGCCGTGAACTCGCGCTCCCCGCGGACCGTCCGGCCCGCCAGGATCATCGCCCGCCGGTCGCTGATGATCGTCTCATGCGGCAGGCCGGTCGCGGCGATACGGACCTGGGCCCCGGCCGAGCGCAGGGCGAGAAGGTGCAGCCGCTGCTCTTCGTCGGCCAGCGCCGAGGGGCCGTAGAGCTTGCGGATCGTGAGCCCGCTCGCGGCCCGCTCGGCGATGTCGCCGACCGCCGCCATCCGGTGCTCACGCCGCGACCAGGTGTTCAGGTCCGTCGCCGCGCACAGGAACTCGCGCTCCGGCTGGGCGAACAGGTGGCCGGTGCGAGCCGCCAGTTCCCGTTCGCCGTGGACGGTGATCGTCATCTCGGCCGCCATGGTCTCAGTGTGGTCGCCGCCGCCTTCTCGATCAACCTGGCCATTTGCTGCCACGCCGTGGTCCCGCGCATCGCCGGTCCCGAGGATGGAGGCCATGAACCAGAACACCGACACCGCCACCCGCACCTTCGCCATCGGCGGCGACATGCCGGTCCGCCGCATCGGCTTCGGCGCGATGCGGCTGGCCCAGGGCACCTTCGACGGACCGGTCCGCCCCGCCGCGGACGGCCTGGCCGTCCTGCGCCGCGCCGTCGAACTCGGCGTGAACCACATCGACACCGCCGACTTCTACGGCACCCCGGAGCTGCGCGCCAACGACCAGATCCGCCGCGCCCTCACCCCCTACGCCGACGACCTGGTCATCGCCACCAAGGTCGGCCCCCTCCGCGACGACCAGGGCTTCCCGAGCAAGGAGGCGACCCCGGACCGACTGCGCGGCCTGGTCGAGGGGAACCTGCGCGACCTGGGCCTGGACCGCCTCGACCTCGTCTATCTCCGGGTGGGCGGCATGGGCCCGATCGGCGGGGTGTCCATCGCCGAGCGCTTCGAGGCGCTGGCCGAACTCCAGAAGGAGGGCCTGATCCGCCACCTGGGTGTCAGCAACGTCGATCTGCCGCAACTCGAGCAGGCATTGGCCGTCGCGCCGGTCGCCGCCGTCCAGAACCACTTCAACCTGCACCGCCAGGACGACGCCGACCTGCTCCGCCGCTGCACGGACCTGGCCATCGCGTTCGTGCCGTTCTTCCCGCTCGGCGGCGGCTTCCAGCCGCTCTCCGCACCGGCGGTGACGCGGGCGGCCGCACAGCACGGGGCGACACCGGCGCAGATCGTGCAGGCGTGGCTGTTGCAGACGTCCGCGAACCTGCTGCTGATCCCCGGCACGGGCTCGCTGGAGCATCTGGAGGAGAACGTCGCGGCCGGCGACATCACGCTGACGGACGAGGAGATGACCGCGCTGGCGTCGGGCTGAAGACCGACAAGCTACGGCTTGTCGCCTTTGGCGAGGGCCTTCACCGCGGCGGGGGCGAGCTCTGCGAGGATCGCGGCGTTGTGCGGCGTCGTCATGGCGGAGTCCAGCACCACCAGCGTGGAGCCGACGCGCACGACGACGGCGATCCCGGCGAGGTGTCCCGGCGTCTTGCCGAAGCTGATGTCGTCGTGGACGACCAGGCTCTCATCCCCCAGCGCGGGCCCCGGCGCGACGCTGACGGCATCGGTCAGCGCACCGATGTCCGGCAGCGAGCCGGCCGTCGGGGGGCCGGCGAACGAGACGCCCCCCGAGTCTCCGGTGTCAGGGTTGAGGCGCTGCGGGCACTGCGCCACCAGATCGCGGATCCGCTGCATCGCATGACGGGCGTCTTCGCTGTTCAGCGAGAACAGGTTTTCGGCGGCGGGGAGTCCGTGGTCGTCGATCTCGCCGGCGGCGGAGGACGTCCCGACGCGCCCGTTCACGATGGTGCTCGCGCGGACAGCCGCAGTACCGGCAGCCTGGACGACATATTCGATGGTCGTCGGCATGCTGTCGCACGTGACCGGCGTCGGTGCCGTCTGAGCCGTCTGAGCCGTCTGGGCCGTCGGCGGATCGGCCGGTCCCGCCGCCGGGCCGGTCTGGTCGAGGGGAATGACACTCCACCCGTCGGGCAGGTCGGAGTCGGTCAACAGCCGCTCGCTCAGCTGCTGGGCCGACAGCACCGCGGCTTTCGGAGTCGGCGGAGCCGAGACGGACGTCGCGCCGTCGCCCGCCGCCGGTTTCGACACGGAGGAACCGCAACCGCTCAGGCTCACTGCTGCCGCGACAACCAGCAACGTCTGTATTCCATTGCGCCTGTTCACGCTGTCCCCCGAATATCGGCTGATGAGCAGCAGGATCATCGCGCCGCGTACCGGCGACGTGCAAATCGCTGTCGGCGTCGCGACCGACGGCGCCCTCTGCGCATATTCCGCTCGCTTGCATATGTCGGTGAACTGACTATGCTCGGGCGGCATGACAGAACGTCGGCTTCAAGAACCCACCGTGCTTCTCCTGACCGCGTTGGCCGATTCGCCGAAGCACGGCTACGCGCTGATGCAAGAAGTCGCGGCGATGTCTGCGGGCCGGGTGCGGCTGCGCACAGGCACCTTGTACGGGGCCCTCGACCGCCTCCTCCAGCAAGACCTGATCCGCATCGACAGCGAGGAGGTCGTCGAGGGGCGGGCGCGCCGCACCTACGCCCTGTCCGACTCCGGGCGCGAGCTGCTGGAGGCCGAGGCCGAGTTACTCCAGGCGACGGCTGACGAGGCACGGCGGCGGCTGGCCGCCGGCCGGCTGAAGGCGCAAGGAGCCGGCGCATGACGGGGCGGGCCGAGACGACATCCGCGCAGCGGCTTCTCGGGTGTGTGCTCCGGCTGTATCCGAAGGGCTACCGACACCAGCAAGGGTCCGAACTGTCCGGCACTTATACGGCGGCCACGGCCGGTGCCGGCCGCTTGGAAGTACTCCGCGAAGCCTTCGACCTCGCCGCGCACGGACTGCGAGTCCGCCTCGGTCTGACCTCGGACCGCTATGCCGGTGCCGTCCTCGCCGCCGCCGTCCCCTACGTCGCCGGAAGCATCGCCGGACTGTCCGGCTACATGCTCTACCTCCTCTTCGGCAGTACCACCAACGCGCACCACGAGGAGTATCGGCTGTATCGCAGCGTCGACAGATACGCCGGCGGCGTCGTGATGAAGTACTCGCCGGTGCCGGTACTGGTGGTAGCAATCGCCCTTGTCCTGGCGGTCCTGCTCGGATGGCGGTCCTGGACTCGGTGGCTCGCGCTGGCCACCGTCGTCACGGCGGCGGTCACCGTTCTCGTCGTCTTCGAGCTGCGTCGCGGCGACCACATATTCGTCATGACGACCTTCCCAGGCTTCGAACTGCCCTTGATGTTGCTGGCCTTCGCACTGATGGTGCTGGCGGTTCCCACAGACGCCGCGAGCTTCACCGAGCGCCGAACGCCCCTCGTCGTGACCGCCCTGGCCGTCGCCGCGGTGCTCCACCTGGCCTGGATCCGCGAGGGCTTCGCCTGGTCGCTGATCACCGCCATGCCGGGGCTGGTCGCCGGTGTCCTGGTTCTCGCCCTGGGGTCGGCGGTCGTTCTGCGCAACAGCATCCTTCCCGGAGTCGCGGCCCTGACTTGTGCGCCCTGGCTGATCCAGCCCCTCACCGGAGATCTCTACGACTACGGATTCACCGGTACTCAGTACGTCCTCCTCGTCGGACTCGCGATCGTCCTCGTCATCGCTGAGGGGGCAGCGCGTCACAGGAGGCTGAATCGGTCGGTGAGCCGATAGCGCGGAATGCGAATCAGACGGTGGAGACGCCTACGATGGCACGACGTCGGGGGGCGATCGGCGATCGGGCGCTGAGCACCGAGCACCGGGCACAGCTGCTCGGTGCCTTCGTGCCCTGACGCGGCGTGACGGCACGGTCGCCGCAGCCACAGAGCGCATGGAGGGGCACCGCGTGAACCGAACGAAGGCCAAGGCCGCCGCGCCGATACCGGATCTGCACCTGGAGTGCGACCGTACGGCGCTGTTGGCGGCACTGGTCGGGGCCACGTCCACGTTGCCCGCGCGCCCGACCAGTCCGGTGCTGGCCGGGGTGCGCCTGGACGCCGGCGACCGCGAACTGGTCGTCTCCAGCTTCGACTACGGCGTCTCCACCCGGATCCGGCTGGACGCCTTGGTCCTCCAGGCCGGTACGGTCCTGCTCGAAGGCAAGCGGCTGCACGATCTGTTGAAGAAGTCCCGGGGCGAGTCGGTCCGGATCTCGACGTCCGGAGCGAAGGCGATCGTGGAGCCCGGCCCCTCGCGCTTCGAACTCGGCATACTCCCGCTCGCGAAGTACCCCGCGCTGCCGGACCTGCCGAAGGAGGGCGGCACCGTGTTCGTGCAGCAGTTCCTGGGCGCCGTGCGCAAGGTGCTGCTCGCCGTCGGGCAGGACGGCGCGATGCCCGCGCTGGCCGGGGTCCGGATCGAGTTCGGGGCCGACACCATGACCCTGGTCGCCACCGACCGCTACCGCCTCGCGGTCGCCGAGATCCCCTGGTTCCCCGACGACCCGGACGCCGAGCACGCGCCGCTGTTGATCCCGGCCTCCATCCTCAAAACCATCGCGGGCAGGTGGAAGGCCGGCACCGGCCGGACCCGGATCGGCACCGGCGCGGGTCAGCCGGAAGGCGTCGTCGGCTTCGCCCACGGCGCCGAGACCTGTACCGCCCGCCTCCTGCCGGGCGAGTTCGTGAAGCACCGGACGCTGTTCGCCCCCGGCTACCCGCTCGGTGTCGTCGTGGAGACCGCCCCGCTGAAGGCCGCCGCCGAGCTGATCACCCTGGTCGCCGGCGGCGCCTCCCCGGTCGAGCTGACTTTCGCCCCCGGCGAGGTGCGCGTCTCCACCGGCGCCGTCGACACCGCCGGCGCCACGGCTCACGGCTCGGAATCCGTACCGGCCCTCTACGACGGCCCCACCTTCTCCATGTCCTTCAATCCGGCGCACCTCCTGGACTGGCTGGGCGCCTCGGGCCGGACCTTCGTCCGGGTGGCGATAGCCCGACCGTCCAAACCGGTGGTCCTCACCGCCCACGACACCCCGACCGCCACCGACGACGACGGCATCCGCTATCTGTTGATGCCGAAGCCGGTTCCCGGCCAGGACGCGCACGCCGACCCGCCCCAGCCCGACTACACCGGCGGTCTGCCGATGCTGCCCTGGCACATCCGCGAATACGTCACCGAGGTCGGCGACGGCTGCCAGACCCAGGCCTTGCGCCGGGCGAAGGCCTATCGCAAGGAGATCACCGCGGCACTGGAGGAGCTGGGCAACCCGCTCTACCCCGACGGCGTCGCGGATCGGGCCGGCTCGGCCCTGCTGCGCAACCTCATCGCCGAGGCCGAAACCTTCGCGCGGTGGGCGAAGACCATGTCAGCAGCCTGCGACGCGCAGTGCACCACGTGTGGAGGCGGCGCCCGCAAAACCCGGACGGCGGCGAACCGGCCGTCGCGGACTCGGTCCTCGGCATCCTGACCAAGGCGTTCCGGCCGACCTCCCTCACCAGTCCGTGCAGTGCCGCAGCTCAGAGTCGGCACGCTCGCACTCGGCGGTGGCCCGCTCGACCGTCACCCGGGTCGAGCCGGCGGCGTGCCCGGCCTCGAACGTGGCGATGAGCTGCTCGAACTCCGAGATCCGGTCTTCCAGCGCCTTCTCCAGCTCCGTCAGCCGGTGCTGCTCGTCGTCCAGCCGCTCGAGGGCCTGCCCGCCGGACACCTGGCCGCGTTCTGCGGCGACCTCGGCCAGCCGGTCGCGGACGTCGCCGAGCATCTCCCGCTGCCGGGACAGGGCGAGCGCGTACGTCTCGTGCGGATCCTCCAGATGGTCCAGTGCGTGGTCGATCTTGTGTCTCACGGCCTCGACCACGTGGCTGAGCGTGTTCATGAGCCGGTTCCTTTCCCCAGGCCTTCGGCGATGGCACCAGCCTCCTGCCGCAGGGCCCGCGGAGATCAGTGCCGAAAGGCCCGGTTGCGCCCCGTCCTGTGGCTCTGTCTTCCCCCACCGGTCCTGACGGAATCTGGATGAGATAGCCGGGGCCGAGCCGTCCCGGGGAACCGCGGCAGATCACCGGAGACACCCATGCAGACCACTGTGGTCGTCGGATACGACCAGACTCCGTCCAGCGAGCGCGCCTTGGCGGCCGCCGCCGATCATGCGAGCCGGCGCGGCTCGGTGCTCACCATCGTCCACGCCTACCAGGGCCCCGACGGCGCGGCGGGCACCGGGAACGAGCCCGGCGACGCGGCCGCCGAACTGCGCCGCAAGGCCGCGACCGAGCTGGTCGACCAGGCCGTGGACGGCGTCCGGACCCGCCACCCCGGACTGACGGTCCACGGCACCGCCGTCCCCGGCAACCCGGCCAAGACGCTGGCCGCCGCGGCGCACGGCACGGAACTGCTGGCCGTCGGCGACCGCGGCCGCGGCGGCTTCCAGGGCATGCTGCTCGGCTCGACGTCCATGCGGGTGCTGGCCGAGGCCTGCTGCCCGGTGCTGGTGGTCCGCGGCGCCGCGACCACGCCGCACGACCGCGTCGTGGTCGCGGTCGACATCGACGCGCCCTGCGACGACGTCCTGCGCTTCGCGTTCCAGGAGGCGTCGCAGCGCGGCGCGCATCTGACGGTGCTGCACGTGTGGGACGAGCCGTGGATCCTCGAGTACGACGAGGAGCAGGGCCGGGACGTCGCGGACGACGTCTCGGCGATCATGGCCAACCGCGACGAGCGCCTGGAAGCCCACCTGCTCCCGTGGCAGAAGCGCTTCCCCGAAGTCGAGGTGTTCCGGCAGGTGGCCACCGGGTCGGCGGCGACGGTCCTGGTCGAGGCCGCGCATCGGGCCGACCTGCTCGTGACCGGCGCCCGCCGGCACGGTGACGGGCAACACGGCATGCAGATCGGGCCGGTCACCCACACCTTGCTGCGGCACGCGGACTGCCCGGTCGCGGTCGTGCCCATCGCCTGAGGCCGAACCGGGCCGGCCCTTCGCACAAGCCTTCCGTCCCCGATCTCCCGCTGCGGTGGGAGATCGGGGACGGAGGCTTGTGCGGCGCGGACGAGGCGCTGGCCGCAGACCCGGAACCTGAGGCCGGCGGCCCACCGGCCTCAGATCCGCTTCCGCACCTCGAACACCCCGTGATACGGACTGCCCGGCACCTTGTCCTCGCGGTCGTCGCGCGCGAACCCGAGCTCGTTGACCACGTCGACGACGCCGTCGGCGCGGCGCACCGCCGCATCGATGACCGCGGCCAGGCTCTTGGTCTCCACTTCGCCGCGCAGGCGCACGACGCCTTCTGACACCTCGATCTCGAGCGCCGTCGGATCGACCCACAGCGCCCCGAGGATGATGTCCTCGACCACCTCCGAGCGGATCTCCTCGTCCGAGCGCAGGAACACGCCCAGCAGATCGCGGCGGCTGACGATGCCCGTCAGGGCGCCGTCGGCGTCCACCACCGGCAGCCGCTTGAGCCGCCGGTCCTGCATCAGCCGCGCGGCCCGGACCACGTCCTGGTCCGGCCCGATCGTCACCGCCGGTGAGCTCATCAGCCCGGCGGCGGTCGAACTGGCGGCCTTGGCCCGGGCCTGGTGATCCCTGCGGGTGCCCAGCAGCGGCGCCGGCCGGTCGCCGATGCCGCTCTCCTTGGCCAGCAGGTCCGCCTCGGAGACGATCCCCACGACGCGGGACTCCACGTCCAGCACCGGCACCGAGCTGATCCGGTGTTCGGAGAGCAGGCGCGCGATCTCCTTGTAGTGGGTGTCGGCGGTGATGGAGACGACCCGCTCGGCCGGCGTCATGACGCTGGCGACCTTCCGGTGCCTCATGGGGACTCCTGACTCGTGGCGGTTGCTGACGGTGGAACGGGACCGGCCTGCGGGGCCGATTCAGCGCAGCCGGCGCAGGTACGGGTCCTGCGTCGCGCGGCGCTCAAGGCGGATCCGGAAGTCGGTGGCCACGACGCCGTCGGGGGTCGCTATCAGAGGGTTGATCTCGGCTTCGGCGACCGTGGTCTGTTCGGCGGCCAGCCGGGCCAGGCGCAGCAGGACGTCCCGCACCGCGTCGGCGTCGCCGCCCGGACGTCCGCGGAAACCGGCCAGCAGTCGGGCCGCCTGCGTGGACCCGACCAGATCGGCGGCGTCGGCGTCGGTGAGCGGCGCGAGCCGGAATCCCTTGTCGGAGGCGAGATCGGTCTCGGTGCCGCCGGTGCCGAAGGCGATCAGCGGCCCGAAGACCTCGTCGGAGTCGACGCCGGCCAGCAGCTCGACGCCCCGGGGTGCCATCTCCTGCACGGCGACGCCGACGAGCTGGTCGCCGAAGCGCTCGCTCAGGGTGCGCCATCCTTCGCGGACGGCCTGCTCGCCGCTCAGCCCGAGCAGGACGCCGCCGACGTCGCTCTTGTGGACGAGTCCGGGCCAGTAGGCCTTCATGGCCACCGGTCCGTCCCAGATCGCGGCGGTGGTGACGGCGGTCTTCTCGTCGCGGGCGAGCACCAGCCGGGCGCACTTGATCCCGTAGCAGGCCAGCAGATCCGCGGCGCGGTCCGGCGGCAGCCAGCCGCCTTCGGGATGAGCGTCCAGATACAGCGACGCGATCCGCGCCGCGTCCTGGGAACGGATCCCGGGCGGTTTCGGCGTCTCGCCCTCCGGGCGCTTCAGCCACTCCGCATAGGAACAGGCATGCGCCAGCGCGCGGGCCGCCTCCTCGGCGTCGCCGTAGGCCGGGATCCGCTCGCCGTGCGCCTCCTCGACGATGTCGACACCGGCGCCCTGGTTCACCTGGACCGCCACCAGCGGAACGGTTCCGTGCTCCACACCGCGGGTCAGGACCGGCTGCAGATCGGTCAGCGCGGTGGGGACCAGCAGCAGCAGGATCGCGTCGGCCTCGCCGGAGGCGGCGATCGCCTCGACCGCGGCGCGCAGCTCACCGGCTCCGACCCCGGCTCCGGCGTCGACCGGGTTGGCGGTGGTGGCGACCGGACCGAGCAGTCCGCCCAGGGTCTTGCGCAGTTCGGCGCCGAACTCCTCCACGCGCAGCCCGGCGTCGGCGCAGGCGTCGGCGGCCAGGACCCCGGTGCCGCCGGCGTTGGACACCACGGCGATCCGCCGTCCGGCCGGCGGCGGCTGGGTGGCCAGCAGCGCGGCGGTTTCGATGAGTTCGGCGACCGAGCGGGCCGGGATCACGCCGGCCTGGCGGAACAGCTCCTCGCGGGTGATGACCGGGGTGACCGCCGCGGCGGTGTGGGAGGCGGCGGCCCTGGACCCGGCGGCCGAGCGGCCCGCGGCGACCGTCAGCACCGGCTTGCTGCGGGCCAGGCGCCGGGCGTAGCGGGCGAACTTGCGGGCGTTGCCGAACGACTCCAGGTGCAGCAGCGCGATCTTGGTGTCCGGGTCCTGCGACCACCAGGCGAGCAGGTCGTTGCCGGAGACGTCGGCCTTGTCGCCCAGCGACACGAACGAGCCGACGCCGATGCCGAGCCGGGACAGGTGTTCCATGATGGAGATCCCGACACCGCCGGACTGCACCCCGACGCCGGCCGAGCCGCGCAGCGGGATGTCGGCGGCGAAGGTCGCGTCCAGCGAGAAGTCGGTGCCGAGCGCGGGGATGCGCGCCGGGCCGCGCAGCGGCAGCTCCGCGGAGTCCTCGGCCCCCGCCGCGCGGTGGCTGAAGGACGCCACGCCCAGGCAGTTCGGCCCGACCAGCCGCATGCCGAAGCGGCGGCAGGTGGCCAGCAGGACGGCGCGGGTGGCCGGCGAGATCGGCGTGGTGACGACCGTCAGGGTCCGCACCCCGCGCCGTCCGCAGGCGATCACCGCGTCGACGACCTGCTCCGGCGGCACCGCCACGATCGCCAGATCCATCGGCTCGGGCAGCAGCTCCACCGATCGTACGCACGGCACCGTGCCGATCACGTCGGTGAACGGGTTGACGGCGAACAGCGCGCCGTCGTACCCGGAGCCCACGATGTTCTCCAGGATGGCCCGGCCGACGCCGCCGCGCGTGCGCCCGGCGCCGATCACCGCCACCGAGCGCGGGCGCAGCAGGGGCGCCAGGCTGGCGGCGGAGGCGCGGAACTCGCGGTCGGCGACCCGGTCCAGATAGGCGTCGTCGACCGTGAGGTCGATCTCGTGGAAGACGGTCTGGTCGTCGACGCCCACGGTGGTGTGGTGCAGCCCGGCGGCGGCGATCACCCGGTTCATGGCCGTGTTGGTCCGCAGCGTCTCGGCGACGAAGCGCCGGAACCCGGCGGCCTTGGCCGCGCCGGCGAGGTGCTCCAGCAGCAGCGTGCCGACGCCGCGGCCGCGCATCCCCTCCGCGACGGTGAACCCGATCTCGGCGGCCTCGCCGTCGGCGATCGGCCAGGCCTCGGCCTCGCCGATCACCTCGTCCTCGCCGTCGCCGCGATGCGCCACCGCCAGCAGCGCGATCCGGTCCGGGTCGACCGCGCACAGCCGCCGCGCGGCCTGCCGGCCCGCGACCTGCCCCACGGTGAAGAACCGCATCCGGACCGCGTCCTGCGTCAGGGCGGCGAACATCGCCGACAGTCCGTCCAGGTCCTCGGGCGAGGACGGCCGGATCAGCACCGTCGTCCCGTCGGCGAGCAGGGCGTGCACCTGGGCCCCGTCGGCCGACGGGACGGAGGCGGTGGGCGTGTTCATCGTCGGGGCTCCTCCGCGGATCTGGATCAGGTGATGACCGGCGGCGGCGGGCTCGCCGCCGCCGGCCCTTCCTCTCAGCGAACCGCCGCCGACCTGTCGGGCACAGAGTCGTTGGACCCGGTGCCTTCAGGGCTGTGGACCCGTGGGGGCGCCCGATCGGCGGTTCCGGCGCGTCCGCCGTCAGTTCTGCCAGCGCCAGTCGCGGATCTCCGGCAGGTCCTCGCCGTGCTTCACGATCCAGGCGCGGTGCCGGGCGCGGGCGTCGACCATCAGCTGGCGGACCGCGGCGGCGCGCGGGCCCAGGTCCGGCACCCGGTCGATGACGTCACAGACCAGCTTGAACCGGTCGGCGTCGTTGCGGACGAGCATGTCGAACGGGGTGGTGGTGGTCCCCTGCTCCTTGTAGCCGCGGACGTGCAGGTTGGCGTGCCCGCGCCGCCGGTAGGCCAGGCGGTGGATGAGCGAGGGGTAGCCGTGGAAGGCGAAGATCACCGGCTTGTCGACGGTGAACAGCGCGTCGAACTCGGCGTCCGGCAGCCCGTGCGGGTGCTCGATCTCCGGCTGGAGCCGCATCAGGTCCACGACGTTCACCACGCGCACCCGGATTCCGGGCAGGTGCTCGCGCAGCAGCTGCGCGGCGGCCAGGGTCTCCATCGTCGGGACGTCGCCGGCGCAGGCCAGCACCACGTCCGGCTGCTCGGCCAGGCCGCCTTCGCTGCCGGCCCACTCCCACACCCCGAGTCCGCGCTCGCAGTGCAGCACCGCCTCCTGCGGGCCGAGCCAGTCAGGGCTCGGATTCTTCCCGGCGACGATGACGTTGACCAGGTCCCGGCTGCGCAGGCACTGGTCGGCGACCGCCAGCAGGGTGTTGGCGTCCGGCGGCAGGTAGATGCGGGTTGCCTCGGCGGTCTTGTTGGCGATGTGGTCCAGGAAGCCGGGGTCCTGGTGCGAGAAGCCGTTGTGGTCCTGGCGCCAGACGTGCGAGGTGAGCAGGTAGTTCAGCGAGGCCACCGAGGCGCGCCACGGCAGCTCGCCGGCCGTCTTGAGCCACTTGACGTGCTGGTTGACCATCGAGTCGACCAGGTGGATGAACGCCTCGTAGCAGGAGAAGAACCCGTGCCGCCCGGTCAGCAGGTAGCCCTCCAGCCAGCCCTGGCACAGGTGCTCGGACAGCACCTCCATCACGCGGCCGTCGACGGCCAGGTGGTCGTCGCCGGGCTCGGTGCGGATGTCCCAGGCGCGGTCGGTGACCTCGAACACGTCGTCGAGGTGGTTGGAGGCGGTCTCGTCCGGGCCGAAGACCCGGAAGGTGCCGGAGCCCCCGGTCTTGGCGTCCGCGGTGAGGACGTCGCGCAGCCAGCCGCCCAGCACGCGGGTCGGCTCGTGCAGGCTCTCGCCGGGCTTGGAGACCGCGATCGCGTAGTCGGCGATGTCCGGCAGCCGCAGCGAGCGCAGCAGCAGACCGCCGTTGGCGTGCGGGTTCGCGCCGATCCGGCGGGTGCCCTCCGGGACGCAGGCGAGGATCTCAGGCTTGGGATGTCCTTCGGCGTCGAACAGCTCCTGCGGCCGGTAGGACCGGAGCCACGTCTCCAGCTGCCGCAGGTGGTCCGGGTTCTCCCGGACGCCCGGCAGCGGCACCTGGTGCGAGCGCCAGGTGCCCTCGATCGGCACGCCGTCGACGTCCTTCGGGCCGGTCCAGCCCTTCGGGGTGCGCAGCACGAGCACCGGCCAGGCCGGCAGGCCGGCGTCGTCGTGCTGTCCGGGGGTCCGGGCCCCGGCCTGGATGGCGCGGATCGCGGCCAGCGCGGCGTCCAGCGCGTCGGCCATCACCCGGTGCAGGATCTCGGGGTCGTCGCCGTCCACCCATATCGGTGCGTAGCCGTGGCTGCGCAGGAACATGTCGAGCTGCTCGTCGGGGATCCGGGCCAGCACGGTCGGGTTGGCGATCTTGTAGCCGTTCAGGTGCAGGATCGGCAGCACCGCCCCGTCGGTCGCCGGGTTCAGGAACCGGCCCGACTGCCAGGAGGTGGCCAGCGGCCCGGTCTCGGCCTCGCCGTCGCCCACGACGCAGGCGACGATCAGATCCGGGTTGTCGAACACCGCGCCGTAGGCGTGCGCCAGGCTGTAGCCCAGTTCGCCGCCCTCGTGGATCGAACCGGGGACGTTCGCCGCGATGTGGCTCGGGACGCCGCCGGGCGCGGAGAACGCCGCGAACAGCCGGTGCAGGCCGTCGGCGTCCTGGGCCACGTCGGGGTAGATCTGCGAGTAGGTGCCGTCCAGCCAGGAGCAGGCCAGCGCCGCCGGACCGCCGTGACCGGGGCCCAGCACGGTGATCAGGTCCAGGCCCTCGGCCTGGATCAGCCGGTTGAGATGGGCGTGCACGAAGGCCAGGCCGGGACTGGTGCCCCAGTGTCCGAGCAACCGGGGCTTGATGTCCTCGGCGGTCAGCTCGCGGTGCAGCAGCGGGTTGTCCCGCAGATAGATCTGCGCGGCGGACAGATAGTTCGCCGCTCGCCAGTAGGCGTCGATCGCTCGGAGTTGGTCGGTGGTGGCCGTGGTCATGGTCGGGCTCCTGGAACATCGCGAAGGGGGAAGGCGGGACGTCGGCTGCGGGAAGAGGACAGGATCACAGCGAGACCGGTCGGCCGGTGCTCGTCTCGAGCTTCGCCGTTCCGGCCGGCCACCGGCAGGGCCGGACGGCCCGTCTGCGGTGAGGACTTCGGGCCTTGGGAAATGCCGCCTTCCGGCAGGTCCGCCGGCGCCCCGGCTGCCTGAAGCTCTGTAGCAGAACGACGACATCAGAGCACTCAACCAGTCCTCGGGAGGACACCATGAAGCTCACCGCCCGCACCGTGTCCGCCGGCCTCATCGCCGCCACCGGCATCGGCTTCCTCGCCGCCGGCCCGGTGATGATCTACGAGGGCGTCCACGGCCAGCACGAGGTCACCAGCCAGCTGTCCGAGCAGCTCATCACCTTCCCCGCCAAGGGCGACGCCGGGCTGCCGGCCGCGCAGGCCGGGTACGCCGGCCGGCAGGTCACCACCGGACCGCAGGCCAAGGCCTACGCCGACATGATCGAGACGCACGTCAAGACCGCCACCGGCGGCCTGACCTACTCCCAGGTCTCCGCCAAGGCCATGGCCGCCCCGGCCGACACCAAGCTCGCCGGCCTGAAGAACACCGCGTTCATGGGCGAGTCGCTGCGCGGCTCCCTGATGGGTGCCTACCAGGCGTGGGAGGTCACGTATCTGGTTGAAGGCCTGGGCATCGCGTTCCTCGGCGTCGGGGCCGTCACCCTGACCGTCCTGGGCCTGACCGAGGCCTCGCGCCGGAAGATCCACATCCCGGACACCATCGCCGCCCTCGCCGAGAGCCCCAGCTCCGGGACCCCGCTGATGTAGGACGCCGCCCGGCCTGAAGACCGCAGAACGCCCCCGCCGGCAACGCCGCGGGGGCAAAGCGTCAGCGGCGCCGCTCAGCGGTGCCGCTGCTGTTCGGACTTCACCTCCGAGACCAGCACCGCGGCCTGGACCCGGCGGGTGAGCCCGAGCTTGGCCAGCATGGCCGAGACGTAGTTCTTGACCGTCTTCTCGGCCAGGAACAACTGCTCGGCGATCTGCCTGTTCGTCAGGCCCTCGCCGATCAGGTCCAGGACCCGGCGCTCCTGCGCGGTGAGCTGCGCCAGCGGGTCCTTGCGGTCGTCGGCGGCCCGCAGCTTGGCCATCACCTTTGCGGCGAGCTTCGGATCCAGCAGCGACTCGCCGCCGGCGACGGTCCGGACCGCCCCGACCAGGTCCGGTCCCAGGGTCTGCTTCAGCAGGTAGCCCGAAGCGCCGGCCATGATCGCGTCGAACAAGGCCTCCTCATCGGCGAACGACGTCAGCATCAGGCAGGACAGCTCGGGCAGCTGGGAGCGCAGCTCCCGGCAGACGGTCACCCCGTCGCCGTCCGGCACGCGCACGTCCAGCACCGCGACCCGCGGCCGTAGCGCCGGGACCCGGGCCAGGGCCTCGGCGGCGTTCGCCGCCTCGCCCACGACTTCGAAGTCCGGTTCGTCCTCCAGCATGTCCCGCAGGCCGCGCCTGACCACCTGGTGGTCGTCCATCAGAAAGACGGTGATCTTGCTCTCGGTCATACCGCGAGGCTAAACGCATCCCGGGTCTTATGACACGGGCCGAAGGACCCTGTTCGGACAGTAGCTCAGACTCTGGGAACGATCAGCGGCTTCCTCGACGCTGGACAGGAGCGGTCGGCAGGCCGCGGGAAAGTCTCCGATCCTGGACGAGGGAAGAGGCATACCGATGGACGAAGTCCGCGCCTACCGCGTGGCACCGGCATACGGTCCCCAGCGACGGACCAAGGTGGTGTTCGTGTCCACCTATCCGCCCCGGCACTGCGGGATCGCCACGTTCACGCGCGACCTGGGCCACGCCCTGGCCGAGGTCGCGCCCGACCTCGCGCCGATGGTCTGCGCCGTGGACCGCGACGGCCTGGACTACGGCCCCGGCGTCGCCTTCGTGCTGAGGCAGGACGAGTACGACGACTACCGCAAGACCGCCGCCGAGATCGCCGACGCCGGGGTCGGGGTGGTGGCCATCGAGCACGAGTACGGGATCTTCGGCGGCCCGGACGGCGCGTGGATCACCCGGTTCGCCGACGAGCTGTCCGACCGGAACGTGCCCTTCCTGGTCACCTTGCACACGGTCCTGTCCGAGCCCTCCGCCGGCCAGGCCGCGACCCTGCGGCGCCTGTGCCGCCGGGCCTTCGCCGTGTCGGTGTTCACCGAGACCGCCAAGCGCCTGGCGGTCGCGACCGGGATCGCGCCGGCGGACCGCATCGTCGTCGTCCCGCACGGCGCCCCGACCATCCTGCATCAGCGACCCGGCGCGGTCCCGGCCGAATCCGCCCGCGGCTTCTGGCAGGCGCGGCTGGAAGTGGTCGAGCTGCTCGCCGAAAGCGGCGGCAAGAGGCTGGTCAGCACGTTCGGCCTGATCTCCCCGGGCAAGGGGCTGGAGACGGCGGTCAAGGCCGTGGCGGCGGTGGCCGACGAACACCCCGACGTCCGGTACGTGATCGCCGGATCGACGCACCCCGAAGTCGCCAAGGAACACGGCGAGGGCTACCGGCAGGGGCTTGTCGACCTGGTGGCCGAGCTCGGCGTCGAGGAACAGGTGCGGTTCCTGGACTTCTTCCTCACCGACGACGAGATCGCCCTGCTGCTCGGCCGGACCGAAGTGTTCCTGACGCCGTACCGGTCGCGCGAGCAGATCAGTTCCGGCGTCCTGACGTTCGCCATCGCCGCGGGCTGCCCCGTGGTGTCGACGTCCTACTTCTACGCGCAGGACATGCTGGCCTCCGGCGCGGGCGTCCTCGTCGAGAACGGCGACGACGAACACTTCGCCCGCGCCCTGCGCGGACTATTGGCCGACGCCGAGCAGCTCGCCGCGGTGCGACTCGCCGCGACGGAGATCGGCCGGACCCTGGGCTGGCCCTCGGTGGCCTCCCGCTTCGCGGAGATCCTCCGCAGGGCGGTCCACCGCTACGAAGTCCTGGTCGTCCGACAGCGAGCGCTCCAGTTGGACGCCGCGTCCGCGTGACGTCGCACCTGCTCGGCCGTGCGGACCGGTGAGGTCCGCACGGCCGAGCATTCGCCTGGTGTCCGTGCTCCGGATCAGCGTTCTGTCACCGGACGGGAACAGAGCGGGCCTGACACGAGATCAGGCCCGCCCCCTGTTCAGGCTTCGGCCGACTTGGCCAGCAACGCCGCACGCCCGGCCTCCAGCCGCGCACCCGGCACCCGGTACGGCGAGCAGGAGACGTAGTCCAGCCCCGCCGTGTCGAAGTACCGGATCGACTCCGGATCGCCGCCGTGCTCGCCGCACACTCCGAGCCCCAAGTCGGGCCGGGTGTCCCGGCCGGCCGCCGCCGCCGTGCGGACCAGCTGCCCGACGACCGGATCGATCGTCTGGAACGGGGACGTCTCGAAGACCGCCCGGTCGAGGTACGCGGGGAAGAACGACGCCTCGACGTCGTCCCGCGAGAAGCCCCACGTCGTCTGGGTGAGGTCGTTCGTGCCGAAGGAGAAGAAGTCCGCCACCCCGGCGATCTCACCGGCGGTGAGCGCCGCGCGCGGCAGCTCGATCATCGTGCCGACCGGGCAGGGCACCGTGATCCCGGTGGCCGCCGCCACCTCGGCCAGCACCTGCTCGACCTCCTGCCGCACGATGCGCAGCTCCCGGGCGTCCCCGACGAGCGGCACCATGATCTCCGGCCGCGGATCCAGTCCCTCGGCCTTGAGCGCGGCCGCCGCCTCGGCCAGAGCCCGCACCTGCATGGCGAACAGCCCCGGGACGGTCAGGCCGAGGCGCACGCCCCGCAGACCGAGCATCGGGTTCTGCTCGTGCATGCGGCGCACCGCCTCCAGCACGTGGACGTCGTGCACCTGCGACTTGCCGTGCCCGTGGGACGTGGCGACCTTCACGGACAGCTCGGTGAGATCCGGCAGGAACTCGTGCAGCGGCGGGTCGATCAGCCGGACGGTGACCGGCAGGCCGTCCATCGCCCGCAGGATCCCGGTGAAGTCCTCGCGCTGCAACGGAAGCAGCGCGTCCAGCGCCGCCTGGCGCCCGGCCGGGGTGTCCGCCAGGATGAGCGCCTCGACCAGCGGCCGGCGCTCGCCGAGGAACATGTGCTCGGTGCGGCACAGGCCGATGCCGGACGCGCCGAAGCGACGGGCCTGCTCGGCGTCGGCGACGGTGTCGGCGTTGGCCAGCACCCCCAGGCGGCGGCGGTCGTCGGCCCAGCCCAGGATCCGCTCCACGGCCCGCACCGAGGCGTCGGCGTCGGCCGATCCGGTCTGGCCGCTGTGCTGGAGGCGCTGGACCAGCGGCGAGGCGATGAGCGGGAGCTCGCCGGCGAAGACCTGTCCGGTCGTGCCGTCGATCGAGATGGAGTCGCCGTCGTGGACGACCGTGCCGTCGGCGGTGGTGAACCGCTTGTGGACGACGTCGACGGTGATCTGCTCGGCGCCGCACACGCAGGGCCGGCCCAGCCCGCGCGCGACCACGGCCGCGTGCGAGGTCTTGCCGCCCTGGCTGGTCAGGATGCCGGCCGCGGCGAGCATCCCGGGCAGGTCCTCGGGCCGGGTCTGCGGACGTACCAGGATCACCGTGTCGCCGGCGGCGTTGCGCCGTGCCGCCTCGTGCGCGTCGAACACCGCCTGCCCGACCGCCGCCCCCGGGGACGCGGCCACGCCGGTCGCGAGCCGGCCGGTCAGGGCCTTGTCGTCGAAGCGCGGGAACAGCAGCTGGGAGAGCCGCTCGCCGCCCACGCGCAGAACGGCCTCGTCACAGGTGATGAGGCCTTCGTCGACGAGGTCGACCGCGATGCGGAAGGCGGCCTCGGCGCTGCGCTGGCCGACGCGGGTCTGGAGCATCCACAGCTTGCCGCGCTCGATGGTGAACTCGATGTCGCACATGTCGCGGTAGTGGTTCTCCAGCGCGTGCAGGTTGGCGCACAGCTCCGCGAAGGCCTTCGGGTCCAGGACCTCGAGCTGTTGCAGGGGGACGGCGTTGCGGATCCCGGCGACGATGTCCTCGCCGACCGCGTGGCGCAGATAGTCGCCGTACACGCCGGACGCTCCGCTGGCCGGGTCCCGGGTGAAGGCGACGCCGGTGCCGGAGTCCGGGCCGAGGTTGCCGAACACCATCAGGCAGACGTTGACCGCGGTGCCCAGGGTCTCGGAGATGTGCTCGCGCTTGCGGTAGACCTGGGCGCGCTCGCCCTGCCAGGACGCGAAGACCGCGCGGACGGCGAGGTCCATCTGCCGCCGCGGGTCCTGCGGGAACGGCCGGCCGGTCTCCTCCTCGACGATGTTCTGGTAGACCCGGCTCAGGGAGCGGAGGTTCTCGGTGGTCAGCGCCTCGCGCCAGTCCTCGGCCGCGCCCTGGTACTCCTGGAAGACCGCCTCGAACGGCGCCTCGTCCATGCCGAGCACGGTCAGGGCGAAGCTGCGGACGAACCGGGCGTAGCTCTCCCACGCGAAGTGGTCGTCGCCGGACCAGGCCGCGAGCTGCTCGACCGTCCGGTCGTTGAGCCCGACGTTCAGCACCGTGTCCATCATGCCCGGCATCGAGCGCTGGGCCCCGGAGCGGACCGCGACCAGCAGCGGCCGGTCCGCGCCGAAGTGCTGGTGGACCTCGTTCTCAAGTCGCTCCCACGCGTGGCTCACCTGCTCGTGGAGGTCGGCCGGCTCCTCGCCGGTCTCCAGGTAGACCCGGCAGGCCTCGGTGGTGACGGTGAACCCGGGCGGCACGTCCAGTCCCATGCGCGTCATCTCGGCCAGACCGGCGCCTTTGCCGCCGAGCAGGTTGTCCATGAAGCGGCCGCCATCGGTGAATCCGTACACGTATCGGTTCATCACCAGCTCCTGACTGCTTTCCGCAGCGTTGTATCGGCGCCGTTCGGTGCCTCGCCTCCAGCGTCGTCGGCATGACAGAGCCCTTCCAGAGTCGAACGGATCGGCGGGCCGGGACTTTCGGCCCTGACCGCGACCTGCGGCGCGATCGAGCATGACAGTGCGAGAAGTCATGCTCTGCACCCCTGTAGGAGGAAACACGATGAGGATCGGCATCAACGGCTTCGGCCGGGTCGGCCGGGTCTTCCTGCGCATCGCGCTGGAGCGCGGATACGACGTGGCCGCGGTGAACGACATCACCGACGCCGCCACGATGGCCCACCTGTTCGCCCACGACTCGACCTACGGGCCGCTGGGTCGTGAGGTGTCCTACTCCGACGACAGCTTGATCGTCGACGGCCGGAAGATCCGGTACACCGGCGAGAAGGATCCCAAGCTCCTGGACTGGGGCGGCCTCGGCGTGGACCTCGTCATCGAGTCCACCGGCCGCTTCCGCAGCCGCGAGCTGGCCGCCGCGCACCTGGCCGCCGGCGCCCGCAAGGTCCTGCTCTCGGCCCCGGCCAAGGGCCCGGTCGACGCCACCGTCGTCATGGGGATCAACCAGAGCGTCTACGACCCCGAGCAGCACGACGTGGTCTCCAACGCCTCCTGCACCACCAACTGCGTGGCGCCGATGGTCGACGTCCTGCACCGGCACTTCGGCCTGGTGCACGGCTTCATGACCACCATCCACGGCTACACCCAGGACCAGCAGCTGCTGGACGGCCCGCACAAGGACCTGCGCCGCGCCCGCGCGGCCGCCGTCAACATCATCCCGACCAGCACCGGCGCGGCGAAGTCCGTCGGCCTGGTGATCCCGGAGACCGCCGGCCTGCTCGACGGCATCGCCGTCCGCGTCCCGGTGCCCACCGGCTCCATGGTCGACCTGGCCGCGGTGCTGCGCCGCCCGGCGAGCGCCGCCGAGGTCAACGCCGCCTTCGAGGCGGAGGCGGCCGACCGTCTGCACGGGTACCTGAAGGTCACCGACCTGCCGATGGTCTCCAGCGACGTCGTCGGCGACCCGGCCTCGTGCGTCCTGGACAGCGCCCTGACCCAGGCCGACGGCGACCTGGTCAAGGTGTTCGGCTGGTACGACAACGAGTGGGGCTACACCTCGCGGCTGGCCGACCTGGCCGCTTATGTCGGTGCCCGGCTCTAGCCGCCCTCGGGCACTGAGAAACGCCGACCCGCCTGGCGAGCAGCCAGGCGGGTCGGCGTCGTCGCGCTGCGCGTTCCGCATCCCGTCCGCCTGACATATCGACCGCCGCCGCCGTCGCGGAACCGCCTCACACGACGTTCAGCCCGACCGCGGCGAACCGTTCCCGGACGTCGTCGACCTGTTCGCGGCTCGGCGTCGGGGTGTCGGCCACCGGGTAGGGGATGCCGAGCTTCTCGTACTTCGCCAGCGCGAGCTTGTGCAGCGGCAGCACGTCGACGCGCTCGACGCTGCCGAGCGAGGCGGTGAACGCCGCGACGCCGTCGACGTTCGCCGGGTCGTCGGTCAGTCCGGGCACCAGGACGAAGCGGACGTGGATCGGGATGCCGAGCTTGCCCAGGCGGCGGGCGAAGGTGAGGGTCGGATCCAGTTCGACGCTCGTCAGCCGCCGGTACAGGCTCCGGTCCCACGACTTGAGGTCGAGCAGCACCAGGTCGGTCGCGGCCAGCAGGTGGTCGTCGGCCCGGGCGCCGAGGAATCCGGAGGTGTCCAGCGCGGTGTGCAGCCCCAGGGACTTGAAACCGTGCAGCAGCGCGCTGACGAAACGGGGCTGGAGCAGGGGTTCGCCGCCGCTGACCGTGGCTCCGCCGCCGGCCGCGGCGATGAACGGGACGTAGGAGCGGGCCTGCGCGACCAGGCTGTCGGCACGGCAGCGGAAGCCGCCGCGCATGTGCCAGGTCTCCGGATTCGAACAGTACAGGCAGCGCAGCGGGCAGCCCTGGGTGAACACGACGAACCGGGTGCCGGGGCCGTCGACGCCTGTGGACAGGTCCCAGGAGTTGACGGCCCCCATCGGAGGCAGGTGCGTCGGCACGTCGGTCACGGTGACTCGTGGAACGTCCGGCTGATCACGTCGAGCTGTTGCTCGCGGGTCAGGCGGGTGAAGTTCACCGCGTAGCCGGAGACGCGGACGGTCAGCTGCGGGTAGTTCTCCGGGTGTTCCATGGCGTCTTCGAGCGTCGCCCGGTCCAGGACGTTGACGTTCATGTGGAAGCCGCCGGAGGCGACGTAGCCGTCGAGGATCCCGGCCAGGTTCCGCACCCGGTCGGCTTCGGTGCGTCCCAGGCCGCCGGGGGTGATGGTCGCGGTCAGGGAGATTCCGTCCTCGGCCTGCTCGTAGGGGAGCTTGGCGACCGACATCGCCGCGGCGACCAGGCCGTGGCCGTCACGACCGTTCATCGGGTTGGCCCCGGGGGAGAACGGCTGCCCGGCGCGCCGGCCGTCCGGGGTGTTGCCGGTCAGGTGGCCGTAGACCACGTTCGACGTGATCGTCAGCACGGACTGGGTGTGCCGGGCGTTGCGGTACGCCGGGTACTCGCGGACCTTGGTCATGAACCGCTCCACCAGGCCGACGGCGATGGCGTCCGCGCGCTCGTCGTTGTTGCCGTACGCCGGGTACTGTCCCTGGATCTCGTAGTCGACGGCCAGACCGGTCTCGTCCCGGATCACCTTGACGCGCGCGTACTTCGCCGCGGACAGCGAGTCGGCGGCCACCGCGAGCCCGGCGATGCCGCACCCCAGGGTCCGTTCGACGTCGCGGTCGTGCAGCGCCATCTCCATACGCTCGTAGGCGTACTTGTCGTGCATGTAGTGGATGACGTTCAGCGCGTGGACGTACGTCTCGGCCAGCCAGTCCATCATCCGGTCCAGGGCGGCGTCGAGCTCGGCGTGGTCCAGGTACTCCGCCGTGATCGGCGCGAACCCCTCGGCGACGGTCTCGCCGGTCGTCTCGTCCCGGCCGCCGTTGATCGCGTACAGCAGGGCCTTGGCCAGGTTCGCGCGGGCGGCGAAGAACTGCATCTGCCTGCCGACCGTCATCGCGGACACGCAGCAGGCGATCGCGGTGTCGTCGCCGGTCTTGGGCCGCATCAGCTCGTCCGACTCGTACTGGATGGAGCTGGTGTCGATGGAGACCTGCGCGCAGAACTCCTTGAATCCCTGCGGCAGGCGCGCCGACCAGAAGACGGTGAGGTTCGGCTCGGGGGCGGGACCGAGGTTGTAAAGGGTCTGCAGGAACCGGAAGCTGGTGCGGGTCACGAGGGTCCGTCCGTCCTCACCCATCCCGCCGATGGATTCGGTGACCCAGGTGGGGTCGCCGGAGAACAGCTGGTCGTACTCGGGCGTCCGCAGGAACCGGACGATCCGCAGCTTGATGACGAAGTCGTCGATCAGCTCCTGCGCCGACTCCTCGGAGTGCAGACCGCTCGCCAGATCGCGCTCGAGGTAGACGTCCAGGAAGGTGGAGGTCCGGCCGAGCGACATCGCCGCGCCGTTCTGCTCCTTCACCGCCGCCAGGTAGCCGAAATACAACCACTGGATCGCCTCGCGCGCGGTGCCCGCCGGTCCGGAGATGTCGTAGCCGTAGGACGCCGCCATCTCCTTGAGCTCACGCAGGGCGCTGATCTGCTCGGCCAGCTCCTCGCGCAGCCGGATCGTGTCCTCGTCCGCCCAGCGCTCGTCCAGCTCGGCCTTCTCGGCGTACTTGGCCTGGATCAGCCGGTCGACGCCGTAGAGGGCGACGCGGCGGTAGTCGCCGATGATCCGGCCGCGGCCGTAGGCGTCCGGCAGGCCGGTGATGATCCCGGCCGCGCGGGCGGCGCGGATGCGCGGGGTGTAGGCGTCGAAGACGCCGTCGTTGTGCGTCTTGCGGTACTTGGTGAAGATCTCGGCCACCCGCGGGTCGGATTCGACGCCGTACGCCTCCAGGCTCTTGGCGACCAGCCGCCATCCGCCGTACGGCATGATCGCGCGCTTGAGCGGGGCGTCGGTCTGCAGGCCGACGATCAGCTCGTGCTCGCGGTCGATGTAGCCGGGGGCGTGCGCGGTGATGCCGGCCGGGGTGTGGCTGTCGACGTCGTAGATCCCGCGCTCGCGTTCGACGGGGAACATCGCCCGCAGCCGGTCCCACAAGGCCGTGGTGCGGGCGGTCGGGCCGGCGAGGAACGAGGAGTCGCCGGTGTAGGGCGTGTAGTTGGCCTGGATGAACGCGCGGACGTCGATCGTGTCGCGCCACGCCTCACCCTGGAATCCGTCCCACGCCTCCACCCGCGTGCCCTGGTCCTGCGTCAACGCCGTCATGGCGAAACCTCCGTCCGCTGATCGGGCCGGCACATGCTGCGGGCCCACGTCCAGGCTCCCGTCACGGGCGCCCGGCGCCCAGGTGCGGACGGATCACATCCGGCGGGCCGATCAGCCTTCGGGCATAGGGCCGTTCCGCCCTATCGGGGTTCACATGGCCCTGTGTCACCGGGGTCGATGAGCAGGATCCGGGGAGACTCGCTGAACCCTTTGCGTCCGCGCAGCGCGAGTCGCACGGCCGCGGTGATGCCGGCACGGAGCTCCTCGGAGACGGTCTCGGACAGGGCCACCAGGACGGCGGTCTCACCGGCGCCGTGCACGATCAACGCGGTGGCCCGGGCGCTGTGGCCGGCGGCTTGGAGCCGCTGGCCGGCGGCGCGCTCGGCCTCGCGGCCGGCGTCGGCGTCGGCCGGGGCCACCACCTGCTCGCAGGTGC
>JABFXP010000377.1 GCA_013361685.1 Catenulispora sp.
GCTGGTGACGCTGCTCGCCGGGATCCGGCTGTTCGACCGGACGTGGGTGGCGGTGGTGGTGGCGCTGGCGGCGGGGTCGCTCGGCGGAACGGTGATCGGGGCGGTGGCGAGGCGGCGGGAGAGGTCACGGCGGGGGTGACGGAGCTCGCAGGGGTCACGGCGGGAGTGACGCAGCCGCAGAAAATCAGGGCACGGGCGACACGGCGGCAGACGTCATGGCGCGGGCGACGCCGCACCCGGCAGGGCCGTGACCGCCGCGATCTGGGCCGGCAGCCGAGTCCGGTCGTCGAGTTCCGCCTCCCCCACCTGCGCGGCGGTCAGTCCCACGGCGTCGGTGAGGTCCGCGGCGGCGAGCAGCGCTCCGGCGAGGACGGTCCCGTGCAACAGCGCCCCGCGCAGGTCGGCGCCGCTGAGGATGGCCAGGCTCAGATCGAGACCGCGCAGGTCCGCCTCACGCAGGTCGGCCCCGGTGAGGAAGACCCGGCGCAGGCTCGGCGGCGCCGAGAAGTCGTGCATCCGCAGGCTGAGCTTCGCCAAGCTGGTGGCGCGCAGGTCCGGCCGGTTCGGCTCGGGCCGCCGCGGTCGCCGGGCGAGCACGGTCAGCACCGCGTCGATGTCGGCGGACGGCTCCCCGCCGACCGGCGATCCCGGCTCGATCGGCGCCCGCGCCCGCACGAACGCGCACAGCACCTCGATCACCGTCGCATGGTCCCGCGGCGACTCGGCCATGACGTGCTCGAGGGCGTATATCCCGCCGAGGCGCTCCTCCAAGGCCGGCGAAGCGAGGTAGCCGACGGCTTTGCCGAAGCGGTCGGTGACCTGACCCCGGCGCGAGAGGTAGTAGGTGCGCGCCGTGAACGCCAGGCCGGCCAACCCCGCGGCACCGGCGAGCGCCGCCAACAGCGTCTGCCGCACCGCGTTCAGCGCGTCGGCCTGCTCTTTGCCGCTCAGGCGCCGCACCGTCCCACCGGCGACCAGCCACGTCACCGGCCCCACGACGAGCCCCAGCAGCCCGAGCAGGACCGCCACGGCCGCGACCACCGCCACGCCGCGCAGAACCCGCCGACGCTCCTCCACCCGCATCGCTCCGCGCAGCGTCGGCGAGGGATTGCCACGACGATTCCTGAGCACCATGCGGGCCATCCCAGCAGTCGCCGACGCCGTGGGGAAGTCCCCATCCCGCGACCTGGATCTCCGCTCACAACGCGCCGCGAACTCAGAGCCGCCGCGTCCCGCCGTTGAGCCATTCGGGCGAAGCCCCCGCCGCCGGGGCACCCCATCGCCCCACCCCAGCCCGCCACGGGCAAGTGCTCCCAGATGCGAGCCGCCACGACCGGAGGTCTAATGCGCCCGAGGGGGGACGACTGAAAAGGAAGGGCGGTGATCGGCATGGCCGTCGTCATGACAATGCGCTGGGCCGGTGTAACCCCCGAACAGTACGACGCGGTCCGCGCGGCGGTCCGCTGGGAAGAGGACACGCCCCCCGGCGCGGTGCTGCACGTCGCCTCGTTCGAAGACGGCACCGGATACATCACCGACGTGTGGGACACGCAGGCGGATTTCGAGCGGTTCTTCTCCGACCGGATCGCCACGGCCGTGAAGGAAGCCGGGCTCACCGGTGAGCCCGAGATCGGATTCCGGCCGCTTCACCGGCGCTTCGTCGCACCGGGAGTGAGCGGCGGAGGCTGAGCGGCTCCGCGGAACGCTTGCGGTCGGGGCTCCGGCGACAGCTTGCCGGAGCCCCGCTGTTCCTGTGCGAGCGGGCTTAGGCGGGCAACCCCATATCCCGAGCGATCAGCATCCGCTGCACCTCGCTCGTCCCCTCCCCGATCTCCAGGATCTTCGAGTCGCGCCACATCCGAGCCACCGGGAACTCGTTCATGAAGCCGTAGCCGCCGTGGATCTGGGTGGCCTCGCGGGCGTTGGTCACCGCGGACTCCGAGCTGTAGAGCTTCGCCATCGCGGCTTCGGCCTTGAAGGGTTCGCCCAGGAGCATGCGGCTGGCGGCGTCGTAGTAGGCCAGGCGGGAGGTGTGGGCGCGCAGGCGCATGTCGGCCAGTTTGAACTGGATGGCCTGGTTGGTGCCGATGGGGTGGCCGAAGGCGGTGCGCTCGTGGGCGTATTTCACCGACTCGTCGACGCAGCCCTGGGCCAGGCCGGTGGACAGGGCGGCGATGGCGATGCGGCCTTCGTCCAGGGTGCGGAGGAAGTTCGCGTAGCCGCGGCCGCGTTCGCCCAGGAGGTTCGCGGCGGGGACGCGGACGTCGGCGAAGGAGAGTTCGCGGGTGTCGGAGGCGTTCCAGCCGACCTTGCTGTACTTGGGGGCCACGGTCAGGCCGGGGGTGCCGGCGGGGATCATGACGGTGCTGATCTCCTTGCGGCCGTCGGGCTTGAGGCCGGTGACGGCGGTGACGGTGATCAGGCCGGTGATGTCGGTGCCGGAGTTGGTGATGAACGCCTTGCTGCCGTTGATCACCCACTCCTCGCCGTCCAGGACCGCGGTGGTGCGGGTGGCGCCGGCGTCGGAGCCGCCGCCGGGCTCGGTCAGGCCGAAGGCGCCGAGCATCTCGCCGGAGCAGAGCTTGGGCAGCCACTCCCGCTTCTGCTCCTCGGTGCCGAAGCGGTAGACCGGCATCGCGCCCAGGGAGACGCCGGCCTCCAGGGTGATCGCGACCGAGGAGTCGACGCGGGCCAACTCCTCCAGGGCCAGGCACAGGGCGAAGTAGTCGCCGCCCATGCCGCCGTACTCCTCGGGGAACGGCAGGCCGAACAGGCCCATGCGGCCCATCTGGGCCACGATCTCGTAGGGGAACTCCTCGCGCTCGTAGAAGGCGCCGATCTTGGGGGCGACGACATCGTGGGCGAACTCCTCGACCGTGGCGCGCAGTGCTTCGTACTCTTCACTCAACCGGTGATCCATGGGAGGTCCTCCGCTCAGACCGGGGTGACGCCGTGGCGGCGCCGGGAGAAGAAACGGTCCTTGCCCTCAGCCGCGCGGTAGCGGGCGATCAGGGA
>JABFXP010000429.1 GCA_013361685.1 Catenulispora sp.
GTCCGCGTCGTCCTGCGACGGCACCGCCACCCGCACGATCTGACAACCCGCGGCCGTCAGCTGCGCGATCTGCTGAAGCGTGGCGTTCACGTCGGAGGTGAGCGTCGTGGTCATCGACTGCACAGACACCGGCGCGTCCCCGCCGACCGGGACGTTCCCCACCATGATCTGGCGGGACTTGCGGCGGTCGGCCAGCGACTTGGTCGGAAGTGCGGGCATGCCCAGCGCGATGGCGGTCAAAATCTCACCGTTCCGTGGATGGTCTTCTACTCATCAACAACGCTACGGCACTTCCCGAGTGCCGCCGCACGCCCCCGCCAGATTTTCACCTGGCCTTCACCGGCGCCACAGTGGCGCAGGTCACAGGCTCGCGCGAGCGTGATCGGCAAACGTGGCGCTCCCCCGGCTGACCGGTAACGCCTGGACAACCCGGCCGATCAGCTCGGGAACTTCAGCGGGTTGGTGATGTCGGCGGCCATCAGCAGCAGCGACAGTCCGACGAACAACACCAGGAAGGTGAAGGCGGCCGGCATCAGCTTGTTCAGGTCCACGCGGCCCGGGTCGGGACGGCCGCGCAGGGTGGCGACCTTGCGGCGCGCCGCCTCGTACAGCGCGATCGCGATGTGCCCGCCGTCCAGCGGCAGCAGCGGCAGCAGGTTGAAGATGCCGATGAACAGGTTGATGCTCGCGATGAAGCCCAGGAAGTTGGCGTAGCCGCCGGACTTGATCAGGTCGCCGGTCAGGTTGCCCATGCCGATGACGCCGACCGGCCGGTCGGACGGGGCCGCGGCGGCGGTGCCGTTCCCGGTGGGCTGCTTCTCGAACAGCTTGGGGATCGACTTGGGGATGTCGACCAGGCCCGCCAGCGAGGCCTTCGCATTGCTGCCCCAGTCGGTGAAGCCCTGGCCGATCGCCGCGGGGACGCTGACGTTCTTGTGGATCGCGTCCGGCGGCTGGATGCCGATCAGCAGCCCGGCCTGGTACTTCGAGGTGTCCTTGAGCTGGTTGCCGACGGCCGGGGAGATCGTGTGCGTCTGCTGGACGCCGTCGTGCACGAACGTGACCTTGACCGAGCGCGGGGTGAACGCCGGCTTGCCGTCCGCGTTGATCGTCGGCTGGTCCTTGTGCAGCGCGTCGGTCACGTTCTCCCAGGACTTCACCGGCGTGTCGTCGATCGCGACGATCTGGTCCCCGGGCTGCAACCCGGCGGCGGCGGCCGGACTCTTGGGGTCGGTCGGCGCGCAGTCGCCGGTCGTGGTCCTCAGACAGGCGCTGACCCCGCCGACGGTGGCCGGGGTGTGGTAGTTGCCCCAGAACATCGGGACCATCATGAACAGCACGAGCGCGATCACGAAGTGCACCAGCGAGCCGGCCGACAGCGTCAGCAGCCGCCAGCCCAGCGGCTTCTTGTAGAACGCGCGCGGCTCGTCCTCCTCGGCGATCGGCTCCAGGTCCGTCATCCCGACGATCTTCACGTAGCCGCCGGCCGGGATGGCCTTCACGCCGTACTCGGTCTCGCCCTTGCGGAAAGACCAGATCCGCGGGCCGAAGCCGACGAAGAACTCCGTGACCTTGCCGCCCGCCTTGCGGGCACAGGTCATGTGCCCGGCCTCGTGAAGCATGATCGAGGTCACGATTGCGAAGGCGAAGAGCAGCCAGCCCCACAGGGTCACGGATCAGTCCACCTAACGTCGTCGGCACCGGTGTGCCTGGTTACACGTCTTCAGCCGGCCGTCAGTTCACGGGCCCGGGCCCGCGCCCAGGCATCCGCCTGCAGAACGGCCTCCAGGGTAAGGTCCCCACCCTGAGAGTCCGCTGAACCGGCGTGTTCGGCGACCACCCGTTCGATGGTATCGACGATCGCCGGGAAGCGGAGACGTCCGCCCAGGAACGCCGCGACGCATTCCTCGTTGGCCCCGTTGAAGACGGCCGGAGCCGTGCCGCCGGTTGCGCCGACCTGTTTGGCCAGCCGCACCGAGGGGAACGCCTCCTCGTCCAGCGGGAAGAACTCCCAGCTGGAGGCCTTGGTCCAGTCCAGCGCCGGGGCGGCGTCCGGCACCCGGTCCGGCCAGCCCAGGGCCAGCGAGATCGGCATCCGCATGTCCGGCGGGCCGGCCTGGGCCAGCGTCGAGCCGTCCACGAACTCCACCATCGAGTGCACGATCGACTGCGGGTGCACCACCACCTCGATGCGCTCGAAGGGCACGTCGTACAGCAGGTGCGCCTCGATCACCTCCAGGCCCTTGTTCACCAGCGTCGCGGAGTTGCAGGTGACCAGCGGCCCCATGGTCCAGGTGGGGTGCGCCATCGCCTGCTCGGGGGTGACGTCCCGCATCTGCTCCCGGGTCCGGCCCCGGAACGGGCCGCCGGAGGCGGTGACGACGAGCCTGGCGACCTCCTGCTTCGTCCCGCCGCGCAGCGCCTGCGCCAGCGCCGAGTGCTCGGAGTCCACCGCCGTGATCTGCCCGGGCTTGGCCCGCCGGGTCACCAGATCACCGCCGATGATCAGCGACTCCTTGTTGGCCAGCGCCAGGATCCGGCCGGCGTCCAGGGCGGCCAGCGTCGCCGTCAGGCCCGCGGCGCCGTCGATGGCGTTCAGCACGATGTCGGCCTCGCGCGCGGCCAGTTCGGCCGCGGCCTGCGGCCCGGCCAGGATCTCCGGGACCTTGAACTCCCCGGCCGAGTACCCGCGCTTCTGCGCCGCGGCGTAGAAGGCGAGGTTCAGGTCCTGCGCGGCACTGGCCTTGGCGACCGCGACCGTGCGCGCCCCGGTGGCCAGCGCCTGCTCGGCCAGCAGCGCCGGATTGCCGCCGCCGGCCGCCAGGCCCACCACCCGGAACCGGTCGGGGTTGCGCGCGACCAGGTCCAGGGTCTGGGTGCCGATGGAGCCGGTCGAGCCGAGCAGCACGATGTCGCGCCGGCCGTGGGTCGGGGGCGCGGCGTGGGTCAGAGGCGCGGTGTGGGTCGTCACGGCCCTCATTCTGGCGCACCCGGTCCCGGAGCCCCCGGGGCCGGACCGACGATCACACGAGGTTCACCGGATGTGCTCAATTCCGCCACGTCTGCGGATGGGGGGCTTGGGCTGGCGCCACCGGCACCACGGTGCTCGGCGATCCCGGCCTGCCGGGCCGTGCGCCCAAGCCAAGCGCCCGAGCCGCGTCGGCGCGGTCGTCCAGGTCCGCAGACGGCGGCGCGCCCTGCGTTCACGCTGCCATTCGGCCAGCGGCCAGCCGACCGGTCCCTAGATCGCCAGCAGCCGGGCCGACAGCCCGCCGACCGGCAGGAAGTCGATCTCGCTCCCGGCGTCGCGCAGGTCGGTCAGCACCAGGTCGTCGTACATCAGGTGGGCCGCGTCGTGCGGCCACAGCACCGCCCACAGCCACAGCCCGCCGGCCTCGCCGAGGAACACCGCGCGGTCGCCGGTGTCCGGGACGCACCACATCGAGGTGGAGCGGCCGGCCGCGTAGAGCTTGGCGTGCGCGGCGGTCTCCTCGAAGATCTCGCCGGGGTCCGGGCCGTCGATGCCGGCGAACCGCGCCCCGAGGCCGACGCCCATCTCCTCGGCGACCAGCAGCAGTTCGCCGACGCCGCCGAAGGGGTTGGGCCCGGCGCAGGCCACGGCGGTCGCGCGGGCCCCGGCTTCGTCCCCGGCGTAGGCCACGCCGGTGAACTCCCAGCCGGTGGGCAGCGGCCACGGCATCCACACCGGGACCTGGCTGTTGCCCGCCGCCTCGGCGAGTTCCTTCACTGTCGGCGGCTGCACAGGCTGCAGGGGCTGCACCGCGCCGTGCAGGTCGCACTGCCAGGTCGCGGACAGCAAGCCGGGTGCACGCACCCGGCCCCCACAGCGTGGGCAGCTGGGCTCGGCCTTCATAGAGACTGACGGTCCTCTTTTGGGCGGCGATCCGTCAAGCCCCGTCACCCGGATGGCCGCGCGGGCCGCGGGCCGGTGCGCCCGCGCGGGGCCGGGCGCACCCTGGCGCGCGGCCTGCGCACACGCGGTCCGGTCGCCGTCCCCTGCGACACCGCGGGGGTGACAGCGCCGCTACGCCAACGGAGTCGGGCGCCCGGGCTGCTCCCCGCCCCGCGCCTCGCCGTACGAGCGCTTGGGGACCATCACCTTGCGCCGGAACACGCAGACGACTGTGCCGTCCTGCTTGTAGCCCTTGGTCTCGACGTACACGACGCCGCGGTCGTCCTTGGACTTCGACTCGGTCTTGTCCAGCACCTCGGTCTCGCCGTAAATGGTGTCGCCGTGGAAGGTCGGCGCGATGTGCCGCAGCGACTCGACCTCCAGGTTCGCGATCGCCTTGCCGGAGACGTCCGGCACCGACATGCCCAGCAACAGCGAGTAGATGTAGTTGCCGACCACGACGTTGCGCTTGAAGTCGGTGGTCTGCTCGGCGTAGTTGGCGTCCATGTGCAGCGGATGGTGGTTCATGGTGAGCAGGCAGAACAGATGGTCGTCGTACTCGGTGACGGTCTTGCCCGGCCAGTGCTTGTACACCGCACCGACCTCGAACTCCTCGTAGTACCGGCCGAACTGCATGGGTCGAATCCCTTCTGCCTGGTCTGCATCCACTCCGACGACCGCCGCCTGCCGCCGGCCGGCCCTGCCACGGTCATCTTCGCGCACGGACCTACCGGCCAGTAGTACGCGCGGCGGTGAGGTCCGCCACGTTCTTGACGGGGACCTCGAGCCCTGATGGGATGCCCGGCGTGTATGAGACACCACCCCCGGCCTACGGCTACCCCGCGCCCTACGGTCCGCGCCTCGGGCAGCCCACGGTCAAGAACTCGGTCAACGGCCTGTCCGTGGCCCTGAGCGTGCTGCTCGGCCTCGACGCGCTGTTCACCGTCGGCAGCACCATCGGCCTCATCTGGCGCCGCTCGCTGCTGACCGCGCTCCGGGACCACCCGGAGACGGTCCACCGCAGCTCCGTCGACGCCTCCGACACCCTGGTCCGGGCCGCCGACGGGCTCCTGTCCCTGACCATGCTGGGCAGCATCGTGGTGTTCATGTGCTGGTTCTGGGCGGCCCGCAGCAACGCCGAGGCCTACGTCCCGGGCGAGGGCCGGATGAGCGTCGGGTGGTCCATCGGCGGCTGGTTCATCCCGCTGGCGAACCTGGTCATCCCGTGCATCGTGGCGCGCGACGTCTACCGGGGCACGATGTTCGGCCGCCAGGACAAGCGGCAGATGAGCGGCGGCCTCATCACCGGCTGGTGGTGGGCCTCCTACGTCGTGTCCTGGGCGCTGATGCTGCGGGTCAGCAGCGCGAGCAGCGATGCGCGCGACGCCGAGAACAACGGCTTCAGCTACCTCGAGGCGATGCTGAAGCTGACGGACGCCGGCCTGGTCGCGCTGCCGGTGCTGGCCGTCTCCGCGGTACTGACGATCTGCTACGTGCAGACGATCAGCAAGGTGCAGCGGCAGCGGAACGCCGCCGGCGACTGGTACGACGGTCCCGGCTCGCGGACGGTGCCGGGGCTGCCGCCGATGCATCCGGGATACGGGTACGGACACGGGGCGTTCGCGCCCCGCGGCTACCCGATGGCCGGGCCGCCGCCCATGATGAACGCTCCGATGCCGGGTCCGGCAGGTGACGCGATGGCCGGGCCGCCGCCCACCATGACCGCCCCGATGCCGGGACCGGCGGGCGGCGCGACGGGCGGTGCCGCGCCGGATCCATGGGCTGCTCCGATGCAGGACGCCGTGCCGCAGCAATACCAGCCGCCGGCCGCCGAGACCCAGACCGCGGAGACCATCAGCGACGATCCGTTCGCGGCACCGGAGCATCTGACGCCGCCGAGCTGAGCCGCCCGGGCGTCCGAGCCGCCGTAGCTGCCCGAGCCGCTGTAGCGCCCGGGCCCCGAGCCGTCGCAGCCGTCCGAGCCGCCGTAGCCGCCCAGGCGTCCGAGCCGCCGCAACCGTCCGAGCCGCCGCAACCGTCCGAGCTGTCGCAGCCGCCCGGGCGCCCGAGCCGTCGCAGCCGCCCTGCCCGTCCGAATGCCGATTCCGGCGGTCGGACGGGCAGGACTCGAAGCCGCTTCAGCGCCGTCCGGAGCCCGCCGTCGAACAGTCGGCGCCCGGCCGGTCAGTCCTCGAAGTCGGCGTCACCGTCGTCGCCGCCGACGACCGTGCCATAAGGCTCCATCTCCCCGGCGGGCATGACCTCGGAGATGTGCGGCGTGAGCTTCTTCAGCAGCAGGCCGAGCTGATCCTCGTTGAGGACGTCGCCCACCACCGTGACGTGGGCCAGGTCGCCGATCAGCGACGCCGCCCGCGACAGGCCCGCGTCCCGGTCCCAGGCCCGGTACGTGGCCGCGCGCGCGTAACCCCGGGCGACCCGCGCCGCGCCGGTCCGGTCCTGCCGCAGCAGCTCCAGATCCGCCGCGTCCAGCACCTCGCGGCGGTCCACCTCGAAGATCACGTCCGGGCGCTCCATCCCGGCCCCGATCTGGTCGACCTGCTCACGGCCCAGGTTGGACACGGCCGTGATCAATCCGTTGACATGGCGGCCGTGCGGCCCGTAGGCCCACCACGCCGGCACCTCGGCCACCACCAGGAACTCCCGGGTGACGATGGCCTTCGCCCCGATCGCGCTGGAGGGCGTGTAATGCTCCGGCGCCGGCACCGCCTGCAACTGGAACATCCGGAACCCGCCGTCGATGCCCAGCGAGAGCGTCATGTCGTCGGCGATGCCCAGGCCCGCCTGCGCCGGATCCGGATACACCAGCAGCCCCACCGGCACATCCGTCTTCGGCGAAGCCTCGTCGTCGTCCATGGAGAGCGGGTCGTGGTCCTGCCACGCCGAGGGGATGAACGTTGTGACACCCCGCTGTAGAGCGTCGTCAAGGTCGACCTTGTGGTGGTCCGGCCCTACGAAGCGTGTCCCGTCCATCCTCGCTATGACGTAGTAAGTCGCCACTTTTAGATTCCCGCCCTAATACGTTCGCGCTCATCAACCGCCTCGAAGCACCATCCTGCCGTAACCGGACCCCGCGGCGGGAGCGACCACTCAAAAACCCAGGGAGCGCACGGCGGTGGCGACGGCGTCCGGACGATCCGCGGCGATCAGGTGTTTGGCATCGGCCAACTCTACGACTTCGGCACCGGGAAACAACCCCGCGAATCCGCGCTGACGTTCGAGCCAGTCCGCGGCGTGGCCGCCCGCACCGGCCCCCGCGGCCCCCACCAGCACCTGCACCAGCACCTCTGGGAACGGAAGCTCACAACGGAGCTCAAGCAGCGCCACCGCCGCGGCCCGATACGAAGCCAATTCGTTAGCAACGGCGCGCGCGACCCGGCTGGACCGGTAGACGGTCCGCCCCAACTCAGGATCCGGATCACGGCGCGTGGTGCTCGCCGCCTGATACACCAGGCGGCGCACCGCCGGGCCCACGACCTGGTTCAGCCCCGTCAGCTGCGTGGCGCGCGCCAGGCGCTGGCCCACGGTCCACGCCCGGCCCGGCCACGGACCCCCGGCCGCCGGCGTGATGTCGGGCTCCACGCTGGCGTCCACGAAGACCACCCCGGCCACCCGCTCCGGATGCAGCCGGGCGAACGCCTCGGCGTGGAACGCGCCGTAGGAGTGCGCGACCAGCACCACGCGCTCGTCGGCCGCGATCCCCACGCCGTCCAGAACCCGGCCCAGCCGCTCGGCTTCGCCGACCAGGGTCTGCGGCCGCGGCGCCCGGGCGCCCTCCTGCTGCGACCATCCGAGCCCGGGCCGGTCGAAGCGCACCAGCCGGTAGTCGGCGCTCAGCAGGGGAACGACCGGGTCCCATTCGAACCAGGCCCCGGCCAGCCCCTGCACGAAGAGCACGACGGGGCCCTCGGCGCCGTCCGGCACGACGTGGAGCAGCGTCCCGCGATCATCCACGAAACTCACGGTTCGTCCACGTCGCTCCACGATTGCCATGATCGCATGGCGACGGCTACCGGGCCTTGTAATCCTCCAGCAGCCGCCGACCGATGATCATCTTCTGGATCTCGGCGGTGCCCTCACCGATCAGCAGCATCGGCGCCTCCCGGTAGAGCCGCTCGATCTCATACTCCTTCGAGTATCCATAGCCGCCGTGGATCCGGAAGGAGTCCTCGACGACTTCCTTGCAGTACTCGGCCGCGAGGTACTTCGCCATGCCGGCCTCGAGGTCGTTGCGCCGCCCGGCGTCCTTCACCTTCGCGGCGCGGACCATCATCGCGTGCGCGGCCTCGACCTTGACGCCCATCTCGGCCAGCTTGAACTGGATGGCCTGGTGCTGGGCGATCGGCTTGCCGAAGGTCGTGCGCTGCTGCGCGTAGGCGGCCCCCAACTCGAAGGCCCGCACCGCGATGCCGCAGGCCCGGGCCGCGACGTTGACCCGGCCGACCTCGACGCCGTCCATCATGTGCGCGAACCCCTTGCCGGGCGCGCCGCCCAGGATCCGGTCCGCCGGGATGCGGTAGTCCGACAGCACCAGTTCGGTGGTGTCGACGCCCTTGTAGCCCATCTTCTGGATCTTGCCGGGGACCGTCAGCCCGGGCGCGACCTCGCCGAACCCGGCGGGCTTCTCCACCAGGAACGTCGTCAGGTTCTTGTGCGCGGCGGCCTCGCCGAGGTCGGTCCGGGCCAGCAGCGCCACCAGCGTGGACGACCCGCCGTTGGTCAGCCACATCTTCTGGCCGTTGATCAGGTAGGAGTCCTCACCGTCCGGGACCGCCTTGGTGGTGATCGCCGCGACGTCCGAGCCCAGGGCCGGCTCCGACATCGAGAAGGCGGCCCGCACCTCGCCCTCCGCCATGCGCGGCAGGAAGTGCGCCTTCTGCTCGTCGGTCCCGTGCTGCTTGATCATGTACGCCACGATGAAGTGCGTGTTCAGGATCCCCGACACCGACATCCAGCCGCGGGCGATCTCCTCGACCACCAGCGCGTAGGTGAGCAGGGACTCGCCCAGCCCGCCGTACTCCTCGGGGATCATGAGCCCGAACAGGCCCATCTCCTTCATGCCCTCGACGATCTGCGTCGGATACTCGTCGGCGTGCTCGAGCTCGTTCGCGACGGGGATGATCTCCTTGTCCACGAACGTCCGGACCGTCGCCAGGATCTCCTGCTGGATGTCGGTCAGGCCGTCGGTCTGCGCCAGGCGTCCCATCGTCAGGCCTCCGGAGCTTCGAAGGAGGTGGTGCGGGCCATCCCGGCGGCCCGGCCCTTGCCGGCGATGACCAGGGCCATCTTGCGGGACGCCTCGTCGATCATCTCGTCGCCCAGCATCGCCGAGCCCTTCTTGCCGCCGGCCTCGGAGGTGCAGTAGTCGTAGGCGTCCAGGATCAGTTCGGCGTGGTCGTAGTCCTCCTGGGACGGGGAGTAGATCTCGTTCGCCGCCTCGACCTGGCCGGGGTGCAGCACCCACTTGCCGTCGAAGCCCAGCGCCGCCGAGCGGGTGGCGACCTCGCGGAACGCGTCCACGTCGCGGACCTGCAGGAAGGGCCCGTCGATGGCCTGCAGGTCGTGCATCCGCGCCGCCATCAGGATGCGCATGAGGATGTAGTGGTAGGGGTCCGCCGGGTAGCCGGGGATCATCGCACCCACGACCAGGGACTTCATGTTGATCGAGGCCATGAAGTCGGCGGGGCCGAAGATGATGGTCTCCAGACGCGGGCTCGCGGCGGCGATCTCGTCGACGTTCACCAGGCCGGCCGCGTTCTCGATCTGCGCCTCGATGCCGATCCTGCCGACCTCGAAGCCCATCGTCTTCTCGATCTGCGTGAGCAGCAGGTCCAGCGCCTGCACCTGGCCCGCGTTCTGGACCTTGGGCAGCATGATGCAGTCCAGGTTCTGCCCCGCGCCCTCGACCACGGTCACCACGTCGCGGTAGGTCCACTCGGTGGTCCAGTCGTTGACGCGGACCACGCGGGCCTTGCCGGTCCAGTCCCCCTCGTTGAGGAACTTCACGATCGTGTGCCGCGCCTCGGGCTTGGCCAGCGGGGCGCAGGCGTCCTCCAGGTCCAGGAACACCTGGTCGGCCGGCAGCCCCTGGGCCTTCTCCAGGAAGCGCGGGTTGGAACCGGGGACCGCCAGGCAGGAGCGGCGCGGGCGCTGGGGTCGTGCGGACTCGGACATGGGTGGGTTCCCTCCCGGGAGTGGGTACGGACCGCTTGATATAGCCGTCACGTTACTGGCGGGTCACCTAGGGCGTCATCATGACGCGCGCCACTTCCCAGCCCGGGTTTGTGTGGGTCTGCCGAGGTCTCAGGCCGCCGCTTCGCCCCGGTTCCCGGTGACCACCAGCAGCAGTCCGCCGAGGATCAGCACGGCCCCCGGAATCGCCCACAGCGAGGGGATCTGCCCGAGGAACATCCCGGCGATCAGCGCCGCCAACGGCACCTCGAGCAGTATCGCCGTCGAGATCACGGTCGGGCTGGTCGTCTTCACGACCCGGTTGAAGAGGGTGTGCCCGAGGAACTGCGCGAGCACCGTCAGCGCCCCGATCTTGAGCCACGCGTCGCCGCCGAACCCGACCAGCGACGAGCCGGTCACCACCGCGGCCACGACGAGGAACACCGACGCCGCTCCATAACAGAGCAGCGCATAGGTCGGCAGGGACGCGGTCTTGCGGACCTCACCGCCGATCGTCATATAGACGGCGGCGAACGCGGCGGCGGTCAGCGCCAGCAGATCCCCCTCGAACGCCCGCAGCGAAGCGTGGAAGTCCACCCCCGACAGCACGATCACGCCGACGAACGCCACCACGATCCCGCCCCACGCCCGCCGCGGCACATGGTGCCCCAGCGCCCGCGCCACCATCGCGGCGAAGATCGGCTGCGTCGCGGCGAACGCCGTCGCCGAGGCCACCGACGACAGCTTCGCGGACGGGGTCCACGTAGCGAAGTGGGCGCCCAGGATCAGCCCGGACACCAGCGCCAGCAAGGTGGTGCGCCGGCCCAGCCCGCGCAGTTCGGCGCGCAGCCCCCGCCGGGCCAGCACGTACGGAGCGAAGACCACCGTGGCTATCGCGTTGCGCCAGAACGCGATCGCCATGGCCGGCGCCGCAGCGGCGGCGATCAGCGGCCCGGAGGTCCCGACCGCGGTGACCGCGACGCCCAGCACCGCCATGTCGGCCTTCGGCGGCCGGTGCACCGCGGAGACGCGAACCGGAATCGGCGGCGCGACCGCCGCCGCGGCGGAGGCGACGCTGTCCGCGGTCACCTGTCAGTTCCGGTCACGTGTAAGCCCCTAACGCCTCGCACACTCATGTCGGCGGCAACAGCGTAGTGGCGTTTGTGCGGAGGTCATGGCGCTGCCCACGATGCGGGAGCGGTCTGGGACGT
>JABFXP010000640.1 GCA_013361685.1 Catenulispora sp.
CGATGGCTGCCAGCCGGACGCCGCCGGGTAGCCGATAGCTGCCCGCCGCACGGCCTCGCCGGAGCTTCCACCGGCTGCACCGCGTCGACCTCGCACCCGAGCACCCGGCTCAGAACGCCGAGCGGATCAGCCCGCCGTCGACGCGGATCGTGGCGCCGCTGACGTACTGCGCGTAGTCGCTGCACAGGTAGGCCACCGCTGCCGCGATCTCGTCGGGCTCGCCGAAGCGCTCCTGGTCGTTGGGGATCAGGGCGTTGACCGCGTTGGGCAGGATCTCGTCCCAGGTCTGGCCCCAGCCGCGGTCCGGGCCGATCTCGGTCACGAGCTGCTTGGTGGCCTCGACCAGGATCGCTCCGGGGGAGACGATGTTGGAGGTGACGCCGGTGCCCTTCAGCTCGCGGGCCAGGGACACGGCGAGGTTGTGGCGCGCCGCCAGCGTGGCGTTGTACTGCGGGTGGGTGTTCATCGGCTGGGAGGCCAGGCCGCCGCCGATCGTCACCACCCGGCCCCAGCCGCGGGCGCGCATCGCCGGGACCAGGTGCTGGATCATCCGGACGCCGGAGACGACATTGATGTTGTAGGTGGCGCGCCACTCGTCGGGTGTCGCGTCCGCCCAGGACAGGTGCCGGTAGAAGCCGGCGTTGTTGACCAGGATGTCGACCGGACCGCCGGCGGTGGCGGCCCGGGCGACCTCGGCGGCGGCGTCGTCGTCCCCCAGGTCGCCCAGGACGACGTCGGCCTGCCCGCCGGCCTCGCGGATCCGCTGCGCGACCTGCTCGGCGCGGTCCTTGTCGCGGCCGTGGATCACGACCGCGGCCCCCTCGGCGGCCAGCAGCCGCGCGGTGGCCTCGCCGAGTCCGACGCTCGAACCCGTGATGAGTGCGCGCTTTCCGGTCAGGTTCAGGTTCATCTTCGTAGTGCCTCTCTCGGACTCGCCGGGTCCCGATGGCCCGGGGAGCTGACTCTAAGTCTACAACTGTAGACTTAGCGCGCGAGTCGAGAGAACTGGTGTTGTCGCTCACACCGGCCGGTCAGGCCGCGACCGCCTCCGCCTCCGCCGCCGTCTCCGCCTCGGTGTCCGACTCCGCCGACACGTACCTGTAGACGAACCCCGCGATCGCGCCGCCGAGCAGCGTGGCCACGAGCCAGAGCCAGATCTTGGCCCAGGCGAACAGCCCCATCGTCGCGGCGCCGACCGCGACGGCTGGGTTGAACGCGCCGCCGGATATGCCGCCCACGGCGAACGCCCCGGCGGCGACGGTGAAGCCGATGGCCAGGCCGTAGAACGAGTTGTCCTTGGTGTCGTCGCTGGTCGCGACGTTCAGCACCACATACGCCAGCGCGAAGGTGAACAACGTCTCGGCGGCCATCGCCTGCCACAGCGCCCGACCCGCGGGAGACAGGGCCTTGGGCGCCGGCGGGTTCACCAGCCACTTGGCGACGATCGCGGCGACGAAGCCGGCTGCGAACTGCGCGACCCAATAGCCGACCGCGTCCTGGCGGGAGATGCGGCCCCGGATGTGGACGGCCAGCGTGACCGCCGGGTTGAAGTGGGCGCCGGAGATGTGGCCGCCGGCGTAGACCATCGTCATCAGGACCGCGCCGATCGCCAGCGGCGCCAGGGCGATCTGGCCGAGGACGGCGCTGCCGACCGTGAGGACGAGGAAGAACGTGCCGATGAACTCCACGATGAACTTACGCATGGGATGCCTCCGAAAAGCCGTAACGGCCGGAACGGTCGAGGTCGAACCGGTCGAGCTCCATGACCTTGGTCCACGCGGCGGCGAAGTCCAGGACGAACTTCGCTCCGGCGTCGGCGCTCGCGTAGACCTCGGCCAGCGCGCGGAGCTCGGAGTTGGAGCCGAAGACGAGATCGGCGCGCGTCCCGGTCCACTTCCGTGCGCCGGACGCGTCGCGGCCCTCGAAGGTGTCGGCGCCGGGCACGGCGATCCAGGTGACGGCGGTGTCGAGGAGGTTGACGAAGAAGTCGTTGCTGAGGACGCCGACGCGATCGGTGAAGACACCGTGCGTGCCGCCGTTGTGGTTGACCCCCAGCACCCGCAGTCCTCCGACCAGGACCGTCATTTCCGGCGCCGACAACGTGAGTAGGTTGGCCCGGTCGATGAGCAGGTATTCGGCTGGCAGCCGGGTGCTCTTGCCCTGGAAGTTGCGGAACCCGTCGGCGGCCGGCTCCAGCGCGGCGAACGAGTCGACGTCGGTCTGCTCCTGGGTGGCGTCGGTCCGGCCGGGGGAGAAGGGGACCTCGATCTCGTAGCCGGCGGCCCGCGCGGCCTCTTCCACGCCGACGTTGCCGCCCAGGACGATCAGGTCCGCGAGCGAGACGTGCCGGCCGTCGGTGCGGAAGTCACTCTGGATGGCCTCCAGAGTGCTGATGACGGCCGCCAGTTGGTAGGGCTCGTTCACCTCCCACGTGTTCTGCGGCAGCAGCCGGATCCGGGCCCCGTTGGCCCCGCCCCGCTTGTCCGAGCCGCGGAACGACGACGCGGAGGCCCACGCCGTCGCCACCAACTGCGGCACCGTCAGCCCGGAGGCGAGGATCAGGGCCTTGAGGTCGTCCTCGTCGGCCGCGGTGAGCACGGCACCGGTGGCGGCCGGCAGCGGATCCTGCCAGATCAGCGTCTCGGACGGCACCTCAGGACCCAGATAGCGGATGACCGGCCCCAGGTCGCGATGCGTCAGCTTGTACCAGGCCCGCGCGAACGCGTCGGCGAACTGGTCGGGATGCTCCATGAACCGGCGCGCGATGGGCTCGTAGATCGGATCGAAGCGGAGCGCGAGGTCCGTGGTCAGCATGGTGGGGGCCGAGGGGTCGGTGTCGTCCTCGGGCTTCCACTGGTGCGCGCCCGCCGGGCTCTGCGTCAGGACCCATTCGTGCCGGAACAGGATCTCCAGGAACATGTTGTCCCAGCGGGTCGGAGTGGTGGTCCACGCACCTTCGAGGCCTGAGGTGATCGCGTCCGCGCCGACACCGCTGCCGAAAGTGCTCTTCCAGCCCAGGCCCTGCGCCTCCAGCGGCGCGGCCTCCGGGTCGGGCCCGACGTGGCTGTCCGGTCCCGCGCCGTGCGTCTTGCCGAAGGTGTGGCCGCCGGCGATCAGCGCGACGGTCTCCTCATCGTTCATCGCCATCCGGCGGAACGTCTCCCGGATGTCGCGGGCGGAGGCGATCGGGTCCGGCAGACCGTTGGGACCCTGCGGGTTGACGTAGATGAGGCCCATCTGGACGGCGGCGAGCGGCTCCTCCAACTCGCGGTCGCCGCTGTAACGGCGATCCTCGAGCCACACGGTCTCCGGACCCCAGTAGACGCCCTCGTCGGACATCCAGACGTCCTCACGCCCGCCGCCGAAACCGAACGTCTGGAAGCCCATGCTCTCCAACGCGACGTTCCCGGCCAGCACCATCAGATCGGCCCAGGAGATCGACTGCCCGTACTTCTGCTTCACCGGCCACAACAACCGCCGCGCCTTGTCGAGATTGGCATTGTCCGGCCAACTGTTCAGCGGCGCGAACCGCTGCTGCCCGCTGCCCGCGCCACCCCGCCCGTCGTGGATCCGGTACGTGCCCGCCGAATGCCAGGCCATCCGGATCATCAACGGACCGTAGTTCCCATAGTCGGCCGGCCACCACGGCTGCGAGTCGGTCAGCAGACGCGCGATGTCTTGCTTCACTGCCCCCAGATCCAGCGCCGTGAACGCGGCCGCGTAGTCGAAACGCGGCCCGAGCGGACTACTGCTGCCCGGCCCGGCCAACACCCGGAGATTGAGCCGCTCTGGCCACCACTGCCGATTGCCGCCACCCTGGGTGGGATGCGGAGCGCGCGGGGGATGGTTCTCGCTCATGGGGATTCCTTCCGAACACGACGGATGTGGCAAAGGTCGTTCCCGAAGCAGCGAAACGCCTCGAAATGCACTCCGGTTCGGAGGGTGGCTTGAATTCGCCGGTGAGGTCAGCTCTTGGTCTGCGACGGGTCGATCCCCGGCGTCCCCTTCGGTGCGCCGAACGGCACGTCCAGGCCGCACCACTTGTACGTGTCGCCGTCCTTGACCACCTGGTAGTCGACCTTGCCCTGGAAAGGGGCACCGTTCTGGGTGTCGGAGAAGGTGGTGGAGACGACCCAGTGGTCTTCCATCTGGTACGGCGCCTCCGCGGAGAAGCTTTGCAGCGTCAGACCATTGAGATTGTTCGCCACCTCGTCTTTCATGTCCTGGCAGGTGGCGGCGGCCACGGCGGCCATGTCGCCCTTCTTGACCGCGTTCATGAAGGCTTCGACGGCGGTCTTGGGGGTGGCGACGTGATTGTCGCCGCCGCCGGAGGGCGCCGCGCCTTCGGGTGCTGACACGCCCGTCTTCGTGCCGGCGCCGCCGGGGCTGTTCTTCGCGCCGCCGCTGCCGCTGATGGAGCCGCTGGAGGAACAACCGGCCGCCGTCAGCAGCAGGATTCCGGTGATCAAGGTGGTAGCTGTCGCCTTCATAGCAGCAGGCTGTCTCATCGGGCGGTGGTGCCGGTCCGGTCTGACCATCTCTGACCAAACCCGAACAGGCCTTGTACGGGGCTTGTGGCCGGATGGCATCCTTGGTGGACGGCGAACGGGGGAGGATCAAGGCGTGGACGGTGCGCGGACGGCGAAAGAGCTGCTGGACGAGTTGAACCAGTGGCGGGTGCGCGCGGCTCGGGGGACGGGGAAGGCCCGGGTCTCCCTGCGCGATCTGGCTGCCGCGACCGGCATACCGCACAACAGCCTGTCCACCTATCTGTCCGGCGCCTCGGTGATGCCGCCCGATGTGCTGGACGCGGTGGTGATCGCCCTCGGCGCCGGTCCCGAGCAGGCGCGGGAGTGGGCGACCGCGTGGGAGGTCGCCGTCGCCGCGGAGCTTCGGCCGGGTGGTGCCGCGGCGCGGGAGGCGACGACGGAATCCGTGGCCGAGTCCGCCGTCGAGCCAGGTTCGAAGCAAGGCCAAGGCCCACCGGCAGCCGGGCCGGCCGGCGCGCCCGAGTCGGTCGTCCCCCGCCAACTCCCCGCCGACACCTCCGCCTTCACCGGCCGCGACGACGTCCTCAAAGAACTCGACCAGTTCGCCGCCGACGGGGACGGTTCGGCGATCGTCGTCTCGGCCGTCGCCGGAGCCCCCGGTGTCGGCAAGACGGCCCTGGCCGTGCACTGGGCCCATCAAGTCGCCGAGCGCTTCAGCGACGGCCAGCTGTACGTGAACCTGCGCGGCTACGACCCCGGCGAGCCGCTGACGCCGGGCTCCGTCCTGGAGATGTTCCTGACCGCGCTCGGCGCGGACGCGATCCCGCAGGGCACGGACGAGCGCGCCGCGCGCTATCGCAGCCTGCTGTCCGGCAAGCGGGTGCTCATCCTGCTGGACAACGCCCGCACCGCCGAGCAGATCCGTCCCCTGATTCCCGGCGCGCCCGGCTGTCTGGTCCTGGTCACCAGCCGTGACGCGCTGGCCGGGCTGGTCGTCCGGGACGGCGCCCGGCGGGTGGACCTGGCGCGGCTGCCCGACGGCGAGGGGTTCGAGCTGCTGACCCGGATCCTGGGCCGGGAGCGGGTGCTGTCGGAGCCGGCCGCCGGGCGGGAGCTGGTCCGGTTGTGCGCGGGATCGCCGCTGGCGCTGCGCATCGCCGCCGAGCACGTCGCGGGCAACCCGGACGTCCCGCTGGCCGAGCTGGCGGCGGAGCTGGCCGACGGCACCGAGCGCTGGAACGTGCTGGACGCCACCGGCGACCCCTTCACCGACGTCCGCGCCGTCTTCTCCTGGTCCTATCGCACCCTGTCCGAGCCGGCGGCGCGGCTGTTCCGGCTGCTGAGCCTGAATCCGGCCCCTGATTTCGGACTGCCCGCCGCCGCCAACCTGGCGGGGCTGCCGCTGTCCGAGACCCGCCGCCTGATCGGGACGCTGATCGGCGCGCATCTGCTGGAACGCGCGGGCGCGGGCCGCTACACCTGGCACGACCTGCTGCGCGCGTACGCGGCCGAGCTGGTCGCGCAGGAGGAGAGCGACGACCAGCGGCACCAGGCGGTGACCCGGCTGCTCGACTGGTACCGCCACACCGCGGACGCGGCGATGGACGGCAGCAAGACCTCCCGCCGCCGGCTTCCCGAGCCGTTCCCGGCGCCGCCGGTGCCCGGTCCCGCCTTCGACGATCCGGCGGCGGCCCGGCAGTGGCTGGCCGCCGAATGCGGCTGCGTCGCCGCCGTGGTCCGGTTCGCGGCGGCCGAGGGCTGGTACGTGCACGCCTGGCACCTGGCGCGGACGGTGTGGCGCTTCTGCTACGTCGCCGGCCGCACCGACGAGTGGTTCGACATCGTCCGGGACGGCCTGGCGGCGGCCGACCGGCTCGGCGACGACTTCGCCCGGGGCGACCTGCAGAACGCGCTGGGCACCGCGCACGCCGTGAACGGCGGCTTCGACCTGGCCGTCGCGGAGTTCAGCAGAGGCCTGCCGTTCAGCGTCGCGGCCGGCGACCGCAAGGGCGAGGCACTCCTGCTGGGCAACCTCGGCAACGCCCACCGCGTGCTGCGCGACTTCGAGCCGGCGTCCGCCGCCCTGCGCGCGGCGCTGGAGATCAACCGCGAACTCGGCGACCGCGGCGGCGAGGCCATCAGCCGCGCCAACCTCGCGATCACAGCCGGGGACCTGGGCCGCTTCCGTGAAGCGATCGACCACACCGTCGCGGTGCTCCCGCTGCTGCGCGCGGAGGGCAACCAATACGGCGAGATCCTCGCACTCGGCAATCTCAGCCTGTTCTGGCAGCGGATGGGCGAACACGCCGAGGCCCTGCGGGTGGCCCACACCGAGATGGCCCTCGCCGAGAGCCTCGGCGACCGGCGCGTCCTGGCCGACGCCGTGAACGACCTGGGACTGATCCTGGCCCATTCCCCCGACCAGTGGAGCCAGGCAGAGCCCGTCGCCCTCCGCGCGCTGACCATAACCCGCGAGATCGGTGATCAGGACGGCGAGGCGATGGCCCGCCACATCCTCGGCCTGGTGCAGCTGAAAGCCGCAGATCCCGCCGCCGCCCGCGACCACCACCAGCGGGCGCTGGAACTGTGGGCTGAGATCGGGCTCGAGCGCAGCGAGACCATGGCCCGCAACGGCCTCGGCGCGGCCTGCCTCGCGCTGGGCGACCGACAGCAGGCGCTCACCCATTACCGCGCCGCCCTGCACCTCGCGGAGAACGGCCGGAACCCCTACGAGCAGGGGATCGCAGAGTACGGAGTCGCCACGGTGCTGTCAGCGCAAGGCGACGACGAGGCGGCGCGTGCGAGTCTGGAGCGCGCTCTAACGATCTTCGCAGAGCTCGAAGTCCCGGAAGCGGACGCCGTGCGGCGCCGGTTGGGGGAGTCGGCCGATGGCCCGTCCAGTTCCGGCGGCTTCACCGAGTCCGAAAGCCCGACCGGGCCCGCGATGTGACGCGGCGCAGTTCTTCCGGCGCGCGCGTCGCGTCGGAAGAACTGGTCCAGACACCAGGGGGTGCCGAAAGCCGTGCCCCTGACCCGGCGTGGCAGCCAAGGAAGGCTCGGCAGGTGCGCCAGCCGCGCCTGCCGAGCCTTGGGTCCTCACCAGTGCCGAATCAGTCCTCGACGGCCTGGTAGAGCGTGGTCCAGAAGTCGTGCATGAGCTGCACGGAGTACGCGTTCGACGAACCGACCTGGGTCAGCAGGATGCCGATCAGCTGCTGGTCCGGGTCGGCGTAGGTGGAGGTCCCGGCGCCGCCGTCCCAGCCGAACTGGCCGATGGAAGCGTAGTCGCCACGGTAGGTGCGCACCGCCATCCCCAGACCCCAGCCGCCGTGCTGGCCCTGGCCGAACGAGATGTGCACGTTCTCCCGGGCCATGACATCGCGGGTGGCCTGCTGCTCGGGGGTGAGCCGGTTGGTGGTCATCAGCTCCACGGCGGGCCGCGACAGGATCCGCTGCCCGTCGTGCACGCCGTGGTTCAGCAGCATCCTGAAATAGGCGTGGTAGTCGTCGGCGGTCGAGTTCAGGCCGCCTCCGCCGCCCGGGAACGCAGGCGGCGCGCTGTGCCGGCCGCCCTGGGCCTGGTCCCACACGTGGAACTCGCCGGTGACCGGATCGGGCGCGTACAGCGGCGGCAGCCGGTGGATCTGGTCGGCGGGCACGTGGAACCCGGTGTCCTTCATGCCCAGCGGCTCGAAGATCCGCTCGCGCAGGAACGCCTCGAAGCTCTGGCCGGTGACCCGGGCGACGAGCACGCCGACCAGGTCGCTGGCGATCTGGTACTGCCAGCGCTCCCCGGGCTGGTACATCAGCGGCAGCGTGCCCAGGCGCCGCATCCACTCGTCCGGCTCGGGCATCGGCGTCGGCAGGTTCGGGGTGATCCCGGCCTCGAAGACCGCGCCCATGATCGGGGTGCCGATCACCGTCATGTCCATGCCGAGGCCGAACGTGGACGTGAGCACGTCCCGCACGGTGATCGGGCGCCGCGCCGGGACGGTGTCGTCCAGCGGGCTGTCGATCCGGCGCAGCACCTGACGGTCGGCGAGTTCCGGCAGCCACGGCTCCACCGGGTCGTCCAGCCGCAGCCGGCACTCGTCCAGCAGGACCATCGCCGCGGCGATGGAGACCGGCTTGGACGTCGAGGCCATCCGGAAGATCGTGTCCCGGCCGATCGGGGCGCCGCCGTCCTTGTGGGTGGTGCCGATCTCCTCGACGTGGGTCTCGCCGCCCCGGCTGACCAGCGCGACGACGCCGGGGATCCGCCCGGAGTCGACGTGCCGCGCCAGGACGTCGTGCAGTCTGCCCAGTCCGGTCTTGGTGAAGCCGCTGGGCTGGTGGGTGGTGGTGACGGACACGGTGGCGTTCTCCTCGGTGGTGCGGGGATGGACTCGAGCGGATCAGTGAACGGGCAGGTCGAGCTGGTATTCGTGGGTGCGCCAGGCGATCTCGAACCCCAGCCGCCGGTTGACGGCGAGCATGTGGACGTTGTCCTGGGCGTTGTCGGTCTCGATCGTGGCGACGTGCGGGTGCTCGGCCCGGAGCCGGCGCAGCATGGCGGCCTTGACCCAGACGCCCAGGCCGTGGCCTCGATGTGCGGGGACGACGGCGGTGTCGTACTGGACCGCCCAGCCGGCGCCGCCCTGCGGCAGCACGACTTCGGTGTAGCCGGCCACGGTGCCGTCGTCGTGCACGGCGGCCACCGTCAGCAGGGTGTCGCCGCGCCCGGACACCACCTCCGCCATGGCGCGGACCCGGTCGGCGTCCCAGCGCAGCGTGCCGTAGTCCAGGTCGCCGACCGGCATGTCGTTCATGGCGCCCTTGGCCGCGGCGAAGGCGTCGGCGAGCTCGTCCGGGACGGTGCCGGTCCAGCCGGTGAGCCGGTAGCCGGGACGTCCGGCGTCGCAGAGCTCGTCGATCCGGCGCGCGTCCACCCGGCGCAGATCCAGCACCAGGTGGTCCAGATCGAGCACGCGGCGAAAGCCCCACCGGTCGCAGAACGCCGCTCCCGGCCCGCCGGCCGTGGCCTCCGTGATCAGGCTGCGGCGGTCCTCGGTCCGGCACGCGGCCACCACCGCCGCCAGCAGCTGGGAGCCGGTCCCGTGGCGCCGGTGCGCCGGATCGACGTGCAGCCGGAGCTCGGCGAGATGGTCCTGGCCGGGCGAGCTGAACAAGCGCAGGGCGGCCACGCCGGTCACCGTCCCGTCCGGGGCGGCGGCCAGCCACATGAGCTGCTGGCTGTCCAGCGCGGGCTTGGTCAGCTGGGCGTGGATCTGCCCGGGCGTGGGCGGCGGCACCGCGGGCAGGTCGTGCGCGACCGCCGCGGCGACGACCCGGTGCCAGGCGGCGGCGTCGGTCACCGAGGGCTGGCGCAGCGCGGTGAGGTGGACTTGTTCGGTCACGTCGGATACAGCGGACACATCGGACACGTAGGGCCGCTCCTGCCGGTCGAGATGATCGAGGCGATCAGGGGGATCGAGGCGATCGAGGTGCGGTCAACGCTAAAGATCCACCCGCCTTCCGCGCATCGGTCGGCGTTACCCAACGGAAGGACCGGCAGACCACGGGGATTAGGTATGTTGACATCATGTTGCACGGCCGGGTGGGGGAGCTGGACCGGATCGACCGCATGCTCGCGGCGGCCCGGACCGGCGTGAGCGGCGCTTTGGTGATCCACGGCGAGGCCGGTATCGGTAAGACGGCACTGCTGGAACACGCCGCGGCCGCCGCCGGCTCGGCGCGGGTGGTGCGGACCGTGGGCATCGAGTCGGAGATGGAACTCGCCTTCGGCGGCCTGCACCAGTTGCTGCGGCCCGTCGTCGACGGCCTGGACCGGCTGCCGGATCCGCAGGCCGCCGCGCTGAAAGCGGTGTTCGGACTGACCGGCGAGGCCGTGCGGGACCGGTTGACCGTGAACCTCGCGGTGCTCACCCTGCTCTCGCAGGCGGCCGGGACCGACGGTCCGCTGCTGTGCCTGGTCGACGACGCGCAATGGCTGGACCAGACGTCCCTGGACGTGCTGACCTTCACCGCCCGCCGGCTGGACCGCGAGGGCGTCGTGATGCTGTTCGCGGTCCGCGACGGAGCCCGCGGGGCGCAGATCACCGGCCTGCCCCGGCTGCGGCTGGCCGGACTCGCGCCGTCGGCCGTCGACGCCCTGCTCGCCGATCGCGCGGCCGGCCTGCCGCCGCACGTCCGGGACCAGATCGTCACCCAGGCCGACGGCAACCCGCTGGCGTTGCTGGAACTGCCCGCGGCCCTGAGCGCCGAGCAGCGGGCCGGCCAGCTCAACCCCGTCACCCTGCCGGCCGGCCTGGCCTCGCGCTCCAGCCGCATCCAGGACGCCTTCCAAGACCAGATCCGCCAACTGCCCGGCGCCACCCGCAAGCTCCTGCTGCTGGCCGCCGCCGACGACACCGGCGATCTGGAGCTGATCCTGCGCGCGGCGCAAGCCGACCCCGTCGCAGGGCTCGAAGACCTGGAACCGGCCGAACGCGCCACCCTGATCCGGCTCACCGCCGACACCCTGTCCTTCCGCCACCCGCTGATCCGGTCGGCGGCATATCAGGACGCCGCCCTGGCCCGCCGCCTGGCCGCGCACCGGGCGCTCGCCGGGCACCTGTCCGGCGCCCCGCACGCCGACCGGCGGGCCTGGCATCTGGCCGCGGCCACCACCGGCACCGACGAAGACGTCTGCGAGGAGATGGCGGGCGTCGCGAAGCGAGCCGTCGGACGGCAGGGCGTCTCCTCCGCCTCGGCGGCCTACGAACGCGCCGCGCAGCTCACCGCCGACCCGGCGCGGCGCGCGCGGCTGCTG
>JABFXP010000129.1 GCA_013361685.1 Catenulispora sp.
GCCGTCGTTCCGCCCAGCCAGGAATCGGCCCCCGGGTCGCGCGGCCAGGCGTCGGCGCGGGCGGCCGGGTGCGTGTCGGCGGGCCTGGCGGCGACTCCGGGGTCGCGGGGCCAGGGCTCGGAGCGGTCCTCCAGCCGGGTGTCGTCGGGGCGGCGGTCGGGGTTCATCGGCGCAGTCATACCGTCTTCAGTTTTCCAGCCGCGCCGCCGATGTCCTCACCGTCCCCGGCATCTGTGATCGGATTCACGCGTCCCGAAGGGTTTGAACCGCTTGTTCGACCCGTTATGTGTACACGGCCCGGACCCGGTCGGACACCGCGCGGGCCAGCTCCACCGGCGCCTGGTCCGGGATCCAGTGGCTGACGCCCTCCAACTCCACGAAGCGGTACGGGGCCTCCACGCAGCGTGCGCACGCCTCGGCCGACGCGCGGCCGATCGCCGGGTCCTCGGTCGACCACACGAACGTGGTCGGGATCTTCACGTTCGGCAGGGTGGCGAAGGTCCGCATGTCCATGGCGCGGTACCAGTTCAGCGCGGCGGTCAGGGCCGGGCGCTGGCTCAGCGCGTGGTAGTGCGGCAGGATCGCCATCTCCGGCAGCGGTGAGAACAGGTCGTGCAGCGTGCGGGCGTTGTTGGCCAGCAGCACGTCCTCGGCCCGGCCGCCCTCCATCTGGAACAGCTGGATGTACTCCGAGCGCCGGCGCTGCTCGTCGGCGGCCGGGCCGCCGGCGGCCAGCACCTCGCTCATCGCGCGCAGGTGCGGGACCGACACCGCCGTCAGGGTCCTGAAGCGCTCCGGGTGCCAGGCGGCGGCGTGCCAGGCCACGATCGCGCCCCAGTCGTGGCCGACCAGGTGCGCGCTGGGCAGGCCGAGGGCGTCCAGCAGGCCGGTGACGTCGGAGACCAGGTGCGCCAGGTGGTAGGACTCGACCTGGGCCGGGCGCGCGCCGGGGGAGTAGCCGCGCTGGTTCGGCGCGATGGTGCGCAGGCCCTCGCCGGCCATCACCCGGGAGGCGGCCTGCCAGCAGGCGGAGGTCTGCGGGAAGCCGTGCAGCAGCACCACCGGCGGTCCGCTCTGCGGGCCCTCCTCCGCCGTGTCGAACTCGTAGCCGCCTATCGTCACGTGGTACGCGCGCATCTGCGCCCCCCTTGCCGGTTATGTGCCGTGTCGCCGTGTCGCTCTCGGTGTGTGCCGGTGTGCCGTCGAGCTGCCCATCCCCGGGCGGCCGGTCGCCCGGCCACCTGGTGCGACGCTACCGAGCCGCCGCCGCGCAGTCCATGGGACGCGCCGGTGCCGGGCCCGCCGGTGCGGCCCGGTGTCGACGCCGTGTCATCCCCGTGTCGGGGCACGCAACGGGTATTGCGAGCCGAGGCGGCCAAGACCGGCTACCGTCTACCTCATGTCTGAACCGACCGCCCCCTCGGCCGCCGACGTCCGCACCGCCGCCGACGCCCTCAAAGCCGCGATCGACGCCCATCTGGCCGCGGTGGAGACCCGGTCGGATGAGAGCGACCCGGCCGTGCGCACCGCCTTCCTCGCGATGGCCGCCGCCGCCGAGTCCTACGACGACGCGCTCTACGACACCTACAACGAGGTCACCCCCTTCGAGATCCCCACCCAGTACCCGGAGGACCACGCCGACCCGGACAACCCCGAGGCGATCAGTGTCCTGATCCGCCGCGACTACCAGATCGAGCACCCCGGGCGGCTGCTCGGCGCCGCGCGCGGCCTGGCCGCCGGCGCCGTCGACCCGGAGGTGGACATCAGCACCGTCGCCGGCTCGCTGGCCGCGCTGTTCGACGTCTTCGACCCCGACGAGATCCACAACCGCTCCGACGAGCTGGGCCTGCTCCCCGGCGACGGCACCACCTGGGTGCTGGCCACCGACCCCGAGGGCGACGAGCAGTGGTTCGAGGACCCGTTCTCCGAGACCGATCCGGAGCGGTTGGTGTGCCGCTTCGACCTCATCGGGGACGAGGACGAAGAGGACGAGGAGTACTTCGACACGTTCGCCGAGGACGAGCCGGAGGACGAGATCGACGGGATCGAGGTCGTCTAGCGCGCGGCTGATAGACGCGAGGTGCGGCCGGCCCGGCCCGGGCCGGCCGCACCTCGCGTCACTTCTGCGGGTAGCGCTCGATGATCTTGCCGGTCGAGTCGCAGTGGAGGAACCCGCTGTAGTAGTCGCTCGTGAGGTAGTACTCCATCTGCAGGCCGTTCGGCGTGTCGTCGGCGTCGGCGTTCGCGATGATGTAGCTCAGGGTCGGGTTCTTGACCTTCAGCGTGGACTGGCCGTCCTTGATGACGGCCGGCAGCGCGTCCCAGTTGATCTTGTCGGCGTCGAAGGTCTTCTTGCCGTCCAGGGCGTCGCCCTTCGTCCACAGGTCCGTCTTGCCGTCGTGGTAGATCCAGGAGTCGTAGGCGCCCGGGTCGTCCTTCTTGACGATGTCGAAGATCGCGTGGCCGTCGTCGTAGATGGTGATCTCGACGAACTTGGCGCTGCCGCTGGCCTTGGCGGCGCTGGCGATGACGGCGCGGGCGTTGGCCGGGGTGAGCAGCGACTTGCCGGTGGTGACGGTCTTGGCGCCGCTGGTGGCGTCGGTGGCGGTGGGGCCGCCGCCGATGGTGGAGTCCTGGCCCGCGCCCGGCGCGGAGAGCGCGGGGACCGAGTTGCCCGCGGTGTCCGGGCCGTCCGTGCCGCGGCTCGAAGCGGCGTTGTTCGCGCTCGGCCCGCCGCCGAAGGTGTGGCTCACGTACATGATCGTCCCGGCCATGCCGAGGGTGAACACCGCGCTGACCGCGTAGGGGACGATGTAGGCGCGGCGTTTGACCGGCGAGGCGCTGGTGCCGGTGCCGTAGGGGTTCGCGATCGGATTGGTGGCCGCCGCCGGGTTCTGGCCCGTCGGCCGGTCCGGCGTGCCGTAGCCGCCGGTGGGCCGGTCCGGCGCGCGGTGGCCGCCGGTGGTCTGGCCCGGGGCGCCGTATTCGCCGGTCGCGCCGCCCGGCGCC
>JABFXP010000314.1 GCA_013361685.1 Catenulispora sp.
GGCGGCCGGCCCGCCGTCCCGGGCCGGCGGCGTGGTGTGGTGCGCGGAGTGGTTCACGGTCTGCTCGCTCAACGGTCCCCCGTTCGTACCTTGTGACAGGCCATCTGCGGCGTGTGGTGCTCGGGCCAGTCGTCGCCGTGTTCGGTGACCAGCCAGATCCACTTGTCCGGCTCGGCCGGCGTGATGTGCGGGGCGTACCCGTCGGTGACCATGATGACGGCGTCCAGTGTCTCGTCGAAAGGCTCCCCGGTCTTCACCGACGGCACCCGGCCCTCCAGATAGTCGGCGACCGCCTGGAAGCTGGTGCCGCCGCCGCCGACCAGCGGGTCGCCGGGGGCGAAGGGCACCACCTGGGCGTCGAAGGACAGCCAGTGCGCCTGCACCCCGTCCAGCTGTCCGACCAGCGAGGCGATCCAGTCCACCACCGGCGCGGGCATCGACCCGGAGGCGTCGACCGCGATCGCCACCACCCGCTGCCGCTCCGGGCCGCGCCGGGCCAGCGTCGGGTCCTCGCCGAGCGCGGCCAGCACCGCGCCGCGCTTCTTCGGGTAGATCAGCCGCTCGCCCTCGGTCAGCTTGGAGGCCAGCACGTCCACCAGCCAGCGCTGCCACCAGTCCACCCGGCGGGTGCGCTGGGTCTGGCCGCGGATCATCCCGGCGCCCAGATCGCCCCACAGCTTGGACAGCCGGTCGGTGGCGCCCTCGGTGCGCTCGATGAGGTCCAGCAGTTCCTCGCGCGCCTCCCGCATCCCGCGCTTGCCGGCCAGCAGCACGTTCGCCAGCACCTCGTTGCCGATCCGCTCGATGGTCTCGGGGTCGGCGAGCTCGTCGCGCAGTTCCTCCAGCAGTTCGTGCACGCACAACGGCGGCGGGCTCGGCGGGTCCTTCATCCGCCGCAGCTCGGTGTAGCAGCCCATGTCGGTGCGGATGAAGTCCTGGTAGCCGAACGGGTTCAGGCCCTGCTCGGTGAGGTCGGCGTGGTAGCGCTGGAAGACCTCGCGGGGGTCGATGCCGGTGGACTGGCCGTCCACCACCGGCAGGGCGTCGCGGCGCAGCCGGGTCAGCGCGACATGGTTGATCGTGCACTCGATGGCGATGTCGAACACCGGGTCCTCGCGCAGCTCCGGTTCGGTGAACAGATGCCGCTGGATCAGGTGCCGCGCCTCGTGGAAGAGCACGAACTTCACGCCCTCCAGCCCGAGCTTGACGAAGAAGTCCGGGTTGAACAGCAGCAGGCAGGAGCCGTCGCCGGAGGCCATCACCGCGGCGGTGTCGATGGCCGTGGTGGGTATCTGGTGCGCGCACTTGGAGTAGATCCACCCGGCGATCGCCGAGGACTGCATCCCGAAGTGCAGGAGCGCGGCCTCCTTCAGCCGCACCGCCTCGGCGACGACCGCCGGGTCGGCCGGCCGCCAGTCGGCCAGCGCCCGCCGGTCGGTGGCCTCCACCGGCAGACGGCGGGAGCGGCGGCGCTCGGACTCGCCGGTCTTCATACGTCGCCCTCCTGCGCGGGTTCGTCATGGCCCGGCCCGCCGGCCGGTGGTGTGCGGTTCAAGTCTTGTACGCCGCGGCCCGCCGGTCGAACCCTTTGACCGACAAGCTCAGCGCCGACGGCCCGCACGAGCCCGGCGACGGGCGCCGGATCGGTGCCGGCGAGTTCTATCAGAACACGCCATCGGTCGGGACGGTGGTCCAGGTGCGCGTGCACCGCGTCCTCCAGCGGCCAGTCCGCCGGCGGCACCTGCAACGGCGGCGCCGGCGGCGGCCCCGGCGCCTCGATCCCGGCCGCGACCTGCTCCAGCGGCGCCGCCGAGCCGGACTCCATCGAGGCCCGGACCGCCGGGGCCATGTCCTCCAGGCGCGTGCAGTATTCCAGTTCGACGGCCCACACCGCTTCCGGCCCGGCCATCCTGGCCAGCCGCGGATACGCGAGCAGCCGGAGCCGGGGCCCGGCCGGATGCCGTTTGAGGATGGGCCGCAGCTCGGCCAGATACCCGATGAGGGATTCGGCGGTGCCGGCGGCCATGAGCGTGGCGTGGATCTGCTCGACGCTGGTCTGAAGGGTCCCGGCGCGCTCCTGGCCCCGCGGGTCCGCCCTGATGACGCGGCCGGCGTGCAGGCGCAGCGGGAGGTCGTCGTGGGCGTTGGCCAGCAGGCGCGGCACCCGGGGGTTGGCGCTGCGGGTGAGGAAGTCGTGCGCGGCGGCCAGCGGCATCGCCCGGCTCTGCGCGAGACAGCCCTCGTGGTAGGAGGAGCCGGCCGGGCCGAGGACGTGCTTGAGATACGCGGGATGGTAGGGCGCGAGCTTGAGCAGGCTTTCGACGAGGTCCTGGGAACGCGGCCCGGTATAGGCGAGGATCGCCTCGCCGACCCGCGGCGGCGCCATCCCGAACAGGACCCCGGGCGGGAAGATCTCGGTCGGCGCCTTGTGCTTGATCGGCAGGTCGGACGCCGGCGGTCGCGGACCCCAGGAGGTGGCCAGCGCGACCAGGTCGGCGAACGAGCCCTCCCAGGCGCCGATCCGCGTCAGGACACCGTGCCAGAGCGGCCAGGCGTCCCCCAGCGCGCCGTTGAGCCGCCGGGCGATCAGGCGTCTGAGGTCGGCCTGCGGACGGCCGGAGGGGGTGACGCCGTCGGGCAGCATCGGGTGGTACAGGGCGCGGGAGGCGGCGCTGACGACCTCCGGGGCGCGGCCGGGCTCCTGCAGCAGACCGGCCAACGCCGGGCGGGGGGCCAGAAGCGCGCGGCGCAGCGCTCGGCGGTCCGGCCGCGGGCCGTCGCGGCCGGCCGCGCGCAGGACGGGATCGCAGAGTTCGCAGGCCAGGCCCGCGTCGAGTTCGGCGTCCGTCATCAGGTTCAGGACCCGGGGGACGTCGTCGGGGTGCGCCGCGTGGAGCAGGTTCAGGACGCGGGCCGGGCCGGTCATCAGCGGCCGGGTTCCGGTGATACCGGTCCCGGCGATCCCGGCGGGGACACGGTGGCCGGGCTGGTTCCGCCTCGGGCCGCCGCCTCGGCTTCGAGTTCTGCGAGCAGCCCGTACAGCGTCGTGCCGGAGCGGAGCAGGCGCAGCCAGCGCTCGGGCCGGCCGTCGAGGTGTTCGCGGACGCGGTCGGCGAGGTCGGGCCGGGTGGGGTGGAAGGCGGCGTCCCAGGCCTCGGTGACGCGCGCCGGATACGGGGACTGATAGTCGGCGGCAGCGGCCAGCAGGGGCGCGGCGCTGTGTTCGGTCATGGAGGCGCGCACCGCCTCGTGCATGCGCTCCAGGCTGCCGGCCCGCTCCAGCTCCAGCGCCCACACCGGCTCGGGTCCGGCGGCCGCGGCCAGGCGCGCGTAGGCGGCGATCCGGCGGTCGGTCTCGATGCCCCGGCTGCCGTGCCGCAGCACCGTGTGCAGCACCTCCGCCGACCGCGACTCCAGCGCGGGCAGCAACAGCGCCGGCTCCGCGGGCCGGGTCACCAGGCGCCGCACGAGCCCCGGATGGAGCCCGCCGGCCTCCTCCGACCGCACCACCGCCGCCACCCGCAGCTCCCGCGACGCCACCGGATGCAGATACACCGCGGCCAGCACGTTCGGCTCGGGCGGCTCCCGGTCCGCGAGCCGCCACAGCGTCCCGCCGGTCGCGGCCGGATTGCGCGCCGCGGCCAGGCGCATGGCGCTGGTGCCGTGCGGGCCGAGCGCGTGGTCCAGCAGACGGCGGGGGATCGGGCCGCGGTCGAGGATGCGGGTGAGGACGCCGAGCAGGGCTCTGGCTTCGGGGTCGGACGGTGCGGATCCGGCGGCCGGGTCGGCGCTGGCGTCTGCGGCCGGCTTGCCAGGGGTTTCGTCGGCCGACGGACTGGCTTCGATCGCGTCCGGGTCGGCGTCGGCGATCGGCCCGCCGGGTGCCGTGTCGGCCGACCGACTGGCTTCGATCGCGACCGAGCCGGTGTCAGCGACCGGCCCGCGAGCGGTCCCGTCAATGGACGAAATCGATCCGCGAGCGAGCGCCGGTTCGATGGCGTCGTCGATCGCGCTGTCGGCGGCCGGCCCGCGAGCGCTCCCGTCGCTCAGCCCCTCCCCGAACCCACCCCCGACCGCCTGAGCCGCCGCTTCCAGCAACCCGTCGATCACCCCCTCCGGCGCCATCTCCAGCAGCACCGCCGCCGGGTCGACGCCGCGCGGCCACCGGTGCCCGCGCCGCCGCGGCAGTCCCTCACCCTCGTCGATCGCGCGCACCAGCTCCGCCAGGCTGTCCTCCCACGCCGCGACCCGGGTCAGCACCTTGAGCCAGCGGGCCGGGTCCGGACCGATCTCCTCGGCCACCGCGGCCCGCAGATCCGCCTGGTAGCGCTCCTCCGCCTCAGCCGGGATGCGGGAGTTGTGCGGGCCGAAGCCGTTCGCGCCCTTCGCCGAGTAGTAGCGCGCCAGCCCGAGCGGGACCGGGACCGCCAACGCGAGCGTCGCCGCCGCCGGGGCCGCGTAGGCCACCGCGTCCTGGGCGGTCAGGGTGCCGTGCAGCAGGCCGCGGCGCAGCAGCTCGCGCAGTCCGAACTGGCGCGCGGCCGGGGTCAGGCCCCGGTCGCTGAGCGAGGCGCAGATGAGGGCCGTGACATCCGGCCGGGCCGTCCAGTAGACCGCGCGCGGGTAGGCCTCCTCGAACATGACGCGGGTGGTGTCCGGCATGTCCTCCCGGGCCGCCGCCTCGTCCAGTCCGCGCGAGGTCGCCTGCCCGGCCTGGGTCCCCTGCTCGCCCCTGCCGACCCGCTGCGCGAAGCTCATGACGGTGGACCAGTCCAGGTCGAAATGCTGCGACGCGATGTTCGGGGCGGTCCACCGGTCGGCGTCCTCCGGTGCGGGCAGCACCGCGGCCGACCGCGACTGCCGCAGGAGCCACACCAGGTTCGCGTACGTGGTCTGATCGCCCACCTTGGCGAACGTCTCCCAGTAGTTGTAGCGATAGTGCTGCGGGTTGTCCCCGGCCACCCCGGCGACCGCCTTCTGCAGCCCGCGGGACCACAGCTCCTCCAGCCGTCCGTGCTCCCGCAGCGTCAGCACCGCGCGGGCCACGCTCGTCAGGTCCTCCAGCCGGATCCCCAGCGGCAGCGCGAAGGCGGCCAGGTCCGGATCGTCGGCGTACAGCGCGGCCTCCAGCAGCAGCCGCTCGATCCGGGCCGGCTGCGGGCGGTCGTAGCCGGCCAGCCGCCGGTCGATCCGCCGCACCTGCTCGCGCAGGAACCGCTCGACGCCCGGGGCGATCACCGGGCGGCCGTCCGCGCCGCGCCGGTCCCGGACCAGCGCCCGCAGCAGCCAGGCCCGCGGGCGCGGCGCCCGGTCGTCCCGGACCAGCAGCTCGTCCACCGCCGGGTCGGTCAGGCGGATCAGGGCCCGCAGGACCGCGTCCGGATCGGCCACGGTCTCGTCCGTCAGCGCCCGCCGGGTCAGGGCGAGGACCGCCGCGGACCCCGGCGGGCCGGCGGCGGCGCGGCCGAGCACGAAGTCGCTCACCGACACGCTCAGCGGCAGGGCGGCGCCGGCGATCCCCTCGGCGAGTTCCTTGTCCTGCAGGGCCTCCAGCACGCGCGGCGCGTCCGCCCACCCCGCATGATGCAAGGCGTCGATCAAGCCCGCGACCATGACCATGGCTCCCTCCCGAACGCCATGATGCCCCACCAGACCGACGATGCGCGCCGCGGACTCCTCGGCCGCGGCGCGCATCGCCACCCCCTCACCACCGCCGGCTGTCAGCCCCGGAAGATGTCCCGCAACTCCCGTGCGGCACGCTCCAGCACCTCGCGCGCGGCGTTCAACTGGTCCTGCGTCACCGGGATGTCCGGCCTGCGCTCCCGCGCCATGGTCCGCACCTCGTCGCGGAACCGCATGAAGGTGCTGCGCAGCTCGTCCAGCTGCTCCCGGTCCTCCCGGTCCCGGGTGCGGCGGCCGGTCCAGTCGTCGACGCTGTCCTGCGCGACCCGCTGCCAGCGCTGGGCTTCGTCCTGCCAGTGCTCACGCCACTGCGCGGCCCACTGGTCCTTCCACTGTTCCTTCCAGTCGTGCTGGGCACGCTTCCACTCGCGCCACTCGTCCTTGCTCCACTGCGAGCGGTCCGCCGGCGGGTGCGTCGAAGCCCTTTCGGAACCGTGGTGCTCGCCCTGGTGACCTCTGCCCGTGCCGGAGCCGCCGGTGGTGGGGCGCCTCGACGATTCCGAACGGGCCTCCGCCGCGGCGGCGCGCAGCTCCTCCTGGATGTGCCGGGCGGATTCCTTGACCTCGTCGCGGATCTCCTCGGCCAGGCTGCTCACCGACTCGCGGATCTCCGCCTCCAGGGCGGCCATGTCGTCGGCCCGGGCCTGGAGTTCGGCGTGGCCGGCGTCGGTGATGTGGTAGACCTTGCGGCCGCGCTCGTCGGTCTCGTGCCGGATCAGGCCCTCGCTCTCCAGCCGGGACAGGCGCGGGTAGACCGTGCCGGCGCTGGGCGCGTAGAGACCCTGGAAGCGGTCCTTGAGCTGCTGGATGATCTCGTACCCGTGCTTGGGGCTCTCGGCGAGCAGCTTCAACAGGTACAACCGCAGCCGTCCGTGTCCGAAGACGGGTGCCATTTACAGGTCCTCTCCAGCAGAGTCGGGCTCCGGGGCGGCATCGCCCGTGCCCAGGTGCTTCAGGTCGGGGTCGACGGCCCTCTTCAACAGCGTCATGTCCCCCGAGACCGCCCGCGCGCGCAGCCGGCCCTGGCCGGTGCCGAGGCGGCCGCTGAGCTTGCGCGGCTTGCCGAACGGGATCTGGCGGTGGCCGAACAGCGGCTGGTCCTCGAGCCCGTCGAAGGTGGTGACGGTGCGCCCGCTCATCGTGGACATGTCCACGTCCAGGTTGGCGTCCTCCGGGGCCCGGACGATCACCGCGCCGGAGACCACGTTCAGGTCCAGCCGGGGGGCGTCGCTGCCGTCCTCCAGGTCCACGGTGATCGCGCCGGAGGTGGTGCCGGCCTTGATCGTGTTGCCGGCGCCCAGCGCCATCACGGTGATCGCCCCGGAGACGGTGTGCGCGCTCAGGTCGTCGGTGACGCTCTCGGCGGTGATCGGCCCGGAGACCGTCTTGACGTCGGTCGGCCCGTGCAGCTGGGCGAGCGTGATCTCGCCGGAGACCCCCTGCACCCGGGTGCGCTCGTACAGGTTCGACACCACCAGGGGACCTGAGACCACCGTCAGGTCGACCAGGCAGTCCGGCGGCACCTGGATCGAGATGTCGGACTCGATCTTGCGGCCGTGCATCAGCCAGCCCAGCACGTTCGGCTTGAACTCGCCGTGCCGGACGGTCAGCTCGCCGTCCTCCAGCTCGACCACCACCGGCTCCTCGCCCTTGATCCGGGTGAGGTCCACCAGGGCCGCGCCGTCCTCGCCGGCGCCCACGACGTCGACCTTGCCGGAGGTGCTGACCACTTTCAGCCGGTGGACGCCCTCGAAGGCGAGCCGGTCCGGCTCGCGCAGCTCGTGTCTCGTCATCGCCGTTGGCCCTTTCACGATGTATCGCGTCTCTGCTAGAGACGATATATCGCGTTGCAGGGCTAAGCAAGTACCGGGGCCGGCCGGCCCTTACTCCTCGTCGTCGTCCAGCCGCGCCAGCCAGGTCGCCAGCCGGTCGACGGCCGCCTCGAACTCCGGGTTCAGGTCGGTGAAGGTGCGCAGCTGCTCGGCGAGCCAGCCCAACGACACCTCTTCCTCCCCGCGCCGCTTGTCCAGCTCCTCGATGCCCCTGTCAGTGAAGTACATCGTCTATCCGTTCTGTGCGAAAGGCCTGCGAGGCCGAGCGAAAAGGGTGGGACCCGCGCGCCGGCGCGGATCCCACCCGTGGTGTTCTGGTGTTCTGGTGCTCTGGGTTCGACGTGCGGACGGACGGCGCCGTCTCAGCCCGCGAACGCGTCCTGGACCAGCTGCGCCTGCTCCACGTTGTGCCGCTTCGCCGACCCCACCGCCGGCGAGGACGCCGCGGCCCGCGACACCACCGTCAGCCCGCGGCCCAGCGCGGCCGGCAGGTTCATCGCGATGAACGGCCACATGCCCTGGTTGGCCGGCTCCTCCTGGACCCAGCGCAGCTCCACGTCCGGGCCGTAGCCGGCCAGCAGCGCGGCGATCTCGGCGGCCGGCAGCGGGTGCAGCCGCTCCACCCGCAGGATCGCGGTGTCGGTGATCCCGTCCTTGCGGCGCTTGGCGGCCAGCTCCCAGTAGAGCTTGCCGGAGACCAGCAGCACGCGGCGCACGCCGGCCGGATCCACCGCGGTGTCCGGCAGCACCGGCTCGAACCGGCCGGAGGTGAAGTCCGCCACCGGCGAGACCGCGTCCTTCAGGCGCAGCATCGACTTGGGCGTGAACACCACCAGCGGCTTGTGCGCCGGGTTGTGCGCCTGCCAGCGCAGCAGGTGGAAGTACGACGCCGGGTTGGACGGCATCGCCACCGTCATGTTGTTCTGCGCGCACAGCTGCAAGAAGCGCTCCGGGCGGGCCGAGGAGTGGTCCGGGCCCTGGCCCTCGTAGCCGTGCGGCAGCAGCAGCACCACGCCGGAGCGCTGGCCCCACTTCTGCTCGCCGGAGGAGATGTACTCGTCGATCACCGACTGCGCGCCGTTGACGAAGTCGCCGAACTGCGCCTCCCACAGCACCAGGGCGTTGGGCCGGGCCACCGAGTAGCCGTACTCGAAGCCCAGCGCCGCGTACTCGCTCAGCAGCGAGTCGTAGACCGTGTACTTGGCCTGGTCCGGGGTCAGGTTGGACAGCGGCGTGTACTCCGAGGCGTTGTCCCGGTCCACCAGCACGTGCTGGCGCTGCACGAAGGTGCCGCGCCGGGAGTCCTGGCCGGCCAGCCGCACCGGCACCCCCTCCATCAGCAGCGAGCCGAAGGCCAGGGTCTCGCCCATGCCCCAGTCGATGGTGTTGTCGGTGACCATCTGCGCCCGCTTCTGCAGCGGCTGCAGCACCTTGGTGTGCGGGGTGAAGCCCTCCGGCAGCGAGACCTGGGAGTCGGCGATGACCTTGACGACCTGCTCGGTGATCGCGGTCTCGACCTGCGCCGGGTAGGGCTGCACGTCCACCGCGAAGGTCGCCGACACCGGGGCCTTGGAGACCTCCTTGGTCTCGGCGAACACCCGCTCCAGCTGGCCCTGGTAGTTGCGCAGCGCCTCCTCGGCCTCTTCCAGGGTGATGTCGCCGCGGCCGATCAGCGCCTCGGTGTAGAGCTTGCGGACGCTGCGCTTGGCCTCGATGAGGTTGTACATCAGCGGCTGGGTCATCGACGGGTCGTCGCCCTCGTTGTGCCCGCGGCGGCGGTAGCAGATCATGTCGATGACGACGTCCTTGTTGAACGCCTGGCGGTAGTCGAAGGCCAGCTGCGCCACCCGGACGCAGGCCTCCGGGTCGTCGCCGTTCACGTGGAAGATCGGCGCCTCGATCATCCGGGCCACGTCGGTGGCGTAGATCGAGGAGCGCGAGGAGGTCGGCGAGGTGGTGAACCCGACCTGGTTGTTGATCACCAGGTGCACGGTGCCGCCGGTGCGGTAGCCGCGCAGCTGCGACAGGTTCAGGGTCTCGGCCACCACGCCCTGGCCGGCGAACGCGGCGTCGCCGTGGATCAGCAGCGGCAGCACCGTGAACCCGGCCGAGGCCTTGTCGATGATGTCCTGCTTGGCCCGGACGATGCCCTCCAGCACCGGGTCCACGGTCTCCAGGTGCGAGGGGTTCGCGGCCAGCGAGACGGTGATCTTCGAGCCGTCCAGCGCGGTGTAGGTGCCGTTGGCGCCCAGGTGGTACTTCACGTCGCCGGAGCCGTGCATGCTCTTGGGGTCCAGGTTGCCCTCGAACTCCCGGAACACCTCGGCGTACTCCTTGCCGACGATGTTCGTCAGCACGTTGAGCCGGCCGCGGTGCGCCATCCCGATCGCGACCTCGTCCAGGCCGGTGCGGGCGGCGTCGGACAGGATCTCGCCCAGCAGCGGGATCGCCGACTCCCCGCCCTCCAGCGAGAAGCGCTTCTGGCCCATGAACTTGACCTGCAGGAAGGTCTCGAACGCCTCGGCGGCGTTCAGCCGCTCCAGGATCCGCAGCTGCTCGGCCCGCTCGGGCTTGGCGTAGCCGTGCTCCACCCGGTCCTGGATCCACTTGCGCTCGTCCGGGGACTGGATGTGCATGTACTCGATGCCGATGGTGCGGCAGTAGGAGTCGCGCAGCACGCCGAGCACGTCGCGCAGCTTCATCAGCTTCTTGCCGCCGAAGCCGCCGGTGGCGAACTCGCGCTCCAGGTCCCACAGCGTCAGGCCGTGGCTGACCACGTCCAGGTCCGGGTGCCGGCGCTGCTTGTACTCCAGCGGGTCGGTGTCGGCCATCAGGTGGCCGCGGGTGCGGTAGGACTCGATGAGCTCCTGCACGCGCGCGGTCTTGTTGATGTCGTCCTCGTGCGAGGCGCTGATGTCCTGGACCCAGCGCACCGGCTCGTACGGGATCCGCAGCGACTCGAAGACCTTGTCGTAGAACCCGTCCTCGCCCAGCAGCAGCTGGTGGATGATGCGCAGGAAGTCGCCGGACTGCGCGCCCTGGATGATCCGGTGGTCGTAGGTGGAGGTCAGGGTCATGATCTTGCTGACCGCCAGCCGGGCGAGGGTCTCCTCGGAGGAGCCGGCGTACTCGGCCGGGTACTCCATCGCGCCGACGCCCAGGATCGTGCCCTGGCCCTTCATCAGCCGCGGCACCGAGTGCACGGTGCCGATGGTGCCGGGGTTGGTCAGCGACACCGTGGTGCCGGCGAAGTCGTCCGGGGTCAGCTTGTTGCCGCGGGCGCGGCGCACCACGTCCTCGTAGGCCTGCCAGAACTCGCGGAAGTCCATCAGCTCGGCGCCCTTGATGCTGGGCACCAGCAGCTGCCGCGTCCCGTCCGGCTTCACCTGGTCGATGGCCAGCCCCACGTTGACGTGCGCCGGGGTCACGACCGCCGGCTTGTTGTTCTCGGTGGTGAACGAGTTGTTCATCGACGGCATCGCCTTGATCGCCTGCACCAGGGCGTAGCCGATGATGTGGGTGAAGGAGACCTTGCCGCCGCGGGCCCGCTTCAGATGGTTGTTGATCACCACGCGGTTGTCGATCAGCAGCTTGGCCGGCACGGCCCGCACGCTGGTCGCGGTCGGGACCTCCAGGGAGGCCTCCATGTTCGTGACCACCCGGGCCGCCGGGCCCTTGAGCACCGCCGTGGTGGTGGCCGCGGTGGTGGCCGGGGCCGGTGCGGCGGTGGTCGCCGCGTCCCGCGGGACCTGCACCGGCGCCGGGGCCGCGGCGGGCG
>JABFXP010000771.1 GCA_013361685.1 Catenulispora sp.
CTATTGCGAAAAGTAGAACGCGTTACTACCGTGCCCTTCAATCCGTACCTGACAACCCGTCAGAACACACGGCCGGGAGGCGCCGCATGTCTGTCTCGACCAAGCCCGAGATCCCGGTCGACCGGGACTTCACCGATCCGAACCTCTACGAGGAGCGGATGCCGTTCGAGGAGTTCGCGGAGCTGCGGCGCACGTCCCGGCTGTGGTGGTGCGCGACCCCGGACTCCGGGCAGCCGTTCGGCGACGACGGGTACTGGGTGGCCTCCCGCCACGCGGACGTCAAGTACGTCTCGACGCACCCGGAGCTGTTCGGCTCCTCGCCGAACACCGCGCTGGTGCGCTACGGGCCGCAGGTGACGCGTGCCGACCTGGACATGCAGAAGGTCATCATGCTGAACGCCGACGCCCCGGACCACACCAAGATGCGCAACATCGTCCAGCGCGGGTTCACCCCCCGCTCGATCAACGCGCTGGAGTCGGTGCTGAAGGACCGCACCCGCCGCATCGTGCGCGAGGCGGTGGCCAGGGGCAGCGGCGACTTCGTCACCGACCTGGCCGGCGAGCTGCCGCTGCAGGCCATCGCCGACCTGATCGGCGTCCCGCAGGAGGACCGCTGGAAGCTGTTCACCTGGTCGAACACGATGACCGGCTACGACGACCCGGACCTGAACGTCAGCGAGGAGGACGGCAAGAACGCCTCCATCGAACTGCTGATGTACGCCATGGGCCTGGCCGCGCAGCGCCGCGAGCAGCCCCAGGACGACATCGTCACCAAACTCATCGAGGCCGACCGCGGCGACGGCTTCGGCAAGCTGAACGACGACGAGTTCGGCTTCTTCGTCCTGATGCTCGTCGTGGCCGGCAACGAGACCACCCGCAACGCCATCACCCACGGCATGCGCGCCTACTTCGACAACCCGGCCCAGTGGGAGCTGTACAAGCAGCAGCGCCCCAAGACCGCCGCCGACGAGATCGTCCGCTGGGCCACCCCGATCATCTCCTTCCAGCGCACCGCCCTGTCCGACACCCCGGTCGGCGACGTCGAGGTGAAGGCCGGCCAGCGCGTGGTGATGCTCTACTCCTCGGCCAACTACGACGAGTCGGTGATCACCGAACCCCACACCTTCGACATCACCCGCGACCCCAACCCGCACCTGGGCTTCGGCGGCGGCGGCCCGCACTACTGCCTGGGCGCCAACCTGGCGAAGATGGAGATCACCTTGATGTTCGACACCCTCGCCGAACTGGCCCCGGACCTGGCCCCCGACGGCGACCTGCGGCGGCTGCGCTCGGCGTGGATCAACGGGATCAAGTCGCTGCCGGTGCGGTATCGGTGAGGTGAGTCAGCCGGGGGCCGGGCACCGCGCCGGGGCGGTCGAGACGGACGGGCGGACGGGACCCCCACCGGCCCGTCACGCCGAGTGACGCACGCCTCAACCCAGCCCGTTGGTGGCTTCAAGGTGGACGGAATACCCTGCGGACAGGAGGCCGCGTACCCCTCTGCCGCGAGCCCCGTAGCCTTTAAGGAGCCCGAAGGTGTCATCGCTGAGCGAGTCCGGACTGCCGATCGAGTCCGTGTACGGTCCGGCCGCGCTGGCGGGGTGGGATCCGGCGGCGAAGCTGGGGGAGCCGGGGGCGTTCCCGTTCACGCGGGGTGTGTACCCGAGCATGTACACCGGGAAGCCGTGGACGATGCGGCAGTACGCCGGGTTCGGGACCGCCGCGGAGTCGAACCGGCGCTACCACCAGCTGATCAACGCCGGGACCATGGGGTTGTCGGTGGCCTTCGACCTGCCGACGCAGATGGGGTACGACTCCGATGAGCCGATAGCCGGCGGGGAGGTCGGGAAGGTCGGCGTCGCCATCGACTCGGTGGACGACATGCGGGTGCTGTTCGACGGCATCCCGCTGGGCGAGGTGTCGACGTCGATGACGATCAACGCGCCCGGGTCGGTGCTGCTGCTCATGTACCAGCTCGTGGGGGAGGAGCAGGGGGTGCCCAGCGCGAAGCTGACCGGCACCATCCAGAACGACATCCTCAAGGAGTACATCGCGCGGGGCACCTACATCTTCCCGCCGAAGCCGTCGCTGCGGCTGGTGTCGAACGTCTTCCAGTACTGCCACCGCGAGATCCCCAAGTGGAACACCATCTCCATCAGCGGCTACCACATGGCCGAGGCCGGGGCCACGCCCGCGCAGGAGATCGCGTTCACGCTCGCCAACGGCATCGAGTACGTGCGCGCGGCGGCCGCCTCCGGGCTGGACGTCGACGACTTCGCCCCGCGCCTGTCCTTCTTCTTCGTGGCGCGCACCACGCTGCTGGAGGAGGTCGCGAAGTTCCGCGCGGCCCGGCGCATCTGGGCCCGGGTGATGCGCGACGAGTTCGGGGCCAAGAACCCCAAGTCGATGATGCTGCGCTTCCACACCCAGACCGCCGGCGTGCAGCTCACCGCCCAGCAGCCCGAAGTGAACCTGGTCCGGGTCGCGTTGCAGGGCCTCGGCGCGGTGCTCGGCGGCACGCAGTCGCTGCACACCAACTCCTTCGACGAGGCCATCGCCCTGCCCACCGAGAAGGCGGCCCGGCTGGCCCTGCGCACCCAGCAGGTCATCGCCTACGAGTCCGACGTCACCAAGACCGTCGACCCCTTCGCCGGCTCCTACGCCATCGAGACGCTGACCGACGAGGTCGAGACCGCGGCGCTGGAGCTGATGGCCCGCGTGGAGGACCTCGGCGGCGCCGTCGCCGGCATCGAGGCCGGCTTCCAGAAGCAGGAGATCGAGCGCTCCGCCTACCAGATCTCCCAGGAGATCGACAGCGGCAAGCGCACCGTCGTCGGCGTGAACAAGTACACGATCGACGTCGAGGAGCCCTACGAGCCGCTGCGCGTCGACCCCGCCATCGAGGCCCAGCAGGCCGAGCGCCTGACCCGGCTGCGCGCCGAGCGCGACAACATCGCCGTGACGAAGGCGCTCGACGAGATGCGGCGCGCCGCCGAGACCGACGCCGAGAACGTCCTGTACCCGATGCGCGAGGCGCTCGCCGCCCGCGCCACCGGCGGCGAGGTCAGCCACGCGCTGCGCGACGTGTGGGGTACGTACGTGCCGGCTGACGCGTTCTGAGCCGAGCTCGTCGCCCGAACTGGGCAACCCGATTCGGGTCTGGCGTCCGGCTGGGCAACCCATCTCGACCCCCTTGCGCTCTGGTAGGGCGGAAGGGGGTCGCAATGGTTGAAGATCCGATCGACGCCGAATTCGGCGACTTCATGGCCGCACGTTGGCCGGCTTTGGTGCGCACCGCATACCTGCTCACCGGGGACCAACACCTGGCCGAGGATCTGGCCCAGGCCACGCTGACCAAGGTCTACGCGTCCTGGAAGCGCGTCCGCCGCGCCGACGACATCGACGCCTACGTGCGCCGTGTGCTGGTCAACACCAACGCCGGCCGGTTCCGCAAACGCCGCGTCGCCGAACACCTGGTCGCCGCGCCGTACGACGGCCGGGGTCACGAGCCGCACGAACCGCTCGCCCAGCGCACCGCGCTGATGGCGGCGCTCGCCGCGCTGCCCGGCCGGCAGCGGGCCGTGGTCGTGCTGCGGTACTGGGAGGACCTGTCCGAACGGGAGGTCGCCGCGATCCTCGGCTGCTCCCAGGGCACGGTCAAGAGCCAGGCCGCCAAGGCGCTCGCCCGGCTGCGGACCGCCGAGGCGCTGCACGACGCGCGCCCCGGCGGCGACCCCGTCACCGCACGACGCACCGGGAAGGACGGGCGATGAGTCACGGATCAGAACACGAAGACGAGGACCTGCACACGGCGTTCGGCGAGCAGGTGGCGCACCTGTCGATCGGTTCGTCGCCGACCGCGGCGGTACTGAAGGACGGCGCGGTGTTGCGCGGCCGCCGGCGGCTGGCGCTGGCCTCGGGGGTGGCGGCGCTGGCGGTGCTGCCGATCGCGGCGTTCGCGGCGTTCGCGCCGGGCGGCGGCGGGACGCTCAGCCCGGGTGCCGGGAGCCGCACACCGGATCCGAAGCACCTCGGCGACTACCTGCCCCTGCCCAGCCCGAGCGTCATCACGCCGCAGACCGATCCCACCGCGAAAACCGTCGCCCCGGCCGCCGAGGACTTCGTCCGGGTGCTCACCGAGGGCACGATCGACGGCCAGCACTGGCGTCTGGTGCAGGTCGGCTACATGATCGCCGGGGACGACAACGCCATCTCGCCCTGGGGCGCGACGGGCCTGCACCCCCTGCCGCTCTCCCAGCAGGGCCAGGACGGCGTGCAGAGCTGCATGTGGCTGGGCGTGCAGTGGGGCGACCGCCCGGCCGGCACCGTCCCGGACTACCGGTTCAGCGGCTCCTGCCAGCCCTCCGCCAGGAAGGGCAGCGCGACGGTCGTACCGCTGATGTCCAACGTGTCCACGAACCTGCCGCCGAGCAAGGCGGGGGCGGTGACGGCGGTCACCGCGACCGTCGACAGCTCCCGGGTGGCCTCCACGACCCTCGCGATCGCCGGCCGCGTCTCGGCGCACCAGCCGGTCATCACCGACCGCAACTCTCAGGACGGCTATTGCGTGTACCTCGTGGATCCCAGCTACGACCGGTCCGGTGAGGCCATGCTCCTCACGCTCTACGACGCGAAGGGCAAGGTCCTGGAAAGCCAGGTACTGCAATCGTCGGTCCGGCCGACGCCCTAGCGAGCGGGCCGGTTCCCCGACACGCGCAGGGCGGTCTCAGGCCAACTCGACTGGCCTGAGACCGCGACTACCATGGTCGCAGATCCGCGCCGGCGGATCAGTCAATCCGGATAGCGCGTTCTGCGGCAGCTCCACACCGATCGGCGGCGGCAATGGGTGTCAACATGGGGATCGGCAAGTTCGGCCGGCGCGTCGCGGCGAAGGCCAAGCGGGAGGTCACCGGGCTGCTGCGGGCCAAGCCGTACGACCCCCGGCATCCGGTTCCGCCGGCCCGCGAGGTGGCGGCGGCCGAGAACGTGAGCGCGGCCGGCGAGCCGGTCTGGTCGCCGAAGTCCGGCGGCACCTGCGCCAGCAGCGACGTCGAGGGCCGGATCCGCGCCTACGCCCGCGCCACGAGTGTGAACCGGGGCGCCGGGCTGGACTTCATGATCTCGGTCGATCCGCCGCAGCCGTTCACCGTCGAGATCTTCCGGGTCGGCGCCGAGGATGTCAGCGTCCTGAAAACAGAGTCCTTGGACGGCGAGCCGCAGCAGCGGTCCCGGCTGGACCTCGCCACCCGCACCATCACCTGCTCCTGGACCCCCACCTGGCACCTCGACGTGCCCGCGGACTGGCGCAGCGGCATCCACGTCGCGAAGCTGCGCACCGCGGACGGCCTGCAGACCTGCGTCCCGTTCGTGGTCCGCGACGACGCCACCGCGCACGACATCCTCGTCGGCCTGCCGTTCACCACCTACCAGGCCTACAACGAGTACCCCAAGGACAAGAAGACCGGCGCGAGCCTGTACTACGCCTGGGAGGACGGCAAGATCTACACCGAGGGCAAGGCCGCCACCAAGGTCAGCTACGACCGGCCGTACCACGTCACCGGCCTGCCGGCGAACTTCGACCTGGACACCGCGTTCGCCAAGTGGGTCGAGATCTGGGCCGCGGCGAACGGCCGGACCGTCGGTTACGCCGACAGCGCGGACCTGCACGACGGCACAGTCGATCCGACCCGTCACAAGGCCCTGATCTTCCCCGGCCACGACGAGTACTGGTCGGCGCAGATGCGCGACGCGCTGGACAAGGCGATCGCCAACGGCACCCACGTCGCCTTCCTGGCCGCCAACAACGTCTACTGGCGCATCCGGCTGGAGGACGGCGGCCGCACCGTCGTCTGCTACAAGAACCGTCCCGACCCCGGCGCGGCCTCGGCGAGCGAGCGCACCGCGCAGTGGCGCCAGATCGGCCGGCCGGAGCAGGCGGTCCTCGGCGCGCAGTACGTCTCGACGCTGAAGGACACCGCGCCGCTCGTCGTCGACAACGCGGGGCACTGGTTCTGGGAGGGCACCGGCGTGCGCGACGGCGAGCGCATCCCGGAGCTGCTGTGGGGCGAGTGCGACCAGGTGCAGCCCTGGATCCAGAGCCCGGACGGCGTCGAGATCCTGGCCGCCTCGCCCTACACCGGCCAGGGGCACGAGCGGATCCAGCACACCGTCCTGCACCGCACCCCGGCCGGCGGCCTGGTCTTCGACGGCGGCACGTTCCACTGGGCCAAGGGCCTGTCCGCGCACGGGATCGCCGACGCCCGGATCCAGCGCGCCACGGCGAACCTGCTGGCGCGGATGCTCGGCACCGCCGGCTGAGACACGGCGGGGCCGCAGCGAACCTCACGGCCGGGATGCTCGACCGGTCCTGTCGGCCGGAATCGGCGGCGCCGGCGCGCGGCTGCCATCCGGCCGCGGATGCTCGGCGGCGCAGGCTGCGCTCAGCGCCGAATCAGGACCCTGTTGTAACGGCCGTCCGGCCCGGCGGTGAAGTCCACCGACGCCGCCGGCACCTGCTCGATCCCGCCGACCAGCCCGCCGACGTCCGTGCCGCCGAGCGCCGCCCGGTCCAGCGCCGCGCGCATCCGCGGCGACCACGCGTCCGTCATCAGCAGGATCCTGCGATAGGCGCCCGGGTCCACGAACCCGGCGTGCAGATCCAGGCTGGTGGCGAAGTCGGTGTCGACCAGCGGCTCCACGAACGCCGCGTCGGCGGCGAACGCGCCGGGCAGTCCGTCGCCGGCGAACGGCCGGTCCAGGGACACCGCGCGGGCCCGGCGCACCTCGGCCGTCGGCCACGGATTGGCCGCCGCGTAGGCCGCGAACGGCAGCACCACCAAGGTCGGGAAGCCGGCGGCGAGCGGCGCGCGCACCACGAACGGCACGTAGGCGCTGCGGCCGCGCAGCGCGACCATCGACAGCAGCGGCGCCTCGACGCTGAACCGCGCCACGTACAGGCCCGGCGGCCAGGACTCGGGGATGTCCAGCAGCAGGGAGGGATCCCAGTCGCACCAGGTGAGCGGGACTCCGACGCCGTCGGCGACGGCGTCGGCCGGCAGCCAGGCCACCGACGCCCCGTCCTGGTCCTGGCCGGCGAACCGGACCGGCGGGGTCGGCACCGGCGTCCCGATCCGCCGTACCGCCACCGTGCACGCGGCGCGGCTGGGCACCGAGACGCGGAACTCCACGGTGCCGCCGGCCGGTGCGCTCGGCGCGGAGGCGTAGGCCTGGACCGCGCGCAGGGCTCCGGCGCGGCGGCGGGCGCCGGACAGCGGCGTCGGCAGCGCGAGCGGGAGCGGCAGGGCGGTCCGGCGGGTCTTCATAATCGGCCACCCTGCCAGGCGGTCGTCGGCGAGTGCCCTTCCTACCCACTCGGGCCATGCCGCAATCCTCCGATCGGGTCAGAAAACCGTGATCTTCTTCACCCGATCAGCGCATCATTCGACGGACTTGCAGCGCGGCACGAGGACACAGGCCTACCCTTGGCCAATGGACCAGGCTCATGGAGCGCCGGTCGCGAGCGACACGGCCCCGGCACCGACAGCGGATCAGCACGCGTTCGTCCAGGAGACGGCCGCGCACCTCGTCCCGGAGTTGGTGCTCTTCCGCCGGGACCTGCACGCCAATCCGGAGCTGAGCCGCGCCGAGTTCCGGACCACCGCCGCGATCGCCGCCCGGCTGGAGCGCGCCGGTCTGAGCCCCCGGGTCCGGGGCGTGGGCAGCGGCCTGGTCTGCGACATCGTCCCGCCCGGCACCGAGAAGCTGCCCTTCCTGGCCTTCCGGGCCGACATCGACGCCCTGCCGGTGGAGGAGACCAACGAGCTGGAGTTCCGCTCGCGGGTGCCCGGCGTGATGCACGCCTGCGGCCACGACATCCACACCGCGGTGGTGCTGGGCACCGGCCTGACGCTGGCCGAACTCGCGCGCACCGGCCGCCTGCGCCGTCCGGTGCGGCTGATCTTCCAGCCGGCCGAGGAGTCGATGCCCGGCGGCGCTTTGGACATGATCGCCGAGGGCGCGTTATACGGCGTCAGCAAGATCCTGTCGATCCACTGCGACCCGAAGCTGGACGTCGGCCACGTCGGGCTGCGCACCGGCCCGCTGACCGCGGCCTGCGACATGGTCTCGCTGACCCTGGACGGCCCCGGCGGCCACACCTCGCGCCCGCACCTGACCGCCGATCTGGTCTACGCGCTGGCCTCGATCGTCGCCGAGGTCCCGGCCGCCCTGTCCCGCCGCATCGACCCGCGGGCCGGCCTGTCCCTGGTCTGGGGCCAGATCGGGGCCGGCAGCGCGCCCAACGCGATCCCGGCCTCCGGCACCGCCCGGGGCACCATCCGCACCCTGGACCAGGACGCCTGGAACCAGGCCCCGGACGTGGTCCACGAACTGATCGACGCGATCGCCGCCAAGTTCGGCGTGAAGCACAGCCTGGACTACGTGCAGGGCGTGCCGCCGGTGGTGAACGAAGCCGAGTCGGTGGCCCTGCTGCGCACCGCCGCCTCCCGGTCCCTGGGCGCCGAGACCGTGGTCAGCACCCCGCAGTCGCTCGGCGGCGAGGACTTCGCCTGGTACCTGCAGCGCGTTCCCGGCGCCATGGCCCGCCTCGGCGTGCGCAGCCCCGGCGACAAGGCGGTCCGCGACCTGCACCAGCCGACCTTCCTGGCCGACGAGGGCTCGATCGCCGCCGGGGTGCGGATGCTGGCCACCGCCGCGCTGGTGGACTGGATCGGCTGACCGGTACAGCGCGGCGCGGCACGGTGCCGCACGGAACAGTGCCGCGCGGTACGGCTGTCCGGCAGGGCGCAGCGCGCTGAGGCCCGGCCCTGTCGAGGGCAACCGTCGCAAGACGGGAAAACACCGCCGATCACCTCCGGCTGCCGGGCGCCGACCACAGGTTGGTGCCCGATGTCCTTTTCACGGCCTTCGCCGGTGACCGCCGCGTGCGCCCCGTAATCTCTCGGAAGCGTCGTGCGATCATGACGAAAACGATCGCGGTTTCCGGGATCACAGGTGTATTGCGATGTGGCCCCGCAAGCGCTGAACTGACTGACCGAAACGTCGCGCCTGCTTACGCTGTCTACCGTTGTCCACATCGTGGCCGTGCTTTCGCAAACATTTGGAGGGGGAGCCGTGCGCACCACCAACCTGACCAGGATCGCCGCCGCCGCGGCCGTGGTGGCCCTGGCCGCCGCGGGCTGCGGCTCGAAGTCCACGCCCGCTGCTTCGGGGGGTACGTCGAGCTCCACGGGCGCCGCGAGCAGCTCGGGATCGTCCTCGTCGTCGTCCGCGTCCGCGTCCACCTCGTCGTCCTCCGGCGGCACCGCGAACGCGAACTTCAGCGCGTGCATGGTCACCGACACCGGCGGCATCGACGACCGGTCGTTCAACGCCTCGGCGTGGGCCGGCATGCAGGCCGCCGAGAAGGACGGCAAGGCCAAGGTCCAGTACCTGCAGTCGACCAGCGAGAACGACTACGTCCCGAACATCACCACGCTCGAGGGCCGCAACTGCAACCTGATCGTCACCGTCGGCGGCCTGATGGCCGACGCGACGAACGGCCAGGCCGAGGCCAAGACCTCGCAGAACTTCGCGATCGTCGACCACAGCTCGAGCAACGACAAGACCAACAAGCCCGAGCCGAACGTGCACGGTCTGCAGTTCAACACCGCGCAGGGCGCGTTCCTGGCCGGGTACCTGGCCGCCGCCAGCTCCAAGTCCGGCGTGGTGGCCACCTGGGGCGGTCTGAACATCCCGCCGGTGACCATCTACATGGACGGCTTCTACGAGGGCGTCCAGTACTACAACAAGGCCAAGTCCAAGAGCGTCAAGGTCCTGGGCTGGGACGAGAGCAACCCCAGCGGCGGCTCGTTCTCCAAGTCGTTCACCGACACCAACGCCGGCAAGTCCCTGACCGACGGCTTCATCAACCAGGGCGCCGACATCGTCTTCCCGGTCGCCGGCGGCGCCGGCCGTGGCGCCACCGCCGCGGCCAAGGGCGGCAAGGCGAAGGTCATCTGGGTCGACACCGACGGCTGCACCTCGGACGCCGACGACTGCTCGGTGTTCCTGGCCTCGGTCACCAAGGGCATCGACACCGCGGTGAAGAAGGTCGTCGAGGACGCCGCCGCCGGCAACTTCAAGGGCGGCACCCAGGACGTGCTGGACCTGTCCAACGGCGGCACCGACCTGGTCTACGGCAAGACCCTGGGCTCCTCGATCCCGAGCGACCTGCAGAGCGAGATCACCGCGCTGAAGGCGCAGATCACCTCCGGGGCGATCAAGATCAACTCCCAGAGCCAGCCGAAGTAAGTCCGGCGAGTACCTGAAGAAGCGACAACACCTGATGCGACTGGAACTCCGTGGCATCACCAAGACGTTCGGGTCGGTGGCGGCGAACTCCGCCATCGACCTGACCGTCGAACCCGGTGAGATCCACTGCCTGTTGGGCGAGAACGGGGCCGGCAAGTCGACCCTGATGAACATCCTCTACGGTCTGCTGTCCCCGGATTCCGGGGAGATCGTCGTCGATGGGGAGGTCCGCGAGTTCACGTCGCCCGGCGACGCGATCAGGGCCGGGATCGGCATGGTGCACCAGCACTTCATGCTGGTCCCGGTCTTCACCGTGGCCGAGAACCTGGTGCTGGGGCACGAGGAGTCCCGCGGCGGGGTGCTGGGCTGGCTCGACCGCCGCAAGGCCCGGCAGGACGTGGTCGAGGTCTCGGCCCGCTACGGACTGCCGGTGGACCCCGACGCTCTGGTCGAGGACCTGCCGGTGGGCGTGCAGCAGCGCGTCGAGATCATCAAGGCTCTGATGCGCGACGCCCAGGTGCTGATCCTCGACGAGCCCACCGCGGTGCTCACCCCGCAGGAGACCGAGGAGCTGTTCACGGTCATGCGCGGGCTGAAGGCGGCCGGCAAGTCGGTCGTGTTCATCACCCACAAGCTGCGCGAGGTCCGGGCCGTGGCCGACCGGATCACCGTGATCCGGCGCGGCAAGGTGGTCGGCCAGGCCGACCCCAAGACCGGGGTGCGGGAGCTGGCCTCGCTGATGGTCGGCCGCGACGTCCGCCTGGTGGTGGAGAAGGAACCGCGCGAGCCCGGCGCCGTGGCGCTGAGCGTGCGCGGCCTGTCGGTGCGGGACGACCGCGGCCAGCTCGCCGTCGACGACGTCTCCTTCGACCTGCACGCCGGAGAGGTGCTGGGCATCGCCGGGGTGCAGGGCAACGGCCAGACCGAGCTGGTCGAGGCGATCACCGGGCTGCGCCCGGCGCAGGGCTCGGCCGAGCTGTCCGGCCGGCAGCTGATCGGAGCCTCGCCGCGCACCGTGCTGCGGATGGGCGTCGGGCACATCCCGGAGGACCGTCAGCACGACGGCCTGGTGCCGGACTTCTCCATCGCCGAGAACCTGGCGCTGGACGAGGCCGACCGGGCCCCGTTCGGCAACATGCTGATGCTGGACCTGGACGCGATCGCGAAGAACGGAGCCGACCGGCTGGCCGAGTTCGACATCCGCGCCGAGTCCGCGCAGACCCCGGCCGCCGCGCTGTCCGGCGGCAACCAGCAGAAGGTGGTGGTGGCCCGCGCGTTGCAGCGCGACCCGGCCCTGCTGGTCGCCTCGCAGCCGACGCGCGGGGTGGACGTGGGCGCGATGGAGTTCATCCACAAGCGGATCATCGAGCAGCGCGACGCCGGCAAGCCGGTGCTGATCGTGTCCACCGAGCTGGACGAGATCACCGCGCTGTCGGACCGGATCGCGGTGATGTACCGCGGCAAGATCGTGGACATCGTGCCCTCCGACACCTCGAACGAGGAGCTGGGCCTGCTGATGGCCGGCGGCGGTGCCGAGGACGCGGCGGCCGACGAGGCGGCGCCGGTCTCGGACGCGGTGCCGGTCTCCGACGCGGTGCCGAGCGCGGCCGAGCCGACTGAAACGGCAGAAACGGCTGAACCGGCCGCGGCCGAGCCCGCTGACACCGTGCCGGCGCCGAGAGCCGCCGAATCGCCGGTTGCCGAGGCCGAGGCCGAGCCGGTCCGGGACGCGACGCCTGAGGAAGCACCCGCTGAAGAGAGCAGTGAGACCGCCGATGAGTGACAGGTTGAAACTGCGAAGCGAAGAGTCTCCTCAAGGTGCGGTCGTGGGAGACGGGCGGGCGAAGCGAATACTCCAGGCGATCGTCTCGGCCAACACGGTCACCGTCACGGTGCTGGCGTTCGTCCTGTCCGTGGTGGTCGGCGGGATCCTGATGATCCTGTCGGACCAGACGCTGCTGCACGAGTGGGGCTACGTCACCAGCGTGCCCGGGGACGCCTTCCGCGACTCCTGGCACAAGGTGGCCGACGGCTACGTCGCCATGTTCCACGGCGCGATCTACGACCCCAAGGCCCCGCAGGCGCTGCGCCCGATCGAGAACACCGTCGTCAACGCCACCCCGCTGGTGTTCGCGGGCCTGGCGGTGGCCGTGCCGTTCCGGGCCGGGCTGTTCAACATCGGCGGCCAGAGCCAGCTGATCATCGGCGCGGTCGGTGCCACCTGGGTCGGCTTCACCTTCTCCTTGCCGATGCCGCTGCACGTCCTGCTGGCGATCATCGTCGGCATGCTGTGCGGGGCGTTCGTCGGCGGCCTGACCGGGCTGCTCAAGACCCGGTTCGGCGCGCACGAGGTGATCACCTCGATCATGCTGAACAACATCGCCCTGGGCGTGCTGGCCTGGCTGATCAGCACCAAGGCGTTCCACGACACCCATCGCCAGGACGCGATCAGCAAGCCGGTCAAGGACTCCGCCCTGCTGCCGCACATCCACGGCAGCAGCCCGGAGGTGAACCTCTCCACGCTGCTGGCGATCCTGGCCGTGGCCGCGGTGTGGTGGCTGCTGTCCCGCTCCACGCTCGGCTTCCGGCTGCGCGCGGTGGGCTCGAACCCGGACGCGGCGAACACCGCCGGCATCTCGGTGGCCCGCACCCAGGTCTACGCGATGCTGATCGCCGGGGCCCTGATGGGCCTGGTGGCCGTCACCCAGGTGAGCGGCACGCTGTCGGCCTCGCACGCCATGACCAACACCCTGGACAACGGGATCGGCTTCACCGGCATCACGGTGGCGCTGCTGGGCCGCGGCAAGCCGGTCGGGGTGGCGCTGGCCGCGCTGCTGTTCGGCGCGCTGAACGCCGGCGGCCGGGTGATGGAGGCCGCGACCCAGCCCACGGTCCCGCACGACGTGGTGACCGTGCTGCAGGCGGTGATCGTCATCTTCGTCGCCGCGCCGCTGCTGGTGAAGGAGATCTTCCGGTTGCGGGACGTGCGGCGGGGCGGGTCCGGGCCGGCCCCCTCGGTGGCGCCGGCCGCGACCGTGGACTCCGCGGTGGAGCCGGTGACCTGATGCGCGTGATCGCTTTCGTATCCGTTCCGGCCGTATCGGCCTCGAAGGTGGAGGTCCGTTAGATGGCCGTCGCGACCATAGCCACTCCGGCGGTCCTGGCCGCCCCGGAGACCGACGTCCGGCGCCGCAGCGCGGGCCTGACGCAGATCGTGCTGGGCGTGGTGGCGCTGTTCGCCTTCGGGCTGGGCAGCCGCACCGCGCACGGCGCGAGCACCACCTTCGGCCTCACGCTGATCTCCAAGCAGGGCACGAAGGTCCCGGACTGGGTGTTCCCGGCCCGGCCGGTGATCGTGGCGCTGGCCCTGGTCTGCGTGCTGATCGGCGCCGCCCGGCTGGCCGTGCAGCTGCCGCGCGGCTGGCGCCTGGCCGGCACCTCGGTGGTGCTGTTCTGCTTCACCTTCGCCTTCATGGCCTGGAGCGCGGCCGACCCCAAGGGCGGCGAGCGGCTGATCATCCCGTCGCTGCTGAACTCCATGGTGGTGGCCGCGGTCCCGCTGGTGCTCGGCGCGCTCGGCGGCGTGGTCGGCGAGCGCTCCGGCGTGGTGAACGTGGCCATCGAGGGCCAGCTGCTGTTCGGCGGCTTCATGACCGCGCTGGTCGGCTCGACCACCCACAACCTGTTCATCGGCGTGATCGCCGGGACGCTGGCCGGCGCCCTGATGGGGCTGCTGCTGGCGGTGCTGGCCATCCGCTACCTGATCGAGCAGGTCGTGCTCGGCGTGGTGCTGAACCTGCTGGCGCTGGGCGTCACCGGGTTCCTCTACAAGTCGCTGATGCAGACCAACCAGTCCTCCTACAACAGCGTGAGCCAGTTCGACTCCTTCCGGATCCCGGGCCTGGCCTCGATCTGGGTGGTCGGGCCGGTGCTGTTCGACCAGCCGCTGATCATCTACGTCACGGTGTTCCTGGTGGTGCTGGTGCACCTCGGACTGTTCCGGACCCGCTGGGGCCTGCGCACCCGCGCGGTCGGGGAGCACCCGGCCGCCGCCGACACCGTCGGCGTCAAGGTGCTGCGGCTGCGCTACCGCAATGTGATGCTCGGCGGCGCGTTCGCGGGCCTGGGCGGAGCCTGGCTGGTCGGCAACGTCGGCAACTTCACCGAGGCGATGACCAACGGCAAGGGCTTCATCGCCCTGGCCGCGGTGATCTTCGGCCGCTGGTCGCCGTTCGGGGCGCTGGCCGCCGCCGGGCTGTTCGGCTTCACCGCCGCCCTGGCCGACCAGACCTCCTCGCTCCAACTGCCGATCCCCTCGGACCTGCTCAGCACGCTGCCGTATGTGGCGACGCTGTTCGCGGTGGCCGGGCTGATCGGCCGGGTGCGGGCGCCGGCCGCCGACGGCAAGCCTTACATCAAGGGTTAACGGTTACCCTGACGGCCATGGAGATCGACTGGACCGCCCTGCGCTCGGCGGCGACCGCGGCGATGGCACGGGCCTACGCGCCGTACTCGAAGTTCCCGGTGGGGGCGGCGGCCCTGGCCGACGACGGCCGGATCGTCAGCGGCTGCAACGTCGAGAACGCCTCCTACGGCCTGACGCTGTGCGCGGAGTGCGGGCTGGTGTCCGCGCTGCACGCCTCCGGCGGCGGGCGCCTGCTGGCCTTCGCCTGCGTCGACGGCGCGGGCGCGCCGTTGATGCCGTGCGGCCGCTGCCGGCAGCTGCTGTTCGAGTTCGGCGGCCCGGGTCTGCTGGTGGACCTGGGGCCGGACGCGGAGCCGACGACGATGTCGGCTCTGCTCCCGCGGGCCTTCGGGCCCGACAATCTCAGCTAGGGACTAGAGAGTTCATGGACGCCATCACCGTCATCCGCGCCAAGCGCGACCGCGCCGAGCTCACCGACGAGCAGATCGACTGGATCCTCGCCGCCTACACCGACGGCCGGGTGGCCGAGGAGCAGATGGCGGCGCTGGCGATGGCGATCCTGCTCAACGGCATGACCCGGCGCGAGATCGCGCGCTGGACGCAGGCGATGATCTCCTCCGGCGAGCGGATGGACTTCTCCGCGCTGTCCCGGCCGACCGTGGACAAGCACTCCACCGGCGGCGTCGGCGACAAGATCACGCTGCCGCTGGCCCCGCTGGTCGCCGCCTGCGGCGCGGCGGTGCCGCAGCTGTCCGGCCGGGGACTGGGGCACACCGGCGGCACCCTGGACAAGCTGGAGTCGATCCCGGGCTGGCGCGCCCGGCTGTCCAACGCCGAACTGCTCGGCGTCCTGGAGTCGGCCGGCGCCGTGGTGTGCGCGGCCGGCGACGGCCTGGCCCCGGCCGACCGCAAGCTCTACGCGCTGCGCGACGTCACCGGCACCGTGGAGTCGATCCCGCTGATCGCCTCCTCGATCATGTCGAAGAAGATCGCCGAGGGCACCGGCGCCCTGGTCCTGGACGTGAAGTGCGGCAGCGGCGCGTTCATGAAGGACCTCGCCGACGCCCGCGAACTGGCCCGCACCATGGTCGCCCTGGGCACCGACCACGGCGTGCGCACCAGCGCCCTGATCACCGCGATGGACAACCCGCTGGGCCGCACCGCCGGCAACGCGCTGGAGGTCCGCGAATCGGTCGAGGTGCTCGCCGGCGGCGGCCCGGCCGACGTCCGGGAACTCACCCTGGCCCTGGCCCGCGAGATGCTCGACGCGGCCGGCCTGACCGACGCCGACCCGGCCGCCAAGCTCGACGACGGCTCGGCCCTGGACGCCTGGAAGCGCATGATCCGCGCCCAGGGCGGCGACCCGGACGCCGACCTGCCGACGGCGAAGGAGACCCACGTGGTCACCGCCGAGCGCGACGGCGTGCTGGTCGGCCTGGACTCCTACAAGGTCGGCGTCGCCGCCTGGCGCCTCGGCGCGGGCCGCGCCCGCAAGGAGGACGCGGTCCAGGCCGGCGCCGGCGTCCAGTGGCACGCGGTGCCCGGCGACGCGGTCACGGCCGGACAGGCGCTGTTCACACTGCACACGGACACGCCGGAGACCTTCGACGCGGCGTTGGAGAGCCTGGCCGGTGCGGCGTCGATCGCCGCGGCCGGGACGGAGTTCACGGCCCCGCCGCTTGTTCTGGATCGCGTGGTCGCCGAGAACCGGTAATGTCTGGTCATGGATGAAGAACTGATTCGCAGGGCTCCGAAGGCCCTGCTGCACGACCACCTCGACGGTGGTCTGCGCCCCCAGACGGTCATCGAACTGGCCGAGGAGTTCGGGTACACCGGCCTGCCGGAGTTCGACGGCACCGCCGAAGACCTCGGCCGCTGGTTCGCCGAGGCGGCGGACTCCGGGTCGCTGCCGCGGTATCTGGAGACCTTCGAGCACACGGTCGGCGTCATGCAGCACGCCGACGCGCTGTTCCGGGTCGCCGCCGAGTGCGCCGAGGACCTGGCCGCCGACGGCGTCGTCTACGCCGAGTCGCGGTACGCGCCCGAGCAGCACCTCGCGGCCGGGCTGAGCCTGGACGAGGTGGTGGAGGCGGTGGACGCCGGCTTCCGGGAGGGGGAGCGGCGGGCCGCGGCGGCCGGGCGGCCGATCGTGGTCACCACCATCCTCACCGCGATGCGGCACGCGGCGCGCTCGGCGGAGATCGCCGAACTGGCGGTCCGGCACCGGGACCGGGGCGTCTCAGGGTTCGACATCGCCGGGGCCGAGGCCGGGTACCCGCCCACCCGGCACCTGGACGCCTTCGAGTATCTGCGCCGGGAGAACTTCCACTTCACGATCCACGCCGGCGAGGCGTTCGGGCTGCCCTCGATCTGGGAGGCGCTGCAGTGGTGCGGCGCGGACCGGCTGGGCCACGGCGTCACGATCATGGACGACATCCTGGTCGGCGCCGACGGTCACGCGACCCTCGGGCGGCTGGCGGCGTACGTGCGGGACAAGCGGATCCCGCTGGAGATGTGCCCGACGTCCAATCTCCAGACCGGCGCCGCGGAATCCTATGAAACCCACCCGATCGGGTTGCTTCGCGAATTGCACTTCCGGGTGACGGTGAACACCGACAACCGGCTGATGAGTTCGACGTCGATGACGCGTGAGTTCGCCGAACTGCACAAGGCCCGCGGCTACACGCTCGACGACATGCAGTGGTTTACGATAAACGCCCTGAAGTCGGCGTTCCTGCCGTTCGACCGGCGTCTGGAGCTGATCAACGGGCTGGTGAAGCCGGCCTATGAGGAGCTTCGCGACGAGGTGTCGCCGCCGCCGGCATAAGGCCGCCACGGCTCGCGGAAAACGCTCCGAATCCGTTCTGTTATGTGAGTGCCGAACTCACCTCTTCGGCGGACGGAGTGTTGGAGCGGCCTTCGCATTGTCGGTACCTTGCAGATTCGCCGCATCACACACCGTGATCGCGGTCCCCTGAGCAATTCGCGAGGTATCACCGATGTCGAAGGTCACCCCCAGCGCGCTCCGCGGTCTGAGCGTCGCCGCCGGCACCGTCAGCCTGGCCGCCGTCGGCGCGGCGGCCGCCGGGCCGGCCGTCGCCGCGACCGGCCTGCCGGGGCTCGGTGCCGGCGGCGGCGGTCTGCCGCTGTCCACCAACGCCCTGTCCGCGGTGACGACGCTGGTGGCCCACAACCCCGGCCAGATCGCCGGAGTGCCGATCGCCAGCCTGCCGGGGGTGAACCAGCTGCCCCAGGTGATGGCGGACGCGAGCCCCGGTCTGCAGTACGTCCCCGGCCTGGCCGGCTCGGTCGCGGACGGGCCGCAGACCCGCAGCCGCGCCACCGACTACAGCCACCCGAGCCTGGCCCACAGCGCCTCGCACGCGATCGCGGCCCCGTGGGCGCCCCCGGCCGCCCCCGTCGCGGTCCCGCCCCCTGCGGTGCCGCCGATGCCGCAGATGCCGCCGATGCCGCAGAACCCGCCGATGCCGCAGGCCCCGCCCCCGGCGACGGCGCCGCCGGCGAAGGCCGACGGCCCGCTGGAGAAGGTGACCGACGCGCTGCCGGTGAAGAGCCTGCCGGTGGTCGGCGGGCTGGCCGGCAACCTGCCGGGGCTCGGTGGGCTGGGCGGGCTGGGCGGGCTGACTCACTTCTGAGCCGGCCGGCCGCGCTTTCCGGCTGCCGCGCTGAACGGCTGTTGAACCGGACGGCCGCTGAACCGGACGGCTGCCGAGCCGGCCGATGAGCAGCCCGGCTGCCGTGCCGACCGGTCGGACCGTCCAGCCGCTGGACCGGACGGCTGGTGAGCCGAAAGCGACCGCCGCTCGTTATGGTCTCTGGATCAGGGCTCTGAGGGCGGTCGCCGACAGCGGTGACGGCCGCCTGCCGAGCCGGACCACTGAAGCTTCACGACCCACGAACCCGGGCCGTCCACCGCCGAGCGGAGACGGCCCGGATGCCACCCGTGCGATCAGGGCACGGACATACTCCGGCGGACAGCCGGTTCACATAGGTGATTCTTTCCGGCGGCCGCGCCGACTCCCGCGCAGGGGGTCGCGCGGTCGTCGCGTTCGGTGGTCAGTTGCCGTAGGTGCTGGGCACCGCGCCCGGGCGCGGCTTGCCCGCCGGCGAGGGATCGGGCCCGAGCAGAGAAGCGCAGTCGTCCCACGTGCTGATGACCGCCCCCTGGTACCGGAACTGGGTGGACGCCTCGCTCGTGCCGTCCCGGTGGTCGCGCCACCAGGCGTCGAAGGTGCAGGTCAGCTGGATCAGTGCGTTCGCGCTCGGTTCCGCGCCCTCGATGACGTACTCGTGGGCGTTCTTCGTCTGCACCAGCGTGAAGTCCGGGTTCACATAAGTGGTCAGATTCTCGGCCTCGGATTCGCGGATGTTCGTGTCCCACAGCTGCGGCAGCAGGTCGATGGCAGTGGCCGGCTTCTTGTCGATCCATCGGGTGACCAGGATGGCCGAGCCGTTGGTCTTGGGCATCAGGAAGATCTTCACCTGGTAGGGATCGGTGCCCGGCGCGGAGGTCGGTGATGTGCCCTCGGCTTTCGAGACGCTGAACGGCGAGGTGGTGGCGATGTTCACGCCGGTCGGCTGGACACCGCAGGCGCCGGCCACCAGGGCCACCGCCGACACCACGGCCGCCACCGCCGCCGTCCGCCACCGCCTCACGCCAGTCCTCCCGGCTCGGGCACCGGCAGCCGCAACGTGAACACCGCACCGCCTTCGGGATGGTTGGCGCCGGTGAGCTCGCCGCCGTGGACGTGCGCGTTCTCGTACGCGATCGACAGGCCGAGCCCGCTGCCCTCGGATCGGCCGCGCGCCTTGTCGGCCTTGTAGAAGCGCTCGAAGATGTGCTCCAGCGCGTCCTTCGGAATGCCCGGTCCGTGATCGCGCACCTGCAACAGCAGATTCGTCCCGGACGTCCCGATGAACAGCTCCACCGGACCTTCGCCGCCGTGCTTTATCGCGTTGCCGACCATGTTCGCCACGATCACGTCGATCCGCCGCTGGTCCACCACGATCGGCAAGGACTCCGGCACGTGCAGGGTGACCCGCCCGGTCCAGCCCCGCGCGTCCAGACAGCCGTGGACCAGCGCCACCAGGTCGACCTCCTCCAGCCGCACCTGCGCCGTGCCCGCGTCGAACCGCGAGACCTCCATCAGGTCCTCCACGAGCCGGGCCAACCGCCGGGTCTCGTTCACGATGAGCTGCGCGGCCGGCGCGCTCTCGTCGCCGACGTCGGTGGCCTCTTCGAGCAGGTCCGTCACGGCGGTCATCGCGGTGAGCGGCGTGCGCAGCTCGTGCGAGACGTCGGCGACGAACCGCCGCGAGGAGGCCTCCAGCGACCGCAGCTCGGCGATCGAGCGCTCCAGGGCGTCCGCGGTCTCGTTGAAGGTGCGCGAGACGTCCGCGACCTCGTCGTTGCCCCGCACCTCGACCCGGGTGTCGAGCTTGCCCGAGCCCAGCCGCCGGGCCGCGATCCCCAGCCGCCGCAACGGCAGCAGCACGCCGCGCGAGGCCAGCAGGCCCAGCGCGAGCGATATGGCGATGGCGACCGCCGAGGCGATGCCGGAGTTCTGCGCCAGCCGGTTCAGGTCCTCCTGCTGCGGTTGCAGGCTGACGAAGTCGTAGATCTCGATGTCCTTGCCCTCCAGCGAACTGCCGAGGATCAGGAAGGGCTGGCCGTCCACCTTGGCCCGCTGCCAGGCCACGACGCCTTTGCGCGCGGTGGTGCGCAGGGACGGCGGCACCGTGTCGTAGCTGAGTGTGTCGTTGGTCGTGGCCAGCCTGGTCTGGTCCTTGTAGACGACCCAGTCGTTCCCGCCGGCGATCTGCAGGTCGCCGGCCAGGTTCCGGAGTGCGGTGGAGGTAGCGTCCGCGTCGGCATCGGCGAGTTGCTGCTTGTACTGGTTGACCGCGGCCTCGAACTGCTGCACCGACGTCTCGTTGATCCGCGTCATCAGCGACTGCCGCGTCAGCACGTACGAGACCCCGGTCACCGCCGCCGAGGTCAGCAGCGCCACCGCCGCGAACGCCGCCAGCAGGCGCATCCGCAGCCCGGTCAGCCGCAGCGGCCGCCGGTGCCGCTGCCGTTCCCGCTCGGCGCGGCGCGGCAGCTCCGGGCGCTTCGCCGGCCGCGGCGTCCTGGGCGTCTTGGGCGTCCCCGGCGTCCTCGGCGGCTTCTGCCTAAGCACGCGGCGGATCCAAGCGGTAGCCGACGCCGCGCACCGTCTTGATCAGCATCGGCTCGGCCGGGACGTCCTCGACCTTCGCGCGCAGGCGCTGCACGCAGGCGTCCACCAGCCGGGAGTCGCCGAGGTAGTCGTGCTCCCACACCAGGCGCAGCAGTTGCTGGCGGGACAGGGCCTGGCCGGCGTGGCGGGACAGCTCCATCACCAGCTTCAGTTCGGTCGGGGTCAACGGGATCGGGGTGCCGCGCTTGCTCACCGTCATCGCCGAGCGGTCCACCGTCAGGTCGCCGTAGACCGCCACGTCGGAGGTCTCGCGGTCGCCGCGGCGCAGGACGGCGCGGATGCGGGCGTCCAGGACCCGCGGCTGGACCGGTTTCACGACGTAGTCGTCGGCGCCGGACTCCAGGCCCACGACCACGTCGATGTCGTCGCTGCGGGCGGTGAGCAGGATGATCGGGAGCTGTTCGGTGCGGCGGATCTGGCGGCACACCTCGAAGCCGTCCACGCCGGGCAGCATGACGTCCAGGACGATCAGGTCCGGGCGCACGCTCTTGTACAAGGCGAGTGCCTCCTCGCCGCTGGCGGCGGTCGCGACCTGGTGGCCCTGGCGGGTCAGGGCGAGCTGCAGCGCCGTGCGGATGGCGGCGTCGTCTTCGACCAGGAGCAGGGACGGCATGGTCACATTGTGCCTTGACCTGGGCGGCTCTCAGGAAGTCTTCAGGATCGGGCTGTTGCACGGCTGTGACACGGCGGGGACGAAGCGCGGAAAGGCGGCCACAACGCTTTTACTCATGACCGCTCTTGCCCCCGACGCCTGTGGCGCCCGCGACGACTTCTCGGAGTACGTCGCCGCGCGCCGGACGACGCTGCTGCGCGCGGCCTGCCAGCTGACGCCCAACCCCGCCGACGCCGAGGACCTGTTGCAGGAAGGCCTGGTGAAGGTCTACGGCGCGTGGAACCGCATAGCTGACAAGCGGGTGGCGCACGCCTATGTGCGGCGCACCATGTCCAACCACCAGATCTCCCAGTGGCGCCGGCACCGCGTCGAGGAGTACCCGGCCTCCGACGAGCTGCCGGACTCCCCGGTGTGGGACCCGGACACCGACCGTGTCGAGCTGCGTACGGTTCTGCACGGCGCGCTGGCCGCCCTGCCGCACCGCGACCGCCAGGTGCTGGCGCTGCGCTACTACGGCTCCTACACCGACTCCGAGATCGCCGAGCGGCTCGGGATGTCGATCGGCACGGTGAAGTCCACCTTGTGGCGGGCACTGCGCAAACTGCGGGAGAACGGCGCGGTGCGCACTCTGCACGCCGACTTGGTCGCGGCCTGAGCTGTCGCTAAACCCGTCAACGGTTACGGCTGTACCACCGATTCGGTAATTCCTTGGCAAAGCCAAATCGGCGTCAATCACCTGATTCCGCGATGACCTGACTGTTTCTTGTTCCCGCGCCCCTGGTTGTATGGAAGGCTGTCAGCCGAAGACTGACCGACTCACAGTTAGGGGCTAGAGGTAATGCCTCCGATAGCTCAGCGCCTGCGCGAACCGGCGGCCTTTGTGCTGCTCGCGTTCGCGGCCATCAGCACGCTGTTCCATACCATCACGTTCTTGTTCGGGCCGGGCGAGGATGGATCGAAGTTCTCGGACCGTGCCGCCATCGAAGTCACGGTGCTGCTGAGCGTCGAGGTCACCGCCGCCCTCGTCGGCGCGGTGTGGCTGGCCCACGTGACGAACCACCTCAAGACCGCCAAGGTCATCACCCTGATCGCGCTGATCACGATCGGTGTGATGGACCTGTTCGGGGTGGTGGCGCTGTTCTCGTCCTTCGGGGCCGAGCAGGCGCCGGTCTTCGACCCGAACGGCTCGCTGTTCGGCACGGGCTGGGGCAAGACCCAGGGCTTCTTCGTCTCCATCGGAGAGCTCGCGGTCGCCGGCATCGGCTCCTGGCTGATCCTGGGCTACTTCCAGCAGCACAACCCGCGCCCGGCGCCCGGCTACGGCCAGCCGCCGCAGGGCCAGTGGGGCCAGCAGCAGCCGCAGCCGCAGGGTCAGTGGGGTCCGCCGCCGCAGCAGCAGCAGGCGCCCCCGCAGCAGGGCCAGTGGGGCCCGCCGCCGCAGCAGCAGCAGTCCGCTCCGGCTCCGCAGCCGCAGTGGGGCCAGCCGCAGCCGCCGCAGCAGGACGCCGACTCGATGATGACGCAGGCGATCCCCACGGTGCCGCCGGCGGGTCAGCAGCAGCAGCAACAGCCGCCGCAGCAGGGTGAGGGCGGTCTGCCGATCGGCAACTGGACCGCGGAGTAGGTCCGCGGTTTCGCCGGGCTGCGATCCGCGACAGTCAGGCGGCTGAGGTCATCGCCGCCGGGGCCGGCCTTCGGGCCGGCCCCTTCGCTTTCGCCGGACGGCGGCGCGTCAGCGCTTGAACCCGACGCCGCCGTCGAACCAGATGGCGTCCCAGTCCTCCCGCGGCTCCCCGTCGGGCCGCCACAACGGCACGTTCACCACGCCGGGCTCGGTGAGCTCGAAGCCGTCGAACAGCGCGGTGATGTCGTCCCGGCCGCGGATGGTGAACTGCGAGGTGGCGTTGTCCCAGCCCTTGCGCGCCTCGGCGGACGTCTCCGGGTCGCCGCCGTCGGTGCCGTGCGAGATCACCACGGCGCTGCCGGGCGGCAGCGCGTCGCGGAACGTCGCGACGATGCCGTGGGCGTCCTCCTCGGGCTTGATGAAGTGCAGCAGCGCCACCATCAACACGGCGATCGGCCGGTCGAAGTCCAGGACCGCCCGGGTGGCCGGCGCCTGGAGGATGGAGGCCGGATCGCGCACGTCGGCCACCAGGATCGCGGTCAGGGCCGGATCCACCCCGGCCAGCAGCGCCCGGGAGTGGACGGCGACCACCGGGTCGTAGTCGACGTACACGACCCGCGCCTCGGGGTTGACCGAGCGCGCGACCTCACCGGTGTTGCCGGGGCCGGGGATGCCGGTCCCGATGTCGAGGAACTGGCTGATCCCGGCCTCGGCGAGGTGGCGGACCGCCCGGCCGAGGAACGCGCGGTTCTCCCGGACCATCTCCCGGGCCCCGGGCAGCGCCTTGACCACGACCTCCGCCGCCTGCCGGTCGACGTCGAAGTGGTCCTTGCCGCCGAGCAGGCAGTCGTAGATGCGCGCCGGGTGCGCCTTGGTGGTGTCGATCTCCGGCGGCGTCCAGCCCGGCGCCAGCGGGTCTTCCCCGAACCCGGATGTGGTCTCGTCCACGCCGCTCCCTCTCCCCTAAGTCGTGGGGGTCAGGGTAGCCCACCGTCGTCGAGCGCTGACACGGGCCCCACAGGCGGCTCAGTCTCCCGGCACCAGCAGGGATCCCACCGCCGGCACGTCCCGCAGCGGCAGCCCGTTCCGGAACGGCGCCGTCACCGGGGACGTCGACACCTCGGTCCCGCCCACCGGCACCGCCAGCCGGTTCGACAGCAGGTCCAGCGGCCCGCCCGCGAGCGGGTAGAGCGGCACCGCGGACAGCCCGCGGGTCAGCTCGGCCGGCGTCATCGGCTTCGGCGTCGTGTCCGGCGCGTCGGCCCGGGCGACGGGCGCGGCGGCCAGCACGGCGCCGGTCAGCGCGGCCAGGCCCAGCGCCCGGCTCGCGAAACGGTGGTTCTCGGGCATGTCCGCTCAACGACGACGGGTGCCCCGCCGTTACGGCGGGACACCCGTGAGCGCGTCTGATCGTCGACGAACTGTGACAGTGGATCCTCGGACCCTCAGATCCCGACCGGATGCCAGACGGTCTTCGTCTCCAGGAACGGTTTCACCCGCGCCAGCCCCGGATCGGCGTTCCAGTCGTGGTCCCGGCCGGGCCGCACCACCCGCTTCAGGTTCTCCGCCGCCGCGACCTCCAGCTCCCGCGCCAGCTCCGACCCGGCCTCGACGCCGGCCAGGTCCAGCGCGTTCACGTCCAGGTGCGCGGCCAGCCACGGCGCCAGCTCCGCCGTGGACCCGGTCAGCAGGTTCACCACCCCGCCGGGCAGGTCCGAGGTCGCCATCACCTCGCCCAGCGTCACCGCCGGCACGGCGCACGCGTCCGGCGCCACCGCCACCACCGCGTTGCCGCCCACGATCGCCGGGGCGATCACCGACGTCAGCCCCAGCAGCGTCGGCGTGGCCGGCGCGAGCACCGCCACCACCCCGGTGGGCTCCGGCGAGGAGATGTTCCAGTACGGCCCGGCCACCGAGTTCGCGGAGCCCAGCACCTGCGACAGCTTGTCGGACCACCCGGCGTACCAGACCCAGCGGTCGACGGCGGCGTCCACCTGCGCGTAGGCCGCGGCCGAGGCCCCGCCCTCGACGCTGACGATCTGCTGCGCGAACTGGTCCCGCCGCTCCTCCAGCATCTCGGCGATCCGGTACAGCACCTGGCCCCGGTTGTACGCCGTCGCCTTCGCCCACCCCGCCTGCGCGGACCGCGCCGCCCGCACCGCGTCCCGCGCGTCCTTGCGGGAGGCCTGAGCCGCGTTGGCGATGAACTCGCCGCCGGGAGCGGTCACCGTGTAGCTCCGTCCACTCTCCGAGCGCGGGAAGGCACCGCCGATGTAGAGCTTGTAGGTCTTGCGCACCGAGGAACGCGGGGCTTCGGCGGCCGCCGCGGCGTTCTTCGCAGCAGTCTTAGACATCGAGGTAAGCCTCCAGACCGTGGCGCCCGCCCTCGCGGCCGTACCCGGACTCCTTGTACCCGCCGAACGGCGAGGTGGGGTCGAAACGGTTGAACGTGTTGGCCCACACCACGCCGGCCCGCATCCGCTGGGCCAGCCACAGGATGCGCGAGCCCTTGTCGGTCCACACGCCCGCGGACAAGCCGTACGCGGTGTTGTTCGCCTTCTCCACGGCCTCGGCCGGGGTCCGGAACGTCAGCACGCTGAGCACCGGCCCGAAGATCTCCTCCCGGGCGATCCGGTGCGCCTGCGACACGCCGGTGAAGATCGTCGGCGCGAAGAAGAACCCGCGCTCGGGCAGCTCGCACGGCGGCGACCAGCGCGTGGCCCCCTCGGCCTCGCCGGCCTCGGACAGGGTCCGGATCTTCGCCAGCTGCTCGGCGGAGTTGATCGCCCCGATGTCGGTGTTCTTGTCCAGCGGGTCGCCGACCCGCAGCGTCTTCATCCGCTCCCGCAGCCGGTCCACGACCTCCTCGGCCACCGACTCCTGCACCAGCAGCCGCGACCCGGCGCAGCACACGTGCCCCTGGTTGAAGAAGATCCCGTCGACGATCCCCTCGACGGCCTGCTCCAGCGGCGCGTCCTCGAAGACCAGGTTCGCCGCCTTCCCGCCGAGTTCCAGCGTCACCTTCTTCGCCGTGCCCGCGACCTGCTTCGCGATCAGCCGCCCGACCTCCGTGGAGCCGGTGAAGGCCACCTTGTCCACGCCCGGGTGCCCGACCACGGCGGCGCCGGTGGCCCCGGCCCCGGTCACGATGTTCACCACGCCCGGCGGCAGATCAGCCTGCTGACAGATCTCCGCGAACAGCAGCGCCGTCAGCGGTGTGGTCTCGGCCGGCTTCAGCACCACCGTGTTCCCGCACGCCAGCGCCGGCGCCACCTTCCACGCCAGCATCAGCAGCGGGAAGTTCCACGGGATCACCTGCCCGGCCACGCCCAGCGGCTTCGGATCCGGTCCGAGGTTCGCGTACGGCAGCTTGTCGGCCCAGCCGGCGTAGTAGAAGAAGTGCGCCGCCGCCAACGGGATGTCGACGTCCCGGGACTCCCGGATCGGCTTGCCGTTGTCCAGCGACTCCAGGACCGCCAGCTCCCGCGCCCGCTCCTGGATGATCCGCGCGATCCGGAAGATGTACTTCGCGCGCTCCCGCCCCGGCAGCCGCGACCACACCTGGTCGTAGGCCCGGCGCGCGGCGGCCACGGCCCGGTCGACGTCGGCGTCGTCGCCCATCGCGACCTCGGCGAGGACCTCCTCGGTGGCCGGGTTGACGGTCTTGAACGAGCCGGCCGAGCCCTCGGTGAACTCCCCGTCGACGAACAGCCCGTAGGACGCCTTGAGGTCGACGACCGAACGGGACTCCGGGGCCGGCGCGTATTCGAAGATGCCTGAGTTGGCCATGGGTCAGTCCACCGTCACGTAGTCGGGGCCGGAGTACACGCCGGTGGCGAGCTTGCGGCGTTGCAGCAGCAGGTCGTTCAGCAGGCTGGAGGCGCCGAAGCGGAACCAGTCCGGGTCCAGCCAGTCCGGGCCGGCGGTCTCGTTGACCGTCACCAGGTACTTGATCGCGTCCTTCGCGGTGCGGATGCCGCCGGCCGGCTTCACGCCGACCTGCCGCCCGGTCTGCGCCCGGAAGTCGCGGACCGACTCCAGCATCAGCAGGGTCACCGGCAGCGTCGCGGCCGGGCTCACCTTGCCGGTGGAGGTCTTGATGAAGTCGGCGCCGGCCAGCATCGCCAGCCAGGAGGCGCGCTTGACGTTGTCGTACGTCGCCAGCTCGCCGGTCTCCAGGATCACCTTCAGGTGCGCGTCGTGGCCGTTGGTGCGGCACGCCGCCTTCACCGCCGCGATCTCCTCGGCGACGAGGGCGTACCGGCCGGACAGGAAGGCGCCGCGGTCGATCACCATGTCGATCTCGTCGGCGCCGGCCTCGACCGCGGCGACGGTGTCGGCCAGCTTCACCGCCAGCGGCGCCCGGCCGCTGGGGAAGGCGGTGGCCACCGCCGCCACCTTCACCCCGGTGCCGGCCAGCGCGGCCTTGGCGGTCGGCACCATGTCGCCGTAGACGCAGATGGCGGCCACGCTCGGGCAGTCCGGCTGGTCCGGTTCGGGGCGGATGCCCTTCGCGCACAGCGCCCGGACCTTGCCCGGAGTGTCGGCGCCCTCCAGCGTGGTCAGGTCGACCATGCGCACGGCCAGGTCCAGGGCCTGGGCCTTCGCGGAGGTCTTGATCGATCGGGTTCCCAGCTTGGCGGCCCGGGCGTCGGCGCCGACCTGGTCCACCGGCGGGAGGCCGTGGAGGAGGCGGCGTAGGCCCGCTTCGTCGAGGGCGAGTTGTGCGGTCACCCGACCACGGTAGCTAAGGGGCTTCAGCAGGCGAAATGGCAAGGTTAAACAGGGCGTAGCTCCGCTGTTGGGGTGGTGGTGGGCGACGGGTGGGGCGATCACTACTTCGTCACGATTGGTTTGCCGTCTCGGGGGTCGGGACGAGGGGTGGCAGAATCGGGTGTATGCGACTCAAATCCCCGACCTCGGCGGACGGCGCTTCGGCGGCGCCCGCGGAGAAGCCCACCTCCTACCGCACGGTCGGCTCCCTGGCCACCGGCGGCCTCCTGGTGGTCTTCGGCGTGATCTTCCTGTTCGCGTTCGGCCTGGGCTCCGAGAACCACCCGGTGGGCACCTTCGTGGGGCTGCTCATGATCGTCGCGGGCGTCGTCGGCGGCATCTATCCGGCGGCGTTCAGCTACAGCGAGCAGCTGGTGATCCGCAACCCGTTCCGCCGGATCGAGATCGCCTGGCCGCGCGTCGACGCGGTGGCCGCCCGGCTGTCCATGGTCGTGGAGACCGTGCCGGAGGAGGGCCGCGCCCGCAAGTACACGATCTGGGCCATCCCGGTGTCGATGCACGAGCGCCGCAAGTCCGACCGGGCCGCCGCCAAGCAGATCCGCCAGCTCAAGGCCGAGGCCGCGCGGCAGTCCGCGGGCGCCGGCGACACCGGCGGCTACGGCGGCCAGCGCAGCCGGCACCACGACCCGATCGAGACCATGGCGTTCGCCGACCAGGCCGTGGCCGAGATGCGGGACCGGCAGCGGGCCTGCTCGACGTCGGTGGAGGCGGCGCCGGCCACGAAGGTGACGTGGACCTGGTTCACGGTCGGGCCGTTCGCGGTCGCCGTGGCGCTGGTGGTCGCGGCGGCTGCCGGGGCCTTCTAGGGCTTGGAAGATCTGACCTGATAGGGGGCGGCCGGTTCAGACCGGCCGCCCCCTATCGGTTGTGCGTCTTCCGCCGCGTGTCGCCGGCTACGCGAACTGCCCGAACCACTCCTCCAAGTCGGCCCGCACCGCCGCGATCCGCGCCACCACCGGCGTCCGGTCCGCCGCCGCGCGGTCCCCGAGCTCGATGTAGCACTTCAGCTTCGGCTCGGTCCCCGACGGCCGCACCGCGATCCAGCCGCCGGCCAGCGCCAGCCGCAGCCCCTGCTCCGGCGGCAGCGCCTGCCCGCCCGCCGACAGGTCGCCGGCCGCCGTGACCGCCACGCCGCCGACGGTGCCCGGCGGCTCCTTGCGCAGCGTCCGCATCATCGTCTGGATCTGCTCCGGATCGGCGGTGCGGATCGACAGCTGCGCGGTCACCAGGTTGCCGGTCACCCGGTCCAGATCGGCCAGCGCGTCGAGCAGGGTGCGGCCGGCCGCCTTGAGCCCGGCCGCGAACTCGGCCGCCACCAGCGCGGCGGTCACCCCGTCCTTGTCGCGGACATGCCGCGGGTCGACGCAGTAGCCGATCGCCTCCTCATAGCCGAACGCCAGGTCCGGGACCTTCGAGATCCACTTGAACCCGGTCAGCGTGCGCGCGTAGCCGATCTTCGCCTCGGCGGCGATCGCCGCCAGCCCCTCCGAGGACACGATCGACGTCGCGAACGTCCCGCGGCGCCCGGCGCTGGCCAGATAGCGGCCGAGCAGCATGCCGAGATCGTCGCCGGACAGCCGGCGCCAGCCGCCCGGGGCCGCCGGGTCGGGGACGGCCAGCGCCATCCGGTCGGCGTCCGGGTCGTTGGCGATGACGACGTCCGCGTCGTGCTCCGCCGCCAGCGCGAACGCCAGGTCCAGGGCCCCCGGCTCCTCCGGGTTGGGGAACGCGACGGTCGGGAAGTCCGGATCGGGGTGCTGCTGCTGCGGGACGCTGATCGGCTCGGGGAACCCGGCGTTCGTCAGGACGCGGTGGAACAGCTCGAAGCCGACCCCGTGCATCGCCGTGTAGACGAACCGCAGATCCCGGTGCGTGGACTCGGCGACCAGCGCCGCCGAGGCGGCCACGTAGGCGTCGATCACGTCCTCGGAGACCGTCTCGGCGTCCTCGACCGCGCCGCGCGGCACGTCCGCCAGCGCCCCGACCGCGTCGATCTTCGCCGCGATCAGGGCGTCGTTCGGAGTCGTGATCTGCGAGCCGTCGCCGAGGTAGACCTTGTAGCCGTTGTCCCGCGCCGGGTTGTGGCTCGCGGTCACCATCACGCCGGCCTGCGCCCCCAGGCGCAGCACGCTGAACGCCAGCATCGGCGTGGGCAGCTCGCGCGGCATCAGGTACGGCCGGTGGCCCGCGCCCAGCATCACTTCGGCGGTGTCCTCGGCGAACCGGCGCGAGTTGTGCCGGGCGTCGTAGCCGATCGCCACGACCTGGCCGGTGCCGTGCTGCTCCGTGAGATGCGCGGCCAGACCGGCGGCGGCGCGCAGCACCGTCACCCGGTTCATCCGGTTCGGGCCGGCCCCCAACTCCCCGCGCAGGCCCGCGGTGCCGAACTGCAAGCGGCCGTCGAACCGGTCCTCCAGGTAGCCGTACGCGACCGGGTCGCCGGACTCCGCGCCCTCCAGCAGGTCGGCCAGCTCCGCGCGGGTGGCCGGGTCCGGGTCCTCGGCCAGCCAGGCGCGCGCGGCGGCGAACAGCGCGGCGCTGATCGCGTCGCTGCCGGCCGTGGTGACTGTGGCGTTGTCGGCGCCTGTGCCCTGATCGATGTGCTGCGTCATCGCGTTTCCTTCCGGGCGTCAGATCTTCTCGACGACGCCTCGAAGGAGCGTCCCCAGGGACGCCGCCGACGCCGCGCCGGTCTCCATCACCTCGGTGTGCGACAGCGGCTCGCCGGTCATGCCGGCGGCGAGGTTCGTCACCAGGGAGATACCCAGCACCTCGGCCCCGGCCTCGCGGGCCGCGATCGCCTCCAGCGCGGTGGACATGCCGACCAGGTCCGCGCCCCAGGTGCGGAACATCCGGATCTCGGCCGGGGTCTCGAAGTGCGGGCCGCGCAGCGCCAGGTAGACGCCCTCGGCCAGGTCCGGATCCACGGTGCGGGCCAGGGCGCGCAGCCGTTCGGAGTACAGGTCGGTGAGGTCCACGAACCGGGCGCCCACGATCGGCGACTCCAGCTGCAGGTTCATGTGGTCGCTGATCAGCACCGGCTGCCCGGCGTGCATGTCGGCGCGCAGGCCCCCGCAGCCGTTGGTGAGGACGATGGTCTTCACGCCGTTGGCCACCGCGGTCCGCACCCCGTGCGCCACCGAGGCCACCCCGCGGCCCTCGTACAGGTGGGTCCGGCCGAGGAACGCCAGGACCTTGTTGCCCCCGACGGTGATCGAGCGCACCTTGCCCGCGTGCCCGACCACGGTCGCGGCGGCGAAGCCGGGCAGGGCGTCGACCGGCGACTCCCAGTCCGGGGCGCCGAGGGCGTCCGCGGCCTCGGCCCACCCGGAGCCCATGACCACGGCCACGTCGTGCCGGCCTGCGAGGTCGGTGAGGCGCTCGGCGGCGGTCTGCGCCAGCTGATAAGGGTCGGCGCTCTGGTAAGGGTCGTCTGCGGTGTTCGTCACCCGGCGAGCGTACAACGCGCTGGTGGCGGACGCCGGGGGACGCCGGGCCGCAGGCTCCGGGACCGGCTCTCGGGGCCTGGAGGCCGAGCTCAGACTCTCGAACCCTCAGGCCTCAGACC